>JBDNCP010000066.1:0-24068 GCA_046719575.1 Cyanobacteriota bacterium
GCGATCGCACTCCACTCCTTATTTCATTGGGTGAAAAGACTCATCCGGGCGATGCCCGCACAACTTCTTCGAGACTTTTTATAGATAAAGCAAGCTGCAAAATAAGGCACTAATGTACCTCATGCAGTCATCTCAGCCTCCACCCTGAATCCCTCTCCCAGAGCGACACACAAATCTTCTGAATCAGGATTTGCCTGAGATGATCCCCCCTAGCCCCCCTTAATAAAGGGGGGAACCGGAGCGGAAGTCCCTCTCAATAAGGGGGAACCGGATCGGAAGTCCCCCTTTTTAAGGGGGATTTAGGGGGATCTCAACGGATTTGCCGTAGTCAAGGCAATTTGTGTGTACACGGTCGCCCCACCTGAGAGAAGCGGTTGGGAGACAAGGGCAGATAAAAGGTTACACATTGCAGGATTTTGGATTTTGGAATAGCGACTTTAATTGCCGCCAACAGGTTGGGGCAAATCTACGACTTTACGATCGCCCCAAAGTCGGCCAGCACCCGCGCATGGTTTCGCAATAGCCCCAGCAGGTTGAGCCGATTGCGGCGCACGGCCGGGTCATCCGCCATCACCAGCACGCTGTCTTCGCCATCGAAAAAGCGGCTGACCACGGGCGCAGCTTTCGCCAGGGCATCCACCAGTTTTTGGTAATTGCGCTCGGCTTTGGCGGCTTGCGTTTCGGGCACTAGCTCCACTAGTGCGTCATAAAACGCCTGCTCGGAGGTCTTTTCAAACTGTTTTGGATCGACCAGGGGTTTGGGGTCGAGGGCGGCCGTGTCTAGGTCACCCTGCTTGGCTAGCCGCGCCGAGCGGTTGACCGTTTCATAAATCGTGTCCAGGGTTTTGTCTTGGCGAATGGACTGGAGGAATAGGGCGCGATCGCGCACATCCAGCACATCCTGCAACGCGCGATCGCCATATTCAGCATCATTTTCGCCCACGACTGCGTTCACCAAATCGTAGTCAATGCCCCGGTCTTCCTGGAGCAGCGTGCGAATCCGCGCTAGGAAAAAGTCGCGGAGTTGGTGATGCAGCGCGGCGGCATCTTTCACCGTGCCCGTGGGATAGTCGGCAATCACGTCCTGGAGCAGCCGATCCAGATTTAGCGGCAGGTTTGCGCCCCAGGCGATGTGGACGATGGCGTTGGCGGCGCGACGCAGCGCGAAGGGGTCGGAGGAGCCGCTGGGAATCATGCCCAGGCTGAAAATGCCCACCAGCGTATCGATCCGGTCGGCCAGCCCCACCACCTGCCCCGTCTGGGTCTGCGGCAGCGAGTCGGATGCGCCCTTGGGCAGGTAATGTTCGGCGATCGCCACTGCCACAGCTTCCGGTTCGCCGCTGGCGCGGGCATACTTTTCGCCCATCACGCCCTGCAACTCCGGAAACTCTCCCACCATCTGCGTCACCAGATCCGCCTTGCACAGCAGCGCCGCCCGCAGGACGTGGGTTCGCGCTGCGCCCGCGATCTGGAGTTGGTCGCACAGCCGCTCGGCAATGCTGACGAGGCGATCGCTCTTGGCCCGCATAGAACCCAGCGCTTCTTGAAACGTGACGGTTTCCAGCTTGGGCAGGTAGCTCTCTAGCGGCTGCTTGCGGTCAGCCTCAAAGAAATAGCGCCCATCCGACAGCCGCGCCCGAATCACGCGCCCGTTGCCCTCGGCGATAATGTCTGACTTGGCGGGGTCGCCGTTAGAAATGGTGATGAAATAGGGCAGGAGTTCCAAGGAGCTTTCGGACTTTCGCACCGGAAAATAGCGCTGGTGGCTTTCCATCTCCATCACCAGCACCTCGGCAGGCACCTCCAGAAACTCTGGGTCAAACTGCCCGACGACGGCGGTGGGATATTCCACCAGGTTCACCACTTCCTCCAGCAAGTCGGGATTCACTGCTGCCACGCCGCCGACCCGCTTGGCCGCCGCCGCCGTTTGCGATTGAATCACCTGGCGGCGCTCCGCTGGGTCTACCTCGATGAAGGCTTTCCGCAGCGTGGTGACGTAGAGCGCGGCGCTGGGAATCTTGACGGGTTCGGGGTGCAGGATGCGGTGTCCTTGGGAGTGGCGATCGCTCGTCACGGTTTCTCCGCCATTCACCAGTGTCAGCGGCAGCACCGCCTCGTCCCACAGCGCCACCAGCCAGCGAATCGGACGCGAAAACCGCTGGTCGCCATCGCCCCAGCGCATAAACCGCTTGCCTTCTAGCTTGAAAATCCAGTCGGGCACGAGTTCTGTCAGCACGTCGGTCGTGGGGCGACCCGGAATCGTCTGCTGCACGAAGACAAACTCGCCCTTATCGGTTTTGCGAATTTCAAAATCGTCGATCGACACGCCGCGCGATCGCGCAAAACCTTCTGCTGCTTTGGTCGGCTGCCCGTCCTTAAACGCCGCCTGCACCGACGGGCCCTTGGCCTCTTCGACGCGATCAGGCTGCTGCTCTGGCAAGCCCTCGATCACCACTGCCAGACGGCGCGGCGTGCCGTAGACATTCACCGCTGAGGGATTTAGAAAATGCTCACTGAGGCTGGCGGGAATTTTCGTCTGCCACTGGGCGATCGCGCTCGCCACAAACCCGGCGGGCAGTTCTTCCGTCCCCACTTCTAATAAAAACGTCGCCATAGGTGCGATTCTCCAGACCCGGCGGCTGCGCCAGTGCCTTGCTAGTCCTACAATTTCTCAACTTCAACAGTGTATCGCAGGGCCGGGGGCGCAAGGACGCATCCCAAAATTGCCGCTGAGATGACCCGGCAGTTTATGATAACGGCATGGACGATTTTTCCACTGCTTCCACCCTGTATAGCCCGCTGGCGGCGACCGACCAGCTTTGCTACATTCACATTCCCAAAACGGCGGGGTCTACCCTGACGGCGATCGCCGATGCCCAGTTCGACGTGCGCCAGATTGCACCGGGGCCCTATCAGTTGCCCGCGCTCGACCCGGCGGCTCAGGGGCGATCGCCCGCCGAGTTGCGGCAGTTGCTAACGCGCTATCGCTTCATCCGGGGACACTTTAGCCACAATTTGATTCGGCAATTTCTAACGCGCCCGGTCTACATCACCGTGCTGCGCCACCCGGTAGATCGAGTGATCTCGCTGTATGAATTTTTTCGGCGGGCGGCTCAGCGCGGCACTGCGGAAACGCCGGAATACGAAGTGCTGATGCGGGCAGCAGCGGAACATGACCTGCTGGGCTTTGTGCAACATCCCGACCCGATCGTGCAGCAGCGGACGAGCAATTTTCAAACGCGGCAGTTGGCGATTTGGGACGAAGACGAGGCGGCGCTGTCGGCGGGCGAACGCCTCCAGTCGGCCTGCGCCAGCGTGGATCGCTTTGCCTGGGTGGGCCTGATGGAGCAGTTTCACGCCTCGGTGCAGTTGCTCAACTATCGCTTTGGTTGGTATCCAGCGACGGTATATCAAAACCTGCGCGTGGTGACGCAGCGATCGCGGCGGGAAGGTCTGTCGCCAGCGGTGATCGAGGCGATCGCCCAGCAAAACACCCTCGACCAGGCGCTATACGACCACGCCAAAACCCGCTTCGCCGCGCAATATCAGCAAATGCTGGAGGCGCTGCGCCAGCACGAAGATTTACAAAATCCCACCGACCCAGACGCGCTGCAAACGGCACTCCAGCAGCACTACGCCCGCCACTATGCGGCGACGCATCCGCCAGAAACGTTTTCCGGCCTCTCCCGCAGGCGGTTTGTTTACGACTTTCGACAGCCGCTCTCTGGCGAAGGCTGGCATCGGCGCAACGGCCGCTTTAACGGCCTTTCGCCGCAGGATGCGACGCGCTGGTCTGGGCCGGGGCCGGTGTCGGTGCTGGACTTGCCGCTGGCGGGGCCGCTGGCGGGCAATGCCGATGTGCGGCTGACGCTGGAAATCGAGCAGGCGATTCGCGAAGCGATCCCGTTGGGAATCGCCCCCGATATGCTCGACAGCCTGGAACTGACGGTGAACCAGCACCCGGTTTCGCTGCAAGTCCAATCGCGCCAGGGCAGCGGCGGCGTGCTGACGGGCACCATTCCGGCAATCGCCCTCCACAGTTCCCATCCTTTTGTCCGCTTTACCTTCCGCCTCAGCCACACGCTGCCGCTCAATGCCAACAACCCCGCCTCCACAGACGATCGGCTCGTCGGCTTTGCCCTGCGGCAGTTGGTGCTGGAACCCGTTCTCCGCTGGTGGATTTGGTAACGCAGATCTGGTCACGAAGTCCAATATTGCCAGTGCCCAAGCAGTGCCCAAGAGTGCCCAAGTATTGCTCAAAGCCGCGCTTGAAAGGGCTTCTACTCCCACTCTCCGGCGGGGTCGCCGCCCTCTTCTTCGGCCATGACCTTGAGGCGAATGCGGCGGGAGGTGCCGCTGGTGGGGTCGCCCAATTGCAGTTCCAGGATTTCGCCGGAGAGCGGAGTCAGATATGCAAGGAGCGATCGCAAATTGGGGGTGCTGCTGCCGCTGTCGAGGTAGACGCGCTCCGACAGGCTGACGATGCGCCGCCAAGTGGTGTAGAGCTTGGCGATCGCCTGTTCAAGCTGGGCAGCTTGGTTCACCAGGTCGGCGGTGCTATTTAGGCAGCCAATTCGCAGGGCTTCCTCCAGGGCGCTTTCCAGATCCAACCCATCGCGGTTGAGCGCTTGCACCTGGGTTGCGGCGTTGAGGTATTTTGCCAAAAAGCGGGCTTCGGCGGTGACTTGCTTCACCGTGTCGATGTCGGGATTTTCTGCCACTTCGTCCCGCAGGTGAATCTGGTGCGCTTCGGGCAGTTTCTCCATTTCGCGTACCAGCGGCGCGAGATAGCGCGTGGGCAGCGTGTGGTCAGCGGCTTTTTCCTTGACCTCAACGGGCAACAGGTCAGAGGTGATGGCAGTCCACTCGTCGGCCAACTGCCGCACCTCTCGCCGCGTAATGCGATCGCCCCGATGGGCCGCCTCACTCACCATTTGCTGCACTTCCGGCGCAGCCTGAGCCGTCTCGATAAAGGCGCGTTTGCTGAACTGGCTCACGTCTTGCGGCTCCAGCAGCCCCTCTTGCAGCAGCAGGTCGGCGCTGTCGGCCAGTTCCATCAGGCTATAGGCTTGGCTTTTGCTAATTTCTCGATCCGCCAGCCAGCGCAAAAAGCCAGAGCCGCCTGCATTGCCGACGCGCTTTTCGCGATCGCGCACGGTCTTCAAAATGCGCCCGCGCCAGATGTCGGTCTGCAAATCAAAGCGATCGCACACCTGCCATGCCGCCTCGATCTGCTGCTGAAACTCGTAGTCGGAAATCTGCTCATCGTCTGGGCTGGGAAGCTGGAAGGTCAGATCAACCTCAGGGGTAGTGGAAGTGAGGTCAGCAATATAGGGTGCGACAACCATATCTAGCGTTTGACAGGAGCAGTTTTGATGGGCCGAACTATTATGGCAGGTTTCCAGCAACTTGTCAGAACCCTGCCAGAAAGCTGACCCGAAGGCTGACCCGAAGGCTGACCCAAAGAACCACCTAGCCAACTGCCGTAAGCGCGGTCAGCAGGGCCCGCAGCAGCGATGCCATGAGCAGCGAAATGCCGCCCACAATAGCGACCACGGCGATCGCAATCAGTGTCACTGTCTGGCGATCGGCGGCCTGGCTCTCGGCAGGGTTGGTCAGGTGTGCCTCCAGCAGCGCCAAGTTGCGGGCGTTGCTCTTCCACACGGCATCAAAAAAGTCGCCCATCCCCGGCAGCAGCCCCAAGATGCTGTCTAGCGCCAAATTGCCCACCATGCGGAACAGCGTTTCTGTGGGCAGGCGAAATCGGAGGCACTCCAGCACCAGATAGGCCGACAAAAATAGCCCCACCACGTCGCCGCCGCCCGGAATCAGCCCCATAATCGGGTCTAGCCCAATGCGATAGCGCGTTCCGGGGATGGGAATTGCGTCATCAAGCAGGTAGGCCAGCGTGCGAATCCGCTGTAGGGCACTGGCATCGGCAAGGGCGCGAGAATCTTGCTGGCGTGACATAGGAACTGAGTTTGAGGGCGATCGCCCCAGCAGATTTCCTCTCAGATTTTCTCTCAGAGAAACCTGTGAGGCAGGAGAGCCGTAGGGCGATCGCCTGAGAGATACGGCTAGAAGGACTCAAGCTGGAAGGATAACGGCTGAGAAGACTACTGTGATGATGACATAACCGGGAAACGAGTCGTCTGGGATGTATAAGTTACTGTACCGTTCCTATTGCCTGCTCCTGTCGTCTACGCCTGAAGCGATGCTTCTGAACCCAAGATGATGCGTCTTTTTCAATCTTTTCAATCTACGTTTGGATTGATCTCCGGTCATTGGGCGATCGCGCTAGTCTGTGTGGCGGCCGCCTCGGTCGGCTGCTCGTCCGTCAATCCAGATGCCTCAATCCGCCCAGACTCCAGTGCTGCCCAACTGGTGGCCGTGTCCCCGACACCAGCGGATGCAGCCGGTGGGGCGATCGCCCCGTCGCCCATTGCCAACCAGCCTGCATCGGTTGCCCAATCGCCCGCAGACACGCTGGCAATCGAGCAACTGGCGATCGCCGGCGTTCAGCTTTCGACGCCAGAATCGACCGTCCGCCAACAGCTCGGAGCGCCGCTCAGCCAGGTTGACGAAGACTGGGCGTGTTGCGGCATGGTGCGGACTCTAAACTATGGTCAAACGACCGTAAAGCTCCTGGAAAGCCTGGATGGTGAGACGTTTGAGGTGTTTTCCTTCCACACAAGCAACGCCGATCTTGCTACAAAAGATGGCATCCGCGTGGGCGACTCGCGCCAGAAACTCTTGGCCACCTACGGCACGCCGGACGGCTCCTATGAAGAAGAGGAAGACGGCATGACCACTCTAGTCTACGGTGCGCCTGTCGATTATGCAGCGGCGCTGTGGTTTAAGCTGACGGGCGATCGCATTGTCGAAATCGGCTATGATGCCCAACTGAACTAACTGAACGGAAGTCGGCCCTCTGCTCAATAATCAGATTCAGAATCAGATCCAGCTTTGCGCCCACGCGATCCAGCGTCGCGTCGATCCGAATCTATCCGGGCATGAAACTGGCGCTCTCATTCCTCCCGCTCTTGCCGACTCTGCTTCATCTGTTCGGCAAACACGCGGCGACTTTCGGCAGTTTCCGCCTGATGAGTCTGCCCCTGTTCCCGCATCCCAAACCCCCTTGACCTGGGAAGCGGTCAAATCGAGAGAATTTTTAAGCCAAAACTCAGTAGAAACTTGATACTTTAGTACTATAAAGTCCTTTGTAACCATCTTGCAAAACTTGCAAAACCGGATTTAGGGCTGTTCTTTGTTTGGCGGACAGACTCCACATCTGGAGTTTTCGTTACAAGAATGGCGCTTCAAAATCCAGGGATGGTGTTAATCTGATGCTCAGCCCTGTTTGTGGTTTGAGTTATGTCCTTTGTCGGTCTGCACATTCACAGCGACTACAGCCTGCTAGACGGCGCGAGTCAGCTTGACCAGCTCATCGATCGGGCGATCGAGCTAGGAATGCCGGCGATCGCCCTGACGGATCACGGCGTGATGTACGGCGCGATCGAACTCCTCAAGGTGTGCAAAAAGCGCGACAACGCCATCAAGCCCATCATTGGCAACGAGATGTACGTCATCAATGGCGACATCACCAAGCAGGAGCGCCGACCCCGCTATCACCAGGTCGTTCTCGCCAAAAACACCCAGGGATACAAGAATCTCGTCAAGCTGACCACCATTTCTCACCTCCAGGGCGTGCAGGGCAAGGGCATTTTCTCGCGTCCCTGCGTCAACAAGGAACTGCTGGAGCAGTACAAAGAAGGGCTGATCGTCACCAGCGCTTGTCTAGGCGGCGAAGTGCCCCAGGCAATCATGCAGGGTCGCCCAGACGTGGCGCGGCGCGTCGCCCAGTGGTACAAAGACGTATTCGGCGATGACTATTACCTGGAAATTCAGGATCATGGGCTGCAAGAGGAGCGCGTTGTCAATCCCGAAATCGTCCGCATTGCCCGCGAACTGGACATCAAGCTCGTTTGCACCAACGACTCCCACTATATTTCCTGCTATGACGTAGAGGCCCACGATGCGCTGCTCTGCATCCAGACGGGTAAATCTATCACTGAAGAAAAGCGGCTGCGCTACACGGGTACGGAATACCTCAAGTCGGCCGATGAGATGCGGCTGCTGTTTCGCGACCACCTGACCCCGGATGTGGTGGAAGAGGCGATCGCCCACACGCTCGAAGTCGCCGAAAAGGTCGAGGGCTACAAAATCCTGGGCGAACCCCGCATCCCCAATTATCCCGTGCCCGACGGCTACACCCCCGCCACTTATCTTGAAGAAACCTCCCGCGCCGGACTCGCCAAGCGGCTCCAGGTCGCCACCTATAGCGAGGTCTCCCAGGAGTATCAAGAGCGGCTGGAATACGAACTGCAAATGATGCACCAAATGGGGTTTGATGGCTACTTTCTCGTGGTGTGGGACTATATCAAGTTTGCGCGAGACCATGGCATTCCCGTCGGACCAGGGCGCGGCTCGGCAGCAGGGTCGCTCGTTGCTTATTCGCTGGGCATCACCAATATCGACCCAGTGCATCACGGCTTGCTGTTTGAGCGCTTTCTCAACCCAGAGCGCAAGTCCATGCCAGATATTGACACAGACTTTTGCATTGAGCGGCGGGGCGAGGTGATCCAGTACGTTACCGAGAAATATGGCACTGATCGAGTGGCGCAGATCATCACCTACAACCGCATGACCTCCAAAGCTGTGCTAAAGGACGTGGCGCGGGTGCTGGATATCCCCTACGGGGAGTCCGACAAAATGGCGAAGATGATTCCCGTCGTGCGCGGCAAGCCCACCAAGCTGAAGGTGATGATCTCCGACGAAACGCCCACTCCAGAGTTCAAAGAAAAATACGACAGCGATGCCGTCGTCCCCGGTAGCGAACCGCCCGTCACCTATCGCCGCTGGATCGACATGGCCATGCGGATCGAGGGAACCAACAAATCGACGGGCGTTCACGCGGCGGGCGTGGTGATCTCGGCAGATCCGCTAGACGAAGTGGTGCCGCTGGAACGCAGCAAGGAAGGCGGCGTGACCACACAGTACCCGATGGAAGACATCGAGCTATTGGGATTGCTCAAGATGGACTTTCTGGGGCTAAAGAACCTGACGATGATCCAAAAAGCCGTCGATCTGATTCGCAAGACCCACGGCATTCAGGTCGATCTAGACAATTTGCCGATGGACGACCCGGCGACCTACCAACTGCTGGCGCGGGGCGAACTGGAGGGCATCTTCCAGCTAGAGTCCTCCGGAATGCGGCAGATTGTGCGTGACCTGAAGCCGTCGGGTCTGGAAGACATTTCCTCGGTGTTAGCGCTGTATCGGCCGGGGCCCCTGGACGCAGGGCTGATTCCCAAGTTCATCAACCGCAAGCATGGCCGCGAACGCATTGAGTATGAGCATGAGTTGCTCACCTCTATCCTGAATGAAACCTACGGCATCATGGTCTACCAGGAGCAGATCATGAAAATCGCCCAGGATATGGGTGGCTATTCGCTGGGGCAAGCCGACCTGCTGCGGCGAGCGATGGGCAAAAAGAAAAAGGAGGAGATGGAGAAGCACCAGAGCATCTTCACTGAAGGTGCAGAAAAGAATGGCGTGCCCAAGAAGGTGGCGGCAGATCTGTTTGAGCAAATGGTGAAGTTTGCCGAGTATTGTCTGAGCTATGACACGAAGATTTTGACGGTTGAATATGGGGCGATCGCCATCGGGGAGGTCGTAGAGCGCCAGCTTCCCTGCACCGTGTTCAGCGTTGATGCGAATGGGTTTGTCTACACGCAGGCGATCGCCCAATGGCACCAGCGCGGACTGCAAGAGGTGTTTGAATACACCCTGGAAGATGGCTCAATCATCCGCGCCACACCAGATCACAAATTCATGACCGAAGATGGCGAAATGCACCCTATTGACGACATTTTCGAGAAAACCCTGGAGATGAAACGGGTTGCTGTGCCTGTGCTGGCTTGCTAAGGTCATCGATCCACGAGTGGCTAAACCTGTCGCCCAAGAACCCCAGCCTGAAGGCGCTAACGTGATATGTATCATTCCTTCTGAGCCGTTAGCTTTGTGAGTCCCGCAATGGTTAGCACTGCCCCTCAATTCTCAGTTCCGCGATCGGCCCTCTCTGGAGAGCGGCGCGTCACGATTCATCAACTCAACTGGCAGGGCTATCAGCAGATTCAACAAGCCCTGGGAGAGCGGCGATCGCCCCGCCTCACCTATGATCACGGCACGTTGGAGCTCACCATGCCCCTGGAAGAACATGAGAGCTTTGCGGAATGGATTGGGCTATTTATCCGAGTCTTAGTCGAAGAATTTGGGCTAAAAATGAAGTCCATCGGTTCGACAACACTGGAGTATCCCAACCAAGAGCGTAGCGCTGAGCCTGACAGCGCCTACTACATTCAAAATCAGCCCCAGGTGAGTGGACGACGCATTAATTTCGAGCAAGATCCACCCCCTGATTTAGTAGTAGAAGTAGACATTACGCATACAGATATTGATAAGAATCGTCTTTATGCCAGCATCGGAGTTCCTGAGTTTTGGCGATTTAACGGGACGGTTTTAAGAATATATCAACTGCAATCTCAAGCCCATTCTCAAGCCTATGTAGAAGTAGAAAATAGCCCCACTTTTCCTGAAGTACCTAAAGACAAGCTCTATGAGTTTTTGCAGCAGGCAAGTCGTGATGAAGTAGAGGCAAGTCGCGCATTGCGGGCGTGGGTGCGCCGGGTGCAACAGGTGCAACAAGGCTCTAACTGAGGGCAGGCAAGATTTTAGCTGAGATTAATAAATTTCAAAAAATCAGGTTTCAAGTCGATAAAGCGCAAGGGGCGATCGCCAGTATGGTTAGAATTATCAGCCGCAGGTCATTAGGTACTCAATGGGTTTACGACATTGGGGTTGAGCGCGATCACAATTTTGTGCTGGAAAACAGCTTGGTCGCCTCTAATTGTTTTAACAAGTCGCACTCGACTGCCTATGGCTACGTCACGTTTCAAACGGCGTATCTCAAGGCGAATTATCCTGTGGAATACATGGCGGCGCTGCTGACGGCCAACAGCGACGACCAGGACAAGGTGCAGAAGTATATTTCCTCCTGCACGATGATGGGCATTACCGTAGAGCCGCCAGATATTAATCGATCGGGCGTGGACTTTACACCGCTAGAGCGCAGCATTTTGTTTGGGCTGTCGGCGGTGCGGAATGTGGGCGCAGGGGCGATCGAGAATATTCTGCAAGCGCGGGAGGCGGACGGCCCGTTCAAGTCGCTAGGCGATCTGTGCAGCCGCATCGATCCGCGCACCGTCAACCGCCGAGCGTTGGAGGCGCTGATTCAGTGTGGGGCACTAGACTGCATCGAGACGAATCGACGACAGTTGATGAACGACCTGGAACTGGTGCTGGAGTGGGCGCAGTCGCGGGCGAAGGATCGGGCGATCGGGCAGGGCAACTTGTTTGATATGCTGGGCAGCGTCAGCGAAGCGCCAGGGAGCTTCGAGGCGGCTCCCAAATCTCCGGCGGTCGAAGACTTTCCGCAACAGGAGCGGCTGAAGCTCGAAAAGGAACTGCTGGGCTTCTACGTGTCGGATCATCCGCTGAAGAATATTCGAGAAGCGGCGCGAATTCTGGCTCCGATTAACCTGAGCAGCCTAGAAGAGCAGCCAGAAGGGACGAGCATTAGCGCGATCGCCATGTTGACGGGGGTAAAGCCTGTGGTGACGAAAAAGGGCGATCGCATGGCGATCATCCAGCTTGAAGACCTAACGGGGCAGTCAGAAGCGGTCGTGTTTCCGCGCACCTATGAGCGCATCGGTAGCCTGATCGTGCAGGATGCGCGGCTGATGATCTGGGGCAAGGTAGACAAGCGCGACGAGCGCAGCCAGCTCATTGTCGAAGATGCCGAACCCGTCGAAGAGGTGCAGTTGGTGATGGTGGAGCTAGACGCGCAAGCTGCGGGCGACATTGTGCAGCAAAACACCCTGCGCGAGGTGATTCTCAAAAATCGAGGCGACGAAGACCAGTGCAAAACGCCCGTCGTGGCGATCGTCGCTGGGGCGCATCGGCGAGAACTCGTGCGGCTGGGCAACCAGTTTCGCGTGCAGGATTACCAATCTGCCGTGGCCGCGCTGAATCGCGCCGGATTTCGGGCCCGCTCGACTGCGTTGACCAGCGCCTCTTGAGGGGTTCGAGGTTGGTTCAGCAGAAAACTTGGACGACTTGTCCCTGGATCTCTTGACCCAGCCAGGGCGTGTTTGCCGAGCGAGATTGCAGCGTTTGGCGGGTGACTTTCCACGGCGGGCGCGGGTCGAATAGCGTCAGAGGGGTAGGCATGTCAGGGGCGATTCCCGAAGCGATCCCGACGGGAATCGCCTCTGGAGTTTCTCCCAAACAGCGCAGTGGATTCGTACTCAGCGCCTGCCACAGCGTCAGCGCGGGCAGGTGTCCCGGTTCTACCAACTGCTGCCAGAGCAGCGGCAGCGCCAGCTCCAGCCCGATCGCCCCCGGTGGTGCTTCGGCAAAAGGGACGGTTTTTTCTTCGTAGGTATAGGGGCTGTGGTCGATGGCGATCGCCTCTATGACTCCATCGCGCACCGCCTGAATCAGCGCCGCCTGATCCTCCGGGGTGCCCAGCGGCGGCTCCAGGCGCAGGTTTGGGTCATAGCGGCCGATGGCTTGCGTATTCAGCAGCAGATGATGCCAGGTCGTACTGGCGGTGATCGGCAGTCCGCTGGCTTTGGCTTGGGCAATCAGTGCCACGCTGCGGGCGGTGGAGACGCGCATCAGGTGGACAGGCGTGCCGATCTGGGCGATACACTCTAGCAGGGCCGCCAGAGGCGCGGTTTCGGCGATCGCAGGCGCACCGGGCAGCCCAAACCGGATCGCGTCGGGGCCGTCGCGCATCACGCCGTTGCCGCGCAGGGTTTCATCGCAGCACCAGAGGGCGATCGGTCGGTTGAGCGCCTGGGCATATTCGAGCGATCGCCGCAAGAGTCCCCATTGGCGGATGGGTCGCCCGTCGGCAAAGCCCGCGATGTCCGTCTGGGCCAGTTCGCCCAGTTCCGTCATCTGGTCGCCTTTGGCATCTAGCGTCAGCGCAGCCCAGGGTTGCAAGCGGGGCAATTCTGCCGGAGCGTGCTGCCGAATCCACTCTACGTCGGCGGGTGTGGCGATTGCCGGGTCGGTGTCGGGCAGCAGCAGCACCCGCCCAAAGCCGCCCGCCCGCGCCGCCCGATGCAGCGATGCCAGCGTTTCCCGTGATTCATAACCCGGCTCTCCCGAATGGCTGTAGAGATCCACCAGCCCTGGCCCCAGCACCAGCCCCGCCGCATCCGTCACCGTCACGTCGGCGCTGGGTGGATCTAGCGAATCGGCGATTGCCCGCAACCTGCCTGCTTCGACCCACACATCTACCACGCGATCCGTCCCAGACACCGGATCGAGCAACCTGACCTGGCGGAAGAGTTCACTCGCCATAGGCCCTCTAAAGCGCTCCAGCAGCCGTCTTATCTAGCACGCCGCCACCCAAGTGGGTGGTGATGTTGAGCGATTGCAGCATAGGTCGCCCCGCTGGACCGTGGGGATAGTCGATCACCGTCACTGCGCCGTTGCCCTGCTTAAAGACCCAGAACTTTTCAGGGCCCCAGCCCATCAGTCCGCTGAGAATGGCTTTATTCACGGCATCGTGGGCAACGACGAGAATTGTGGTGGGGCGATTCCCGGAGGGATCGCTTGGCGAATCGCTCGGCGCGCCGGCGACGATTTCATTCCAGGCGGCGATCGCCCGCTCCCACACCTGCTGCAAGTTTTCGCCAGCGGGCATCTGCACCGTTTCCGGCGCGACCTTCCAGGCGGCCAACTCTTCGGCGTAGACCTCCTGAATCTCTTCCTCTAGCTTGCCTTCCCACAGGCCGTGGCTGATTTCTTTCAGGCGCTCGTCTGTCTCCAGCGAAACATTAGGGTGAAATTGCAGAATCAGTTCGGCGGTTTCCTTAGGACGCAGCATAGGGCTGGTGATCGCCCGATCAATGGGGATATCTTTCAGAAAGAAAGCGGCTTTTTCGCCCTGGACGCGCCCGTTTTCATTCAGCGGCACGTCGATTTGTCCCTGAAAGCGCTTTTCGCGGTTCCAATCCGTTTCGCCGTGGCGCACCAGCAGCATTCGTGGGCCGCGATGGTTGCCGCGCACGTCGGGCAGGGGCTTGCCCAGATGATCCACCAGATTCACCGATTCTAACTGCACGGGGTCGCCAAAGCCGCCCGCAAAATTCAGCACGCTGATGGCACAGTTGGTCTGATTCAGCGCATGATAGTCTGCCGGGCCCAGCCCAACGGCCGTGCCGATCAGCGCCCGGTTGATGCCGCTGTGGGCCACCAGCAAAATCGTTTCGCCATCGTGCTGGGGTAGCGTGTCGCGCCAAAACTGCGCTGCCTGACGATACAAGTCCACCACCGGAAAAAACTCTTGCTCGCCGTCGGGCGTTGCCAGCCGCATTTTCAGCTTTTCTGGCTCGCGCTGCCAGTGGTGATAGGCCTCTGGAAACCGCTCCTTTACCTCATCAAAGGGCAGCCCTTCCCACTCCACCATGTTGATTTCCTTGAGGTCGTCCCGCAGTTGCAGGGCAGGTGGATTCTCTAGCTGGGCCGTGAGAATTTCAGCCGTTTCTCGCGCCCGCTGGAGCGGACTGGCATAGATGGCAGCAAAGGGCAACCCCCGCAGCGCCAGTCCCGTCAGCCGGGCCGCCTCGCGCCCTTCGTCGGTTAGCGTCGACTCGTCGAAATGTCCCTGTATGCGGCGTAGGGTGTTGTAGGTGCTGATGCCGTGGCGCACCAGAATGACGCGAGTAGCCAGGGCCGTGTCCTCCGTTTGAACTAGGGATGTGCAGAATGCGAAGCGTTGGATGCCCCCAACAGTTTGATGGGCAGAATTGATAGGCCGATTGATAGGCAGAAGGGCCTGATTACACTTGATTACAAACTATTGGTTACAAGTTTGGTGACAAGTATTGATTACAACAAGTATTGATTACAAATAGGAGCATTCTACCCCGTTCGCTCTGCGAATCTGGGGTAAATCTGGGGTAAATCTGGGGGCGATCGCCCTGCAACACCCATCCCATCGAACTGCCCCAGTCACCCCAGCCTCTATCGAGCGATGGAATTCGCCTTGTCATTGCTACCGCAACTGGGGAACAGTGAGATAATGCCGGGGTAACTCTGCATACGGCTAAAACCCCTCTCCCCAACAGGCATGACCCTAAAGCGACTGATTCTCAGCGTGTTGACGCTGTTTGTGGCAATTTTGGTCGGTGGTTCGCTCTGGAGTAGTTTTCAAGAACCCCAGATTACAAACCGGTTGCAGCTTTATCAGACCAATTTGCTGCTACACGCCACAACCGCGACCGAAATCACAGGAACCGCAGACAATGCAGCATTGCAAAAGGCGCTGCTGGGAGAAACGCCGCTGAAAACGGCACTGGAACAGTATCAAACCGTTCGCAAGGCGGCAGAAACCAATCTGACCAAGCTAGAAAAGCGGTTGGCGGCGGTTGCACCCCCAGCGCCAAAAGAATCCAGCCTTCCACCTGCTGCGTCCTCCCGTCCGATTCCGTCGCGCACGGTCGATTCGCAGGCAACCCGCCTGACGACTGCGATCCAGCAGCAGCGATCGCTCCTCGACCAGTTGGACTTGAGCATTGGCATTTTGCAGGCAGAGCAGGGCGACTTGGCAGCAGCCCAACAGACTTGGGGAAAACTAGTGGATAGTCCTGAGGCAGGCAATCCAACAGCGGAAACGGCTAGAACTCTCGCAGGACTCTGGAACGAGCCACCCCGCATTATGCCCGAAGCCGAAACACAGCTTCTAAAGGGACTGGAGGGCTGGTTTCGCTACAGGGGGCTAGAACGGCTCTACAGCTTGCAGCAGCGCACCGAGGCGCTGAACGCCCTCAGGGCAGACGAAGCGGCGATCGCCCAGGAAAACCTGCTGAAGCTGGCGCTGGTGGGCACGGTGCCTGTGCTGGGGGCGATCGCCGGAGCGGGGTTGCTGATTTTCCTGATCGCGCAGCGGCTGACGCAGGGCAAGCAGTCAATCCTGGCGCTGAATGGCGACGTTCCCTGGGAGGTGCCCTGGGATTGGGAAATCATCTGGCAGGTGCTGATCGTCGGCTTTTTCATGGCGGGGCAGGTGGTTGCGCCGCTGATTGTGGGCGTGCTGAGTCCGGGGCTGGCGGCTTTTGGGCCGCGGTCTAAGGCGATTTATGCCTTCACCTATTACCTGCTGATGGCAGGGTCGGGATTGGCAGTGCTGCATTGGTCGATCCGCAAGTGGGTTCCCTTACCCAAGGACTGGTTTCAATATCGCGTGGCGGGCCGCTGGCCGCTGTGGGGGCTGGGCGGCTATCTGGTGGCGCTGCCGCTGATGATCGGCGTGTCGCTGGTGAATCAGCAAATCTGGCAGGGGCAGGGCGGTAGCAATCCACTTTTGCAAATTGTGCTAGAAGAAGGCGATGCCGTGTCGCTGGGGCTGTTTCTCTTCACGGCTGCCGTCGCCGCGCCGATCTTTGAAGAGACGCTGTTTCGTGGGTTTCTCCTGCCGTCGCTAACGCGGTATATGCCCGTGTGGGGGGCGATCGCCCTCAGCAGCCTGCTATTTGCCGTGGCCCACCTCAGCCTATCGGAAGTCATCCCACTGACCACACTGGGCATTGTGCTGGGAGTCGTCTACACGCGATCGCGCAACCTGCTAGCACCCATCCTGCTACACAGCCTGTGGAACGCCATCACCATGATCGGGTTATTTGTGCTGGGCAGCGGAGCGCGGCTATAAAGCCATCAACCCCCTCCCCTGCAAACCGCTAAAGCTACGGTCGAATAAACGCCGACGGCGGCTGAAACTGCTCCACAGGTACATCCTTCAGCGCCCGCAGCATAAAGTTGCGCCAGATCGGCGCAACATAGCGTCCCCCCGTTGCACCCTGCCCCACCGGGGTATAGTTATCGTTCCCCACCCACACCGCCACCGAAAGTTGCGGCACATAGCCCACAAACCAAATATCTCGTTCCGCAGAGGTCGTGCCTGTCTTGCCCGCTGCGGGTCGGCCGATATCTGCCCCCTGCGCTGTGCCGCGAGTAATC
Source organism: Cyanobacteriota bacterium (assembly GCA_046719575.1). Classification (GTDB taxonomy): domain Bacteria; phylum Cyanobacteriota; class Cyanobacteriia; order Elainellales; family Elainellaceae; genus Thermoleptolyngbya. The sequence goes on from JBDNCP010000066.1 coordinate 17,155, forward strand.
ACGCCCTGCAAGATGTCATTCAGCGAGGCCACCGCCCAGGGATCTAGCACGAGCTGCGGGTTGGGCGTATTGTCTAGCAGCACACGCCCGGTACTGTCCGTCACGCGGACGATGAAGGTCGTGTCCGACTGCCAGCCGCCGCTGGCAAAGGTGGCGTAGGCCGCTGCCATTTCTAACGGAGTCAGATCCACCGACCCCAGCGGCAGCGACACCACAGGTTCAATCGGACTCTTAATACCCAACGTGCGGCAGACCTCGATCACGCGGTTAATGCCCACCTCCTGACCCAGCTTCACAGCGGGAATGTTGCGCGACTGCTCTAGCGCTGCTCGGAAGGTCATGGCTCCATAAAAGCCGCCGCCATAGTTCTGCGGGCGATAGGTTTCGTAGCCATCGGGATAGCTGACGGGCGTATCCTGCACAATGGACTCCGGCGTGTATTTGCCTGAAGCCAGCGCCGCATAATACACAAACGGCTTGAAGGCAGACCCCGGCTGGCGCAGTGCCTGAATCGCCCGGTTGTATTGGCTAGTTTGATAATCTACACCGCCCACCATTGCCTTAACAAAATGGGTGCGCGGGTCTACAGCCACCAGCGCCATCTGGTCTGCCCGAACACCCTGGCGACGCAGGCTGCGGTGGCCTTCGCGAACCACCTGCTCCGCCATGTTTTGCATATTCAGGTCGATGGTGGTCTGCACACGCATTCCGCCTTTCAACACTGCATCGCGCCCAAACCGTGCCTGGAGTTCCTGCTCAACGGCTTCGGTGATATAGGGCGATCGACTCGTGGTGAACGATGTAATGTCGCCCAAGATTAGCGGCTGCTGCTTGGCGGCGGCGGCTTCTTGGGGCGTGATCCACTTCAGCTCCAGCATCCGGTTCAGCACGATCGCCTGACGACGCTTAGCCAGTTGATAGTCTACGAAAGGGCTATATTCTTCGGGAGCCTGAATCAGTCCGGCCATCATGGCCGCTTCTGCCAAGTTGAGCTGCGAAGCGGGCTTGCGAAAATAGCTCTGGGCGGCGGTTTGTACGCCGTAGTTATTGTGCCCCCAATAGACCTGGTTTAAGTACATTTCCAAGATCTGAGACTTGGTGAAGATTTGCTCCAACCGGAGCGCCAGCACAGCTTCGGCGATTTTGCGGCTGAGCGATCGCTCGGGCGTGAGAAACAGGTTCTTAATCAACTGCATCGTCACCGTAGAGCCGCCTTCCACCGTTCGCCCTTCTTCCAGGTTGCTGAGCAGCGCCCGCCCGACGCTGGTGGGGTTGATACCGTGGTGCTGATAAAAGTAGCTGTCTTCGATCGCCAGCACGGCCCGCTTTAGGTGCGGCGACACCTCATCCAGTTCCACCACTTCCCGGTTAAACTCGTCGTGAATGCTGTCCAGCAGCACGCCCTTCACGTCATACACGTAGCTCGTCTCAGCAGGGACATAGTTTCGCAACACCCGCACATCGGGCAGGTTGCGGAAGCTAATCGCCAAACCCACCAGCCCTCCTGCAATGACGGAACTGGTCAGCATCGTGGTGCCCAGCAGCGTCCCGGCAGTGACCTTGCCGACTGCCTGCACAAACTTGTAGATCGAGGCGACATTACTGGTCTGAACATAGCTCTCGACCCGATGCGCGTTGGCGGCATTGGCAGAACGCGACTTGGCAGATGCTTTCTTGGAGGGTTTCTTTTGGCGGGCGGCGTTTGACGACACGGCAGGAAAGGATTGGGGATTCAGTCAGGGAATGTTACAGGAAGGGGGCTAAGCAAAGTAGGGAGTGGGAGTGTGTCACCGCAGGGATAGCCTTGACGTTGCAAGTAGAGTGAAACTTACTGCCTTTTGACCGATACGACGAGTACAGCATGTGCAACGAACGCGGCGATGTGCGGGTAGTCAAGTGAGACGAGTCGTGAAAAAATGAGAGTTTGACTTTTGGAATAACTTTGCCCCTGCGCTGAGGGATGCCTCACTGGTCAGTCAAGAAGAGCGACAACATAGGCTTGAGCAACCAAATAACTAACTAAGATAGCGGAGGATTTGCCAATTCGTCATGACTTTTATCCATGGCTTTTGCGATAGGTATTGTGACTCACTAAAACTAAACTCACTAAAACTAAATTGTGAAAACCGCAACCTTTTGATGACTTTGATGACTTTATGGACAACCTTTAGTCAGTATGGCTGAAGATTACATAATTTTCGAGCCTTGCGGGATTTTCTAAAGATATGGAGCAGATTTGCTGGATATCAGGTGTCGAAATGGTGTCGAAATGGTGTCGAAATGGTGTCGAAATTAGGTGTCGAAGGCTGACAATCGCGCCCATCGCGTTTTGGATCTTTTTTGGATCTTTAATTGGCATCGTCATCATCTCGCCCTCAACATGGGTATAGCTGTCAACGAGTCATTCTTCCAGTACCGTGTATCCTATGGCTGATTTATCGACTGATTCCTCTTTTCAATGGCTGTATCGGGGTATCAGCGAAATTTTTCCCGACCAGCGGGAGTCGCAGAGCGCTGACGAAAATCTGGCGCGGCGGCTGATAGAGAGCGATCGCCCTTTACGCATCAAGTTTGGCATCGACCCCACAGGCGCGGATATTCACCTGGGGCACAGTACCATCTATCGCAAGCTGCGGGCGTTTCAAGACGCGGGCCACACGGCGATTTTGCTGATTGGCGACTTCACCGCCCGCATCGGCGACCCCACAGGCAAGTCGGACGTTCGCAAACAGTTGACCGAAGACGAAGTGACCCGAAACGCCCAGACCTATCTGGAGCAACTCCGCCCGATTTTGGACTTTGACACGCCGGGGCGATTGGAAATCCGCTACAACTCCGAGTGGCTATCGAAGCTAGATCTAGCCAAGATTCTAGAACTCCTGGGCACGATGACAGTCGGGCAAATGCTGGCGAAGGAGGGCTTTGCCGAGCGCTATGAAAAGGAGACGCCGATTTATCTACATGAGTTTCTCTATCCGCTGATGCAGGGCTATGACTCGGTGGCGCTAGAGGCGGATGTGGAGTTGGGCGGCACGGATCAGAAATTTAACCTGGCGGTCGGGCGTGACTTGCAGCGACACTTTGGGCAGCGGCCACAGTTTGGGCTATTGATGCCGATCTTGCCAGGGACGGATGGCGTACAGAAAATGTCTAAATCGTTAAATAACTACGTGGCGCTGCGGGAAGACCCACTCTCGATGTATTCCAAGCTGGAGAAAATTCCCGATAGCGCCATTTTGCAATACTTTGAGCTATTGACCAACCTGCCGCTGGATGAGCTACCCGAAAACCCGCGCGATCGCCAAAAACTCCTCGCCCTCGAAGTCGTCAGCCAGTATCACGGTAGAGCATCAGCCTTAGAAGCCCAGAAAGCAGCGCTAAATCTAGTGCAGGGCGACGCAACCAAGGCAGAAGCCGTTCCAGAATTTTCGCTCTCCGGCATTCAGTTTCCCGCCAAGCTGGCCTACATTCTGAGTGCCAGCGGCCTGTGCAAGAGCAGCAGCGACGGACGGCGGCAGATCCAGGGCGGCGCGGTGCGGCTGGATGGCGATCGCCTCGATAACCCCGATGCCAGCGTAGACACCCCCGACGCGCTGACGGGCAAAGTGCTGCAGGTGGGCAAAAACCGCTTTGCCCGACTGGTGCTCTGAACTGAAACGAAGCTCTGCAACGAAGCTCCACCCTGGCTCCTAGCGATTGCCACTGGGCAGCAGCGGACGCACCACCATAAATCCAGCACCAAAGGCCGTGATGATGATGGCCAGCACCGTAAACCAGAGCCAGAGTCCGCTGAGGTCACGAGGGTTGCTCTCCGACAGGTCACCGACGGGCAGGCTGCTGGGCTGCTCGGTAAACCGGAGGCTGTTGGCCAACGCGTGGGCCTCGGAGATAGCAGGCTGAGACGGCTGGGCTTTGGATTTCGAGGCAGAGGGCGATGGTTTGGAGGGCGATTGAGACGCAGGAGGCGCAACGGGGCGGATTGGCGGGGTGCTGTCCCCTGCGTCTTCCTGGTCAACACGAGTAGGGGCAACCCAGCCCGGTTGAGACAGACCAGCAATCTGCTGAAGATTTAGCACCGACGCACTCAGCCGCTCAATTTCTTGGCGAAATTGCTGATTTTGGCGGGCAAGCTGCTGGTTTTGCTGATGAAGCGAGTCTAGCATTGCCTTGCTCGCCTGAAGCTCGGCCGATAGCTCACGATAGACCGACATGGGCACGGTCGGCGCATAGCCCGCAGCGGGCGCAGCAGAGGAATTAGGCAGAGCAGTCCCAGGGTTCCGCAGTGAGGGATCTGGGTTGGATTGGGGTTTCATACGTCGGATCTTGATGTAAGGGAATGAGGGTTGTCTAAAAATCGAGTCTGGAAAGCACTCGATCACAAGTCTTACTAAGGGTATGGGCAATTTTCAAAAAAGGTTCACTCCGCCCGCTAAATTTTCTGTGGCAGGTACAAATGCGAGAACGCCCTGTTTTTTGAAGGGCTTCCCTTAAGACACTTCTGAGGACGCTTTGGAGCCACCTATGGGCGATCGCCCTTACTATACAACTAAAACATCCGCACTATCCACAGTCAATTGAGGGATCTTAATGATCTAGCTCGATATGAGCTAGCTTGATAATTCTGATACATAGCCTGAACAAATTGAAAACACGACGGTTTCCCAGCCAAGTGCTGCAATCCCGCTCCTGAGCTTTGGTCTTCAAGATAGCCCCTCAACTTCGCTATGGTATGACTATGGCATAGCTCCCGATTTTTCCTTGCGAATCATGATTTTCAGGCTTTTCTCACGGCTAACGGGTCGGCGGCGCAGATGGCGCTCTGGGCGCTTGCGCCAGGGTTCTGTCTGGACGGTGCGCCCCATGCCTCGCTGGGCGCTGCCGTCTCTGGGCTTGCTGCTGGTTGGGGCGATCGCGCTTACAGGCTGCAACCCGACGCAGTTCACCACCCAAGCAGCCCAGGTGCCGCGCATCGTGCTGGCAGAACTGAGTGATCCCAAAACGTTCAACCCTCCCATGAGCAACGAGGTCAACCCGTCGTTGGGGCTAATGTTTAACGGGATGCTATCGCAAAATGGGCAGACGGGTGAGCTAGAGCCGGAGCTAGCCGAATCATGGGAAATTTCGGACGACCAGCAGCGCATCACTTTCACCCTGCGCGACGGGCTGAAATGGTCTGACGGTGAGCCGCTGACGGTAGATGACGTGGTGTTTAGCTTCAACGACATCTATTTCAACCCGGACATTCCCAGCGGCGAGAGCGACATTTTGCGGATTGGCGCAGAGGGCAAATTTCCCAAAGTGACGAAAGTGGGCGATCGCCAAGTCGAATTTGCCTCGCCAGAACCCTTCGCACCGCTGCTCCGCTTTGCAGGCGGCATCGCCATTCTGCCAAAACACGCGCTAGCCGATTACGTCTTCTCTACCGGAGCCGACGGCAAGCCCCGATTTCTCTCCGTCTGGGGCACCGACACACCGCCTTCAGAAATCGTCTGCAACGGCCCCTATCGCCTCAAAAGCTATCAGCCCGCCGAACGCATTACCCTAGAGCGCAACCCCTACTACTGGCGCAAAGATGCCCAGGGCAACCCCCAGCCCTACATCGAGCAATACATCATGCAAATTGCAGGCTCGACCGACACTGCGCTGATCCAGTTTCGCTCTGGCGGGCTGGATGTGCTGGGGGTTACACCTGACTACTTCGCCCTGCTAAAGCGCGAAGAAGAACGTGGCAACTTCACCATCTACAACGGCGGCCCGGCCCTAACCACAACGTTCCTCGCCTTTAACCTGAATCAGGGCAGTCGCAACGGCAGGCCATTGGTAGACCCGATCAAATCCCGCTGGTTCAATACGCTGGAGTTTCGCCAGGCCGTCGCCTACGCCCTCGATCGCCAGCGCATGATCAACAACATCTACCAGGGCGTTGGCGTGCCTCAAAACTCGCCCATCAACAAACAAAGCCCTTACCACCTGTCGCCAGAAGAGGGGCTGCGTGTTTACGATTACAACCTCGACAAGGCAAAAGAACTGCTCCAGCAGGCAGGCTTTCGCACCAACGCGCAGGGACGGCTAACCGATGCCGACGGCAATTTGGTTCGGTTCACGCTGATTACCAATGCAGGCAACAAAATCCGCGAGAGCATGGGGGCCCAAATCAAGCAAGACCTCGACAAGCTGGGCATCACAGTCGATTTTCAGCCGATCGCCTTCAATACGCTGGTGGGCAAACTCTCCGACACGCTAGATTGGGAGGCGCATATTCTCGGCTTTTCCGGCGCAGGTGTAGAGCCAGACGGCAGCCGCAATGTGTGGTCGGTGAACGGCACCTTGCACGCCTTTAACCAGGGCGCACTCAGCGGGCAAGACCCCATCGAAGGGCGCGTCATCGCCGACTGGGAGCAGCGGATTAGCGACCTCTATATCGAGGGCAGCCAGCAGTTAGATGACGAAAAGCGCAAAGCCATTTATGCCGAAACCCAGCGCCTCGCTCAGGAATATCTACCGTTTATCCACTTGGTGAATGCGCTGTCGCTGTCGGCGGTGCGAAACACCGTAGACGGGGTAAAATTTTCTGCGCTGGGCGGTGCGCTCTGGAATATCTATGAGCTGCGAAAAATTAGCCCAGAGTGAGCCAGGTGTTGATTTTGGATTTTGGATTGCCGATTTTGGGACGCTCCTGGTCTCCCTCGCGTCAGCGTCGCGGAGCAACACCCCCCCCAACCTCGAACCTCTAACCCCTAACCCCTAAAAATGCCGAAATACGTCATGTGGGGCAGCTACTGCGAAAACGTCGTGGAAAAGCGTGCCCCCTATCGCCAGGCCCATCTCGATCGTCTAGCCCAGCTCAAAGCCGCAGGTTCCGTCGTCACCCTCGGCCCGACCCAGGATCTGACGATGGTCTTCGGCGTGTATGA
>JBDNCP010000067.1:0-23968 GCA_046719575.1 Cyanobacteriota bacterium
TCCCTAGCGGGTTCTCTGGAATCCCCACCCCTGTTTCGCCTGATTGACATCGGTACTGGCGCGGGCTTTCCTGGCATTCCCGCTGCGCTGACCTTACCCCTTGCCCAAGTGACGCTGCTCGATTCGACGCGCAAGAAGCTGGCGTTTTTGGAAACGGTGCTGACGCATCTGGGGGTAAAGAATGCTCAAACCCTGTGCGATCGCGCTGAGGCAGTAGGGCAAACGCCGCAGCACCGAGAACAGTATGACGGGGCGCTGTTGCGGGCGGTGGCTCCGGCGGCAGTGTGTGCCGAATATGCCCTGCCGCTGCTGAAACTGGGTGGGGTGGCGGTGCTATATCGCGGGCAGTGGAGCGAGGCGGAAACTGCTGCTTTAGAGCCTGTGTTGGAGATTTTTGGGGGGAAACTGGAGGCGATCGCCCCGTTTACCACGCCAATCAGCCGCGCGGCGCGACACTGTTTGTATTTGCGAAAAACTGCCCCGACGCCAGCGGAGTTTCCGCGCTCGGTGGGCGTTCCCAGCCAAAAGCCGCTGGAGTCGGCAATCAGGAATCTGGCGTAAACACAACAATGCGATCGCGCCCCGACTGTTTGGCTTGATAGAGCGCCTGATCCGCAGCAGCAATGAGTTGGTCGGGTTCCTCGTTTAGCTGGGGAATTAGCGTAGCAATGCCCTGGCTCAGGGTAACAATCGGTGCAACCGACGACGCGGCGTGGGGCAGGGCCAGCGCCTTGATACTCGCCTGAATTTCTTGCGCGACCTGTTGCGCTCCTTCACTAGCAGTGTTGGGTAAGATCACGGCAAACTCTTCGCCGCCATAGCGGGCTACTAGATCTACCGCACGTTTTGCAGCCGCGCTAATGACGCTGGCCACCTGTCGGAGGCACTGGTCGCCCTCCTGGTGGCCATAGATATCGTTGTAAGCTTTGAAATAATCGACATCGCAGAGGATTAGCGAGAGGGGTTGCTGTTCGCGCAGCATGTGCTGCCATTCTTGCGCCAGATATTCGTCAAAGCGGCGACGATTGGCGACCTGGGTTAGTCCGTCAGAGTTTGCGAGGCGTTTTAGTTCTAGGTTGGCGGCTTGGAGGGCGGCTTCGGCGGCCAGGCGATCGCGCATTTCCTGTTGCAGCCGTTCGTTTTGCGCCTGGAGTTGCTGCTGGAGTCGGCGCAGCGTGAGGTGCGTTTCGACTCGCGCCACGACTTCTTGCACATGAAAGGGTTTGGTGATGTAATCTACCCCGCCTACGGCAAATGCTTTGACTTTATCGACGACTTCGCTCAGGGCGCTGACAAAGATGACGGAAATATCTCGCGTGCGCTGATCGGACTTGAGTTGCTCGCAGACGGTGTAGCCGTCCATTTCGGGCATCGAGATGTCGAGCAGCATGACTTCGGTCTGCGTTGCGCGGGCGATCGCCAATCCCAAAGCACCGCTGTTTGCAGCCCTCACTTCATACCCTCTGCGCCGCAGCAGGCTAGTTAGCAACTGTAGATTTGCTGGTGTATCGTCCACAATCAAAATATTAATCACATTGACATCGGGTGCTTCCATGACAAACCCGCCAAGCTCATTGCTAGAAGACGCTGCGTTAGATTTTTTCAAATGCCCTCTGATTTTCAAATGCCCTCTGATAAACTACTAAAGCTTTCAGACAAGATTTAGCCCCTTGAGCGCAGGATACTGGAGAAATAAACAGTGTTGTCGCTTGATAGGGAGCAATTTAGCACTGAATCGATTACTGAATCTATTGCAGTCGTAGGGGGGAGATCTGCAATAAAAACCATGATTGTATGTATATTTCCTCATTCCATAGAGTTCCCGATGGTCTGCTGAAGTCTGCAATCCAGTGTTAAATTCCTCCCATTTGCACTTATTTGTTCCATTCCAATCGCACAAGCTCTAGGAGTTGATAGAACCACAGTGGCTCAGGTTGTCTTAGAAAATCTCTACAAAAGCTTTCAGAAGGGCAAATCCGAGGGCGAATCCCCAGGGGGGTCGGCGGCGGTGCTGCGACGTATCAACCTGACGGTGCGCGATGGGGAATTTATGGTGCTGGTGGGGCCGAGCGGCTGCGGCAAAAGCACTCTGCTGCGGCTGATTGCGGGGTTAGAGACGGCGACGGCTGGAAATATTTACGTGGGCGATCGCCTCGTTAACGATCTGCCGCCCAACCAGCGCGACATTGCGATGGTGTTCCAAAGCTACGCCCTGTATCCCCACATGACGGTGTATGACAATCTGGCCTTTGGGCTACGCCGCTCGGCAAGCTCCCTGGCTGATGCCGAAACATCCGACAAGCCTGCTTTGTGGCAAAACTGGCTGGTGGCGGCGACTCGCCCGCTGCCCAAGGGCTTGCGCTATTTGACCGAGCGCGAACGGGCGATCGCCCAGCGCGTGCAGACGGTGGCCCAGATGCTCCAGATTGAACCCTTGCTCAACCGCTTGCCCAAGCAGCTTTCGGGCGGGCAAAAGCAGCGGGTGGCGCTGGGGCGGGCAATGGCGCGAAATCCGCAGGTGTTTTTGATGGACGAGCCGCTGAGCAATCTGGACGCAAAACTGCGGACGGAAACCCGCGCCCAGATTGTGAATCTCCAGCGCAAGCTGGGCACGACGACGATTTACGTGACTCACGACCAGACGGAGGCAATGACGATGGGCGATCGCATTGCCGTGCTAAACGCGGGCCAGATTCAGCAAATTGCCACGCCGCTGGAGCTTTACAACCGTCCGGCAAATCGATTTGTGGCGGAGTTTATCGGGTCGCCGCCGATGAACTTTCTGCCTGTGCAGGTGCAGCCGCCGCTGGCGATCGCCCACCCCCAGTTCCGCATGACGCTGCCCGAAAGCTGGGAACTGGTGCTGCGTCCCTATGCAGGGCGATCGCTCATCCTGGGGATTCGCCCCGAACACCTCAACCTCAGCCTGCCCGCGCCCAAAAATTTACCGGGTCGTGTCCACCGCATCGAAGCGCTGGGAGCCGATACCTTCCTCAGCGTTGGAATTCACGAGCCAGGCAGTGAGGAACCCTGGGTGCAAGTGCGGATTGAACCCGATCGCGCCATTGCGCCTGGGGATGAGATTTGGCTGTCGCTGATGCCCGACAAGCTACACCTGTTTGACCCCGATTCGGGCGAGGCGCTGCGGCCAGGATAGCCGACCTGAGAGGAGTTTGAAGTGCAGTATGCCAAGCAGTTGAGCGAGGAGATGGGGGCACCTGCAAACTTCTCGAAGCTTGTGAAATACTTTCTCAGCAAGCCCGACTTAAAAGCGCGATCGCCCTGATTCTGCACTGCTGGATTCTGCTTTGACCCATGGAGCCGCGGCGATTTCCATCTGAGGCACGCGGCAACCAGACACCCCACTGGCCGCCAGCAGATCGGCTACTGTCGCGCAGCGCATCGGCAGCCCGTAGGTGCTGGGGTTGACGAAGTGGCGATGGGTAAAGTGGCGATAATTCAGACAGAAGCGATCCCAGGCGGACATCTGGATGCGGAAGACAGAGATGAGGAGATCGATCAGCCAACGGGGCATGGGAAGGCGGAAATAGATACGCTTGCCCAGGTAGGCGCTTATATCGGCGATCGCCTGATTCACAGTGATTGGCTGGCTGCCCAGCACCAGTTCGCGGCGATTCGCGGAGCGATCCCTCCCAGAATCGTCCAACTCTGGTGGGTGTTCTACGAGATAGGCGATTACCTGAGCAATATCCTGTGCGTGGATAAAGTGAAAACTGCCCTCCAGCCTGAAAAAGCGTAGCAATCCGATCCATTTTGTAACATCGGTAATGCCGCTGGAAAGATGCGAGTAGGGCTTGGTGCTATCGCCGCCAAAAACCAGCGTGGGGAAAACAGTGGTGATGTGGGGGGCGATCGCCAGCTTAGACAACCGCTGATGGCAGGCGTATTTGGCGCGAATATAATCGGTGCCAATTTCGCCTGCCTTCTTCAGCGGCTTGCAGTCCTGATCCAAAATACTAGCAGTGGAAAAATAGATGACCTGTTCGCACACATCCGGATCGAGCAGGTTCATTAGTCGGATGGTTTTAATTACGTTTACGTCAAACACATCCTGCGCTCCGCCCCACACAGCGGCAGTGAGGATTGCTACGTCGATCGTTTTCAACAGTTTGTTTTGCTGCTCAATCTGGCGCATGTCCCCCACAATCAGGTGGATTCCCGGCCGCGTATCAACACTCAGTCGAAACTTCTGCGGGTTCCGCACCAGCAGAAACAACTCGTGCTGCGTCTGATGAATCAGCACGTCAGCAATGTAGTGCCCAACGCAGCCGCTTGCGCCCGTGAGGAGGATTCGCTTCGGAGTCATGTATGGGGGTAGCGGAATGAATAAATGAAGTGGATGCCTGGACGCAATGCACCCAGGCATCCACTTGCAGGAAAGGACTAGGCGATCGCCAGCAGTTTGTCGGCCTGCTTGGCGGTTTCAAAGAAGAAGGCGGCGTTTTCTTCCGGTGTGCTAGGGAGAATGCCGTGGCCAAGATTGAGAATATGCCCCTGATGTCCAGCTTTACGAATCGTATCGAGAATGCGATCGCGGATAAAGGCCTGCGACCCAAACAGCGCACAGGGGTCAATATTGCCCTGCACCCCCACACTTGGGCCGAGGCGACGCCGGGCTTCGGCCATATCCACCGTCCAATCCACGCTGACAATATCCACGCCCGATTGTGCCATTCGTTCCAACAGCCCCGCACTACCGTTGATATAGAGAATCATCGGTGTATCGGGATACTTGGCCTTTACCTGGCGCACGACCTGCTGCTGATAGGGCAGCGCAAACTGGTCATAGTCTTGAGGGCTGAGGTGGCCTGCCCAAGAATCAAACATCTGCACCACCTGTGCGCCATTTTCGATCTGATAGCAAACATAAGTGGCGATCGCATCTGCCAGCTTGCCCAAGAACTGGTGCAACATTGCAGGCTCCGTAAACGCCATGCTCTTGATAATGGTGTAATCTTTGGAGCCTCTACCCTCGATAGAATAGGCCGCTAGGGTCCACGGTGCGCCGACGAAACCCAGCACTGCTGCGTCGTTACCCACCTCTTGCCGCAGCGTCCGCAGAATTTTGCCGACAAAGCTCAGGTGCTTTTCGGGGTCGAGTTCGTGAACCGCATCCACCTGCATCTGCGTCCGGATCGGCGGGTCGATAATCGGGCCACGGCTTTCAATAATATCGAAGGGGATGCCGATTCCTGGCAGTGGCGTAAGGATATCAGAAAACAGAATTACGCCATCGGGACGAAAAGCCCGCCAAGGCTGAAGCGAAATTTCCACTGCCAAGTCAACCGTTTCCGACCGTTCGCGGAAGGAGGGATATTTGTCGCGCAAATCCCGATAGATCTTCATATAGCGCCCGGCCTGACGCATCATCCACACGGGCGGGCGGTCTAGCACCTCTCCACGCGCAGCTCGAAGCAAATACGGCACCTGGGTTGATCCTGTCATTGAAACGTCTCTCTTTTAAGGGGGTTAGGGATTGGGGTTAGGGATTAGTGTTTTGGGGAACTTGCGCGATCGCTCTAGGGCGCGTCATCAATTCAGCTCAGAAACCTCAAGGGATCAGCAGGATCGGTCCGCCCAAAAAAAACGGCTAGGGGCTGAGCCTCTTAAGAAACCGAATACTAGAAACCGAATACTGGGCAGACAATTGGATGATAGCCCCTAGCAATGCCGCCTCGATTAGCTCGACAGGTGAACTAGCCAGAGTGTCTCTTTTAAAGCACAAACTCTGGCAGATCAGTCACGCATAACTGAGCAGTAACGTTTGATTATACGCGATCGCGCATCCCAAAAATTCCTTTTCTCCGCCGCCGCAAGCAGAACACACCCCACCTGAGAAGGTGCGTTTTAGAGAAAAATTGAACGCATCATTTACTGCAAATCCGCCCGGAAATTCGCAAAAATTAACGATGTCACCAAAGCAGCCAGCAAAATGACCGATTCGTCGAGATTGCTAACTCATGTAGTCTTGCAGCGCCTTGACCTCCAGCGGCTCAGACTGGAGTGAGCGAATGGCAGCCGTGCTAGCCTTGGCTCCGGCAATCGTGGTGACGACCGGAATTTTGTAAGAGAGGGCTGTGCGGCGAATGGCGCGATCGTCTACCTGGGCCGTTTCACCCAGCGGCGTGTTGACCACAAGCTGAATCTGCTGGTTTTTGATGGAGTCCATGACATTGGGACGACCTTCGTGAACCTTTAGCACCAAATCCACATCCAGCCCATTTTCCTTCAGCACGCGACGAGTTCCTTCAGTGGCGACGACATGCAGACCCAGCGCTTGCAGGTCTTTCACGACGGGCACAGCAGCTTGCTTGTCGCGATCGTTCATGGAGACGAAAACCGTGCCACCCAACGGCAGCACCTGCGAGGCGGCTAGTTCTGCCTTGGCAAAAGCCTTGCCAAAATCAGTGTCGATGCCCATGACTTCGCCAGTAGAGCGCATTTCAGGGCCGAGAATAATATCCGTACCGGGGAACTTGGAGAAGGGCAGCACAGCCTCTTTTACGGCGATGTGCTTGGGAATGATTTCCTGTGTGAAGTTCAGCTCTGCCAGCGTTTTGCCTGCCATCACCAAGGATGCTAACTTGGCTAGGGGCTTGCCAATCGCCTTAGAGACAAAGGGCACTGTGCGTGAGGCGCGGGGATTGGCTTCTAAAATGTAGACCACATCGCCCTCGACCGTGCCCTGGATGGCGTATTGCACATTCATCAAACCGACCACATTGAGCGCTTTGGCCAGCTTTGTCGTCCAGGTGCGGATGGTTTCTAGCGTGTCGGGGCCGAGGGTGACCGTGGGAATCGAGCAAGCCGAGTCGCCAGAGTGGATGCCCGCCTGCTCGATATGTTCCATAATGCCGCCGATGACGACATGGCCAGTGGCATCGGCGATCGCATCAACATCCACCTCGATTGCGTTTTCCAAATACTGGTCCACCAAGATGGGATGATCTGGCTCGACCTGCACCGCGTAGGTCATGTAGCGCTCCAGATCTTTGTCAGAATACACAATTTCCATTGCTCGACCGCCTAGCACATAGCTGGGACGCACCACCACGGGATAGCCAATTTTCTTGGCTACCTCCAGCGCTTCGGCAGTGCTGCGGGCAATGCCGTTGGCGGGCTGGCGAATCTCTAGCTCTCGCAAAATTTTCTCGAACCGCTCCCGGTCTTCGGCGGTGTCGATCGAGTCGGGTGACGTGCCCCAAATTTGAGTCTGTGGCGAGTCGCAGAGCGGCAGCGCCTTTTGCAGCGGCAGCGCCAGCTTGAGTGGGGTTTGGCCACCGAACTGGTTGATGATGCCAGCGGGCTGCTCTGCCTCGATGATATTCAGCACGTCCTCTTTTGTCAGCGGCTCAAAATAGAGGCGATCGCTCGTGTCGTAATCCGTCGAAACCGTCTCCGGGTTGGAATTGACCATGATTGTCTCGAATCCTTCGGCTTGTAGCGCAAAGGACGCATGACAGCAACAATAGTCAAACTCAATCCCCTGGCCGATGCGATTGGGCCCGCCGCCCAAGATCATTACCTTGCGCCGAGTTGAAGGCAGCACCTCCGACTCTGGCGCGGCAGACTGAGCGGCTGGCTCCTCCCCGTTTACCTGTTCAACAGGTGTTTCGTAGGCAGAGTAGTAGTAAGGTGTGAAGGCTTCAAACTCGGCCGCGCAGGTGTCTACCGTTTTGTAAATGGGAACCACCCCTAGGGATTTGCGGAAGGCCCGAACCTCGTCTTCGCTGGTTTTGGTGGCAAAGGCAATCTGGCGATCGCTAAAGCCCTGCTGCTTGATGGCCAACATCTGCGCCTGAGTGATTTGCAGCAGTGGCGTGCGCTTGAGAAACTTCTCCGTTTCCAACAACTCTGCCAGCTTGTCGAGAAACCACGGGTCAATGGCGGTGAGTTCATAGATTTCCTCCACCGTCATTCCCATCAACATGGCATGACGCAGTGTAAACACTCGATCTGGATTGGGAGTCCGCAGGCCGGCGCGGATCTGCTCTAGGCTGGGCAGCTTCTCATTTTTGTCACAGCCCCAGCCTGCGCGGCCTGTTTCGAGCGATCGCAGCGCTTTTTGGAATGATTCTTGAAACGTGCGCCCAATGGCCATCGCCTCGCCCACCGACTTCATCTGCGTGGTCAGCACAGGCTGAGACCCCGGAAATTTCTCAAAGGCAAAGCGAGGAATCTTCGTCACCACGTAGTCGATGGTGGGTTCAAAACTAGCGGGCGTTTTCTTGGTAATGTCGTTAGGAATTTCGTCTAGCGTGTAGCCGACGGCCAGTTTGGCCGCCATCTTGGCGATCGGGAAGCCCGTTGCCTTGGAGGCCAGCGCCGAACTGCGCGACACGCGAGGATTCATCTCAATTACGATGAACTCGCCCGTCTCCGGATTGACCGAAAACTGGATATTCGACCCACCCGTTTCCACGCCAATCTCGCGAATGATCTTAATCGATGCATCCCGCAAGCGCTGGTACTCCTTATCTGTCAGTGTTTGCGCCGGAGCCACCGTGATCGAGTCGCCCGTATGAACCCCCATCGGATCGAAGTTTTCGATGGAGCAGATGATCACGACGTTATCCGCCAAGTCACGCATCACCTCTAGCTCGTATTCTTTCCATCCCAGCAGCGATTTTTCGATGAGAATCTGCGACACTGGGCTGGCATCTAGACCCGACTGGGCGATTTCCTCAAACTCTTCCTGGTTGTAGGCGATGCCGCCGCCCGTGCCGCCGAGGGTAAAGGCCGGGCGGATGATTAGCGGATAGGAGCCGATTTCTTGGGCGATCGCCCGTGCCTCGTTCATCGTCTGCGCCAGCCCCGACGGGCACACAGGCACGCCAATCCGTGCCATTGCTTCCTTAAACAGCTTGCGGTCTTCCGCCATTTCAATAGCAGGCAGCTTTGCGCCGATCAGTTCCACGTTGTAGCGTTCCAGCACATCGGTCTTAGCCAAAGCCACCGCCAAGTTCAGCGCCGTCTGTCCGCCCATCGTTGGTAGCAGCGCATCAGGACGCTCCTTTTCGATCACCTTTTCCACCATCTCTGGGGTCAAAGGTTCGATATAGGTGCGATCGGCTGTCTCCGGATCGGTCATGATCGTCGCCGGATTGGAGTTGATCAGCACCACCTCATAGCCCTCATCGCGCAGGGCCTTGCAGGCCTGGGTGCCAGAATAATCAAACTCGCAGGCTTGCCCAATGACGATGGGGCCAGAGCCAATTAGGAGAATTTTTCGGATATCAGTACGGCGAGGCATAGCGGAAGCCTAGGAAACTAGCGGAAATCCAAAACATTGTAGAGGGTTTCTCGCCAAACAGACTGTGCTTTTATCATCATCTCCAGATTTGTCAGAAGGCGACTCGGTTTTCCTCAAGCCCTAAGCCGTTGGGCTGATGCCACGGGGATTCCGCCTCTGTCAATTTACGCTCAAGTCTTAGGTAGGAAAGGACGATTGGCCCCTGATTGACTGACAAAACCTAGGCACCAGGCGGTTGAAACCGCCGCTCTATCAACGAAGTCGGCCTTCGCCGACTCTCGACCCTGACCCAAAACCCGCTTAAGCGGGTTTCGCCTATGTAGGTGCGGCTTCCAACTGCCAGCGGTCAATGTTTTATCAGTCAACGAGATTGTCCCTTGCGCTGGCACTGCTCAGAAGTGTGAATGGGTCAGGCGAATAGGTCAGGTGAATCGGTTGAATCGGGCCGCTGTGGAGCTACAGGCTGTGGAGCTACAGGCTATGGAGCTACAGTATGACCCGGTTTGTGGTAAGCAGCTAACCATTTCTGTCTGCCTTATACCTACAGACAGATTTCAAGCGCTCTACAAGGTGCTGACGTTGAATTGGTCAATGGATTTGGGAATGCTGAGTATTAGTTTTCTTAACTTTGAGATCATCTACTAAGATCATTTGCTTTGTCACGCTTGAAAGCGATCGCCCTCAAGTAGACCTCAAATACTCAAATAGACCTCAAATACCCTATATAGACGTATAGACATATAGAAATATAGACATATAGACCTCCCTCCGGCCCTAACGCCTCCCAACTCTTTCACCCTTCGTTCGTCTAAGTTTTTGCAGCCAGCTATGACCTCCCAGCCTTCCGAATCTCAGGGTCTCCAGGTGAGCCAGTCAGCAAAGCCATTCTTGCAGAATTTCGATCAACCCTCCAATCATGCTCAATCTGACCCCTGCGAGGCATCCCATGATCTGGAGATGAAGCTCTCGCTGCTCATCGACCGCAACCCGATGGCCGTGATTGAGTGGAACACTGACCTTAAGGTTGTGAGATGGAATGCAAGCGCAGAGAGAATTTTCGGATTTAGTGCAGAAGAGATTTTGGGGCACAACGCCAACCAGTTCATTCTGCCAGCATCGCAGTGGGATCTGGTGAACGAAATTGTGACGCAAATCCTGAAGCAAAAAACCGGGACTCATAGCATTAACGAAAACCTGACCAAAGACGGGCGTGTGATTACCTGCGAATGGTTCAATACGCCGCTGGTCAATGCGGCTGATGAGGTGATTGGGATTATTTCAATGGTGAGCGACGTGAGCGATCGCCGCCAGACAGAACAGCGTCTTCAAGAGTCTGAGCAATTTCTCGACAGCGTGATCAACAGCAACCCCGATCTGATGGGGGTCAAAGACGAGCAGTTTCGGTTTGTGTTGGTTAACGATGCCTTTTGCCAGCGATTGGGGCGCGATCGCAGCGAAATCATTGGCAAAACTGACTACGATCTGTTTCCAGCAGCCGAGGCAGACCAGCGACGCAAAGTCGATGAGCTTGTTTTGGCAACCGGAGAGGAATACATAGCGGAGCGATCTATCACGCTGCCTAATGAAGAAATTCGCTACTTTATAGAGCACACCACCAGATTTCAAGATGCTAAGGGTTGTTACTTTATCATCAGCATCACGCGAGACATTACCGCTCGGCGACTAGCAGAGTTGGCGGTAGAGCAGGCAAAGGCCAAGCTAGAAGAGCGAGTGGCAGTTCGTACCGCAGAACTAAGGCAGCAGGAACAATTTCTCCGTAGTATCTATGACGGCACCGACCAGGGCATTTTTGTCATAGACGTTAGCTCAGACGGAGAATTTCGCGTGGTGGACTGCAATGCCACGCTAACCTGTATGACTGGCATTCCGAGAGAGGCATTCATCAACAATACGCTAGCGGAAATTTTTGATTCGGCTCAGGCTGAAGACTTTCAGAAAAACTATGAGCGCTGTGTTCAAGCGGGCATCTCGATTTACTACGAAGAGATGGTTCGTTATCCGGATGGGGGTATCCAGTGGTTTGACACGACCCTGTCACCAATTCGAAATTCGGAAGGACGGATTTATCGCATCATTGGCACCACGACGAACATCACCGAACGCCGCAAAATCGAAGATGCATTAGCCGCTAGTGAAGATCGCTATCGGTTACTAGTGGAAACCTCGCAGGATTTGATCTGGTCGTGCGATCGCGAGGGGCACTTTAGCTTTGTGAACAAGGCAGCCCGCACCATTCTGGGCTATGACCCAAGCGAGATGATTGGTCGTCCGTTTAGTGACTTTTTGGCACCGGGACAGCTAGAGCAAGACAAAAGAGCCTTTCAGCATGTGATTTCTGGTCAGTCGGTGCAAAATTATGAGTCGGTGTATTTGACCAAAAATGGTCAGCCTGTGACGCTGCTGTTTAGCGCGGCGGTGCTGCGCGATGACCACGGCAATATCCTGGGCACTACCGGCACTGCCCGCGACATCACCCGCGAAAAGCAGATGCAGCAAGAGCGATCGCGCTTGATCGACCTGCTTGAAGCCAGTCCTGACTTCATAGGCACAGCCGCGCTTGATGGCACATCGCTCTACCTCAACCGCGCCTCCCGGCAGCTTGCTGGTCTGGCAGACGATGCTGCTCTTACCGAGCTGAACATTGCCATTTTTCATCCTGCTTGGGCTTTCCAAAAAGTTATACAAGAGGGCATTCCCACGGCGCTGCGAGATGGAAGTTGGCTTGGCGAAACGGCAGTGTTGACGCGCGATGGCGGAGAAATTCCTGTGTCTCAGCTGATCATTGCCCACAAAAACGCCAATGGGCAGGTAGATTATCTGTCAACCGTGATGCGAGATATTCGCGCATTTCGTCAGGCCGAAGCGGCTCTCCGTGAAAGTGAGGAGCGCTTCCGGCTGGTGGCGGAGCAAACGGGGCAACTCATTTACGATTATGACTTCGCCACAGGGCAGATTCGCTGGGCAGGGGCGATCGCCCAGATGACGGGCAACACGCCAGACGAGTTTCAGCAGGTAGATGTCGCAGCTTGGACGCAGCGCATCCATCCGAGCGATCGCCAGTATGCTGCTACGACACTAGAAAAAGCCATCCGAGAGCGATCGCACTATTGCGTCGAATATCGGTTTGCCAAGGCCGACGGCAGCTATATTTTTGTCGAAGATCACGGCGCACTCCTAGAAAACGCCGCAGGTGAGGTGCATCGTATGGTGGGTGTCATGAGCGACATCACCGAGCGCAAGCAGGCTCAGCTTGAGCTTGAGCGCTCCGAAGCGAACCTTCGCCAGCGCAGCGAAGAACTCCAGGATGCGCTTCATCAACTCCAGCGCACCCAGTCGCACATGATTCAGGCGGAAAAAATGTCGAGCTTGGGGCAGCTTGTGGCCGGCGTAGCGCATGAGATCAACAATCCGGTGAACTTTATCTATGGCAACTTGTCTCACGCCAGCGGCTATACACGGGACTTGCTGGGGCTGCTAGAGCTGTATCAAAAGCACTATCCCAAGCCCCATCCCGAAATTCAGGACGAGGCCGATGCCGTTGACCTGCCTTTTTTGATTGAAGACTTGCCCAAGCTGATTGCCTCGATGCGAGTAGGAGCAGAGCGAATTCAAAAAATCGTCGCGTCGCTGCGGACGTTTTCACGCATGGATGAAGCCGAGTTCAAATCCGTAGACATTCACGACGGCATCGACAGCACGCTCATGATTTTGCAAAACCGGCTAAAGGCCAAGAGCGATCGCCCCGAAATCCTGATTCTCAAGGAATACGGGAAATTGCCCCATGTCGAGTGCTATGCTGGCCAGCTCAACCAGGTATTCATGAATATTCTTAGCAATGCTATCGACGCGCTCGAAGAGGCGCTGGCCCAGCCCAACAGCCCATTTCAGAACAAAACCCGCCGGCCCAGCATTAAAATTCGCACCGATTTGCTGAATGGACAGTGGGTGTTTATCCGCATCTCCGATAACGGCCCGGGCATTCCCAAAACGGTGCAACAGCGGCTATTTGACCCATTCTTTACCACCAAGGCCGTTGGCAAAGGCACGGGCATGGGGCTATCAATTAGTTACCAGATTGTGACCGAGCGCCACGGTGGAACGCTGGAGTGCTACTCTGAACCGGGCAACGGAGCAGAGTTTGTGGTCAAGATTCCCTTAAAACAGCTTAAGGCAACCCAGTCGGGCGATCGCCCTAGCAGCGACCAATCGAGCCGCTAGCCCCCCCACCGGCCGCCGACCGCTTGACGGTCGCAACAGTTCTGAAACACAGACTTCTCATATCAACAGGACTTACGCACCTGCGATGAATTTTTTGGATTTCGGACTATTTCTCGTGGGCTGCACCCGCGAGAAATAGTCCAACTGCGTAAGCCCTATGTTTATCTAAATGTCTGTTTACTTAGTCGTCTTCTTGAATCAGCGGCAAGGTGATTTGCAGACGCGACTGAGGGCTGCTGTCGGTAGGCAGATCCAGCAATTGCAGCCGCCCGCCCATCGCTTCAAAAATGGACTGGACGGCCAGCAGCGTCAGCCCTGGCGAGAGTTGACCAATGGGCACATAGGCTGTGTCGCGGGTGATTTCTGGCGTTGGAGTGAAGCCTGCTAGCGGCTCGACCGATTCTTGCCACGACTCAGGCGGGCGCGTGTCTTCTAGGATGAGATGGGCCCGTTTGGTGGCTGTGTCGATATCTGCCGTCAGGCGGATCGAGCCGTCGCGCATGAGGGCGATCGCCCCACTCACCAGGCTCACCAACCCCTGCTGAAGCCACTGCGGATCGGCCAACACGTAATACTCTGGGGCCGGCGGCAAAATTTCTAATCGCAAATTGTGGTTGCGGGCCAATAGCTGGGTGCGATCTTGCACAGTCAGAAACGTTCCCGCAAGCTGCACGGGCTGTAGCTCCAGCTTGCGAAAGTCTTGCGAGATGCGCGAAATGGCGATCGCCTGATCCAGCAGCCCCAGCATCTTTTGTGCTGCGCCATTGGCCTGTCGCACAAACTCGCGCTCTTCCTCTGGGCTATCGCACAGGTCATTGAGGATAAGCTGTTGCAGCCCGATGACTCCATTGATGGGCGATCGCAGTTCATGAGACACCCGCGCCAGAAACCCTGCATGAAACCGCGCCTGTTCAGCGGCCAGCCAATAGGCCATCTCTAGGCGGCGCAGTTCTGAGGCGGAAGCGGAAGATGAGGGGAGGGGAAACTGGGCAGAGTCTGGGTGTGGCTTTGTTACGCCATCCCTTTCCCCACCATCGCCTCCAGACAGACCCCAGACCCCTGATCCCTGTTCCTTGATTAATCCCCAGGCCAGCTTGGCTGCGCCCACCTCACCCGCCTGGTTGCCCAGGGCAGCGGGTAGCACTTGCAGACCTTCGCGGGAACTGGGCAGCACACGGGTTTGCAGTTCATCCCACAGGGTCGGGTAGAAAAACTCAAAGCTGGCGCTGACACCGCCACTGAGGATGACCGCTTCTGGCGTGAGGACATAAACTAGGCTGGCGATGCCTGCGCCGAGGTCGCGTCCGTATTCTTGCCAAAAGGCGATCGCCTCCAAATCTCCCGCTCTGGCTCTGCGCCCCAGTTCTCCTGGCTCTAGCCCCGTGCGCCGCCGAATCGCCTGCACCGAGCAATATTGCTCCAGGGAACCGCGATTGCCGCTGTTGCACGGTGGCCCCTGCGGGTTGAGCGTGATTAGCCCCAGTTCGCCGCCCGTGCCCTGCCGCCCTGCAAATAGCTTGCCATCCAGCAGGATCGCCCCGCCCACGCCCGTCCCCAGCGTCAGCAAAATCAGGTCACGAAAGTTGCGCCCAGCCCCCAGCCATGCTTCGCCCAGCCCCGCGCAGTTGGCATCGTTGGCCAGCACCGTCGGCTTGCCCGTCTTTGCCTCCAGCCAGTCTGCCAGGGGCACGTCTTGCCAGCCGAGGTTGATGGCCACCCGCGCCACCCGCCCCGCTGCATCTGCCGGGCCGGGCGTGCCGACTCCAATGGCGATCGCCTCATTTTGGGGATCAACCTGGGCGATCGCCGCTACCATCGCCTCCACGACCTGCTCCGGCTGGGGCGGCTGCGGCGTGGGCACAGTGACGGAAGCAGCGCACTTTCCCTGAGCGTCATATCGACCTAGCTTGATTGCTGTGCCGCCGAGGTCGATGCCGATTACATAGGGCATAGGGCCTTCACTTCCAGTTTTCTCGCCGCAGTAGTGGGTTAATGAATTCGTTCAGCCCTTCGCCGACCAGAGAGAGACCCGTGACCAGCAGCGTTAGGGCGAGGCCGGGAAAGAGGGCGGGCCACCAGATGCCCGTCGGCAATGCATCGAGAGCTTGGCGAAGATCTGCGCCCCATTCGGGGGTTTGATCGGGCAGGCCCAGTCCCAAAAAGCCCAGCCCTCCCAGCGTCAGGGCAGCGTCGGCGGCGTTGAGCGTAAATAAGACAGGTACGCTCTGGATCACGTTCGCAAACAGGTATTTACTCAAAACGCGCCAAGTGGACGCGCCCATCGACTGGGCTGCTTCGACGAAAAGCTCGGTTTTGACACTGACGGTGTGGTTCCGGACAACGCGATAATACTGCGGCACATAGGCAATGCTGAGGGCGATCGCCGCATTCAGCACGCCCCGCCCCACCACAAACGCCAGTGTCACCGACAGCAGCAGCCCCGGCAGAGTATAGATCGTGTCCATGAGAAACAGCAGCACCCGATCCAGCCAGCCCCCCAAATAGCCGCTCAGCATTCCCAGTGGCACACCCACCAGCACGCTCAGCGCCGTCGCCAGCACCACCACCTTCAGCGCCGCCTGTGCGCCATAGAGGGTGCGAGCAAAGATGTCGTAGCCCTGACGATCTGTGCCAAACCAGTGCGCCGCCGAGGGGGGTTCATGAATCGGGTTGGCCAGCGCCTCCAGCGGGTCTTGCAACCAGCCCCAAGATTGCAACAGCGGAGCCAGCAGTGCTGCCAGCACAAACACCGCCACGATCGCCACCCCGGCCCACATCATCCACACCGACAAACTTGGCCGCTGCGTCGTGCGTAAAAATCGGAGCGATCGCAAATTGGTAAGCGCCATGCCGAAACAAGCTGTTAGAAGCGATAAGGGAAAAGATCGTGATTTATTGTCGCACGTCTTTGGGAGGATAAGGGGTGAGTCAGTCGGTGAGCAGGTCAGTGGGCAGGTCAGTGGGCAGGTTGAAGTAAGCCACCCACCCATTCACCCACCTGCTCCCTTACTCGCCCTGGCACGCCGGACAATAATAAATCCGCCGCCCGCCCAGCGTGTCTTTCTCAATCGGCGTATTGCAAACCCAGCAGGGCTGTCCATCTCGGTTAAACACACAAAAGCGATATTGGGCGCGGCTGTAGCCTTGCTGCTTAAGCTGGGCGACTCGGTTGAGGTCATTGGTGATGCCGCCCGTGGTGTAAGACTGACGAGAGAGGGCGATCGCCGCTTTGGCTAGTCCAGTCACTTGCTCCGGGGTGCAATCCACCGGGCGCAAACTGGGGTGAACACCCGCCACAAACAGCACCTCGCTGCGGAGATAGTTTCCTAGTCCGCAGAGAAATTTCTGATCGAGCAGCAGCGACGCTAGCCCGCGACGGTGGAAGCGTGGGTCGAGAAATCGAGCAGCGACTTGCTCAACCGTGACGGCAGCATCTAGCACGTCGGGGCCGGCCTGGCTCCAGAAGGGATGCTGTAATAGCTCATCTTCGCGCAGCACCTCGATCTCCGATGCGCTGTAGAGCAGGGCAGATTTTTGGCTATTGTGAATAGCTAGACGAAGCTGACGTTTTGTGTTTGGAAATTCGTAGGCTTTGCGGACATACCACACGCCATAAAGCTGATTGTGGCTGTAGATATTAAGCTGGCAGGCAAAGCGGATCAGCATCCCCTTGCCGCGTGTTTGCACGTTTAGAATGCGATCGCCCCTGAGCTTGTTCTCGTAGGGCTTGAGATGCTCAAAGGCAAAGAAAATCTCTTGAACTGGTTCGCGAGTAATAGCGCGTTCAACTTCGTCCGCAGCACGGCGGATTTCAGGCCCTTCAGGCATATTAGGGGATAAAGATTGGGGGATAGAGGTTAGGGGCTGGGGGCTGAGGCTGGAGCTATAGAATCACCCGAATCGCTGGAGTTAATCCTGATTTTCGTACCACTTGCGTAAAAAGCTGAGCGAAATCCGTCAAATCGCCGATGAATCTAGATAGCATGTCAGAGCGATTTCGAGCTTTTAGGTGCTAAATCGCAAAAAATTAAAACAACAGGCTCATAGCCTACCATCTTGAATAAATCAGCGCAATATTCTCGAATTCTTTTCTGTTAGTAACCTGCCAGCCGGCCACGCCGCTTGGTTTCTCGCTCTGCCAGGTGAAATAGCGTCAGCCCTAGCGCGAAATAAATTGCGCCATTCAGCAGCGCCAGCCCAAAGTTGCTGGCCTGAAGCGGCACACCCCGCGCCATCACATCGCGCATCAGCCCTGCGCCCGGAGCCATCGGCAGCAGCAGCCCCAGCAGACGCAGCGGCCCCGACCAGGTTTCTGACGGCACCGCCAGCAAAAACAGCAGCGCAAACTGGAAAATTCCCAAAAGCTGCTGCACCTGCTTGAGCAACAGCGACAGCGACCCCATTGCAAAGGCCAGTCCATAGGCTCCCAGCAGCACAGTGGCAAAGGCAGGCAGCACCGCAGGCGGAAAGGACAGCCGCGTGCCTGTGAGCAGCGAAATTACGCCGAGAATGCAGGCAATAAGCGTCAGTTGAATCGTCAGGCTGGCCAGCGCCCGCGTCAGAAATAGCCGGGGCGGGCTATAGGGCGACAGAAATAGCTGCTCTAGGGTTCCTGTCTGTGCCTCGCGCTGTAAGTTGCCTGCCACGTCGCTCATGATAAACAGTGCCAGGGTCCACAGCACATAGCCAATGACCACCGCATCGAGGCGATCGCCAAACTGCAAGTTCGGCCCAGCAATATACCGCGCACTCAGAAACAGCCCGTAGAATACGACGGTCGTAATCACAATTCCGGCGATCGCCTCTGTGGAATATCGCAGCAGTTGAATCCAGCTTCGGCGCAGTTCTGCCAGGAAGAGTTCGAGCATTAGGGTGGGTAAGTGAGTGGGGTAAGTAAGTGGGGTGGGAGAGAGGAGGGAGTGGGTTAGGAGAGAGGAGGGAGTGTTGATGCAGGATCAGGCTCTCACCTACCCACTCACCCACTCACCACCTCCCTCTTCTCCACCACAGGCATCACCAGCATCTTGTCCACGCGATTCCCGTCCATATCCATTACTTCAAAGCGGAGGTGATTCCATTCAAAATGGTCGGCGGCGGCGGGAATGCAACCCAACTGCATAATAACGAAGCCACCCAGCGTTTGATAGTTGCCCCGGTCTTCATCCGGCAACTCATCAATGTTGAACAGTTCCTTGAGTTTGTCGATGGGTAACATGCCGTCTAGAAGCCAGGAGCCGTCTTCGCGCTGCACGATGGCGGCTTCAAAGCCGTGGTCTGCCATCGGCACATCGCCAATGATCACTTCCATCACGTCATTGAGCGTGACGATGCCCTGCACCACGCCGTATTCATCCACAACGATTGCCAGGTGTGTGCTGGATTGCTTAAACAACTCCAGCACCTTGAGCGCGGGGCTGGATTCAGGTACAAACAGCGGTTGGCGCAGGTTGCCCGCTAGGTCAAAGGGTTGACCAGACAGGCTGCGCGAGAGCAGATCGGTGACGTGAGCCACCCCCAACACGTTGTCTAGCGTTTCTTGGCAGACTAGATAGCGGCTGTGCCCATTTTCGATGATTTTTTGGCGATTAATCGGTTCGGGGTCGTTGAGATCGAGCCAGATAATTTCCAAACGCGGGGTCATCAGACCACTGACCCGCTGATCGCCCAGATGAAATACCCGCTCCACCATGTCTTGCTCGGCGGCATCGAACATTCCTGCCTCAGCGCCTTGGCGCACCATTACCTTAATTTCTTCTTCTGTCACCAGGGGTTCATCAGAAGACTGATTCACGCCCACCAGTTTTAGAATGCTTTCGGTAGAAATGCTCAGCAGATGCACCAGCGGATAGGCGATCGAAGAAAGCCAGCGCATGGGGCGCGAGACCGCTTTGGCGATTTTTTCGGGGTTGTTGAGGGCAATGCGTTTGGGCACGAGTTCGCCGATGATCAGCGAGAGATAAGTGATCGCCAGCACGACAAGGCTAAAGGCGATCGCCCCGCTGTAGGGCGCAAGGGCAGGAACTTGGCTGAGCATGGCCGCCAGCGTGCTGGCAATCGTCGCCCCGCCAAACGCACCCGCCAGGATGCCGATGAGCGTGATGCCGATCTGCACCGTCGAGAGAAACCGATTGGGAGAAGTCGCCAGTTCCAGCGCTGCCTGGGCCTTTTTGTCGCCCCGCTCGGCCATCTCCTGGAGACGAATTTTGCGGGCAGAGACAACTGCCAGTTCTGACATTGCAAACAGACCATTTGCCAAAATCAGCAGCAGCACAATCAAAATTTCAACAGCAATAGCAGGCATTGGTGGCAATATCCGGCAGCGGCCAGCGTCCGGTAGAAGGATTCGGGGTAAATCTCTAGAGGCGGTGCTGGATGCAAGATCAACTCGCAAACTATAGAAGAAGGTAGCACCTCCGCCATAGTGAAATTGTGCAACAGACAGAATTTCTGGCAGGCAACCGGAGAATCCGGGTGCAGCCCGATGGGCGCATTGGAAACTGAGAACCGGAAACCTGATCTCTGGTGGCGCTTTACAATGGTCAACAGTCTTTGCTCAACCACTGCCTCCCGAAACTCCAACTCTTATGGCGTTTTCGTCGATTTGTCGCGTCATGGGGCGATCGCCCCTCACCGCCGAACTGCTCACCAAGCTAAACCAGCAGCGCCGCCTCGTTCTCAACGGCATTGCCCGCATTCCTAAAGGGTTGGTCGCCTCGACCCTGGCCCAGACCGCCCAGCGCCCGCTGTTGGTGATTGCTGCGACGCTGGAGGAGGCCGGCCGCTGGACGGCTCAGCTAGAGGCAATGGGCTGGAATACGGTGCATTTTTACCCCACCTCCGAAGCATCACCCTACGAACCCTTTGACCCCGAATCGGAAATGACCTGGGGTCAGTTGCAGGTATTGGCGGATCTGGCGCGGGTTGAGCCATCGTCTGAGTCTGCCCAAGCCTCACTTGCGATTGTTTCCACCGAGCGATCGCTCCAGCCGCATCTGCCGCCCGTTGAGGCGTTTCGCCAGTTTTGCATCACGCTGACGCAGGGGTTGGAAATTGACCTGAAATCCCTCAGCCGCCAGCTTGCCCTGCTGGGCTACGAAAAGGTGGCGATGGTGGAAACCGAGGGGCAGTGGAGCCAGCGGGGGGACATTATCGACGTGTTTCCGGTGGCGGCGGAGTTGCCCGTGCGCCTGGAGCTATTTGGCGATGAGCTAGAAAAGATCCGCGAGTTTGACCCCGCCAGCCAGCGATCGCTCGATAATGTGTCCCAATTGGTGCTGACGGCGACGGATTTCGCGCCAATGGTGTTGCAGGGGTTAGACGGCAGAGAACAGGTCGATCTGTCCAAGAGCCTAGAGAGCCTGAAACCCTACCTGTCGGCGGAGGAGGCGGAGCGGCTGGCCCAGAGCGGACGGCTAGAGGGGGCGCGGCGGTTTCTGGGGCTGGCGTTTCAGCGGCCCGCGTCGCTGCTGGATTATCTTCCTGAAAATACGCTGGTCGCCATTGACGAACCGGAGCAGTGTCGGGCGCATGGCGATCGCTGGTTTGAACACGCCGAAGACCACTGGAGCGAGGTTGCCGGGGGCCGGGGGCAGGAGGCAGGGCATGGCGGAGTGGAGCGCGACGGCGTGACGGAATCCCCCTCCCCTACCCACCCATCCACCCCCTCCCTCCCAAAAACCCACCGCTCCTTCGGCGACTCGCTAACAGACTGCGATCGCTTCCTCTGCCTCCATCTTTCCGAACTAGCAGAAGAGGGCAACGGGTTAAACCTGGCAAGCCGTCCGGTTCCCGCCGTGCCACATCAGTTTGGGCGGCTGGCGGAGACGATTCGGCAAGAGCGCGATCGCAACTTTGGGATATGGCTCATTTCGGCGCAGCCGTCGCGGTCAGTGGCCCTGTTGCAGGAACACGACTGCCCGGCCCAGTTCATCCCCAATCCGCACGACTATCCGGCGATCGATCGGCTCCAGTCAAACCGCGTGCCCACAGCGGTTAAGTACTCCGGACTGGCAGAACTAGAGGGCTTCATCCTGCCGACGTTCCGGATTGTGGTCATTACCGACCGCGAGTTCTTTGGGCAGCACACCCTGGCCACGCCCAGCTACGTCCGCAAGCGTCGCCGCGCTGCCTCCAAACAAGTTGACCCCAACAAGCTGCAACCGGGCGACTATGTGGTGCATAAAAACCACGGCATTGGCCAGTTCATCAAGCTGGAAAGCCTGACGCTGGACAATGAAACCCGCGAATATCTGGTGTTGAAGTATGCCGATGGGCTGCTGCGGGTGGCGGCAGATCAGGTGAATGCGCTGTCGCGGTTTCGCGGGGTGGGCGAGGGCAAACCCGAACTCAGCAAGATGACGGGCAAAGCCTGGGAGCGCACCAAGCAGAAGGTTCGCAAGGCCATCAAAAAAGTCGCCTTTGACCTGCTGCAACTCTACGCCCAGCGGGCCCAGCAGCAGGGCTATGCCTACCCGCCAGATACGCCCTGGCAGGAGGAAATGGAGGACTCCTTCCCCTATCAGCCGACGACCGATCAGCTTAAGGCGATCCAGGATGTGAAGCGGGACATGGAGGGCGATCGCCCGATGGATCGACTAGTCTGCGGCGACGTGGGCTTTGGCAAAACCGAGGTGGCAATCCGTGCCGTATTCAAGGCGATCACCGCTGGAAAACAGGTCGCTCTCCTTGCGCCGACGACGATCCTGACGCAGCAGCACTACCACACGCTAAAGGAGCGGTTTGCGCCGTACCCAATTCAGGTCGGGCTGCTGAATCGCTTCCGCACCAATGCCGAAAAGCAGGATATTCTCAAACGCCTTGCGTCGGGAGAACTGGACGTGGTGGTGGGGACGCATCAGCTTTTGGGTAAAGGCGTGCAGTTCAAAGACTTGGGGCTGCTGGTGGTGGACGAAGAGCAGCGCTTTGGCGTGAACCAGAAAGAGAAAATCAAAACCCTGCGGACGCAGGTAGACGTACTGACCCTCAGCGCCACGCCCATTCCCCGGACACTCTACATGGCGCTCTCCGGCGTGCGCGAGATGAGCCTGATTACCACGCCGCCGCCCTCGCGCCGCCCCATCAAAACGCACCTGTCGCCCTACGACCCGGAGATGGTGCGGACGGCAATCCGGCAGGAGCTGGATCGCGGCGGGCAGGTGTTTTACGTGGTGCCACGGGTAGAGGGTATTGAGGAAACCGCGGCCAAGCTGCGGGAGATGGTGCCGGGGGTGAGGCTGGCGATCGCCCACGGGCAGATGCAAGAAGGCGAACTGGAAGCCACCATGCTCACCTTCAACAACGGCGATGCGGATATTCTGGTCTGCACCACGATTATTGAGTCGGGGCTGGACATTCCCCGTGTGAATACAATCTTGATCGAAGACGCGCAAAAGTTCGGTCTGTCCCAGCTTTATCAACTCCGGGGTCGGGTCGGCCGGGCGGGCATTCAGGCCCATGCCTGGCTGTTTTATCCCAAGCAGAGCCAGCTCACGGAAACTGCCCGCCAGCGCCTCCGCGCCATTCAGGAGTTTACCCAGCTTGGCTCTGGCTATCAGCTTGCCATGCGCGATATGGAGATTCGCGGTGTGGGCAATCTGCTGGGTGCAGAGCAGTCGGGACAGATGGATGCGATCGGCTTTGACCTATATATGGAAATGCTGGAAGAAGCCATCAAGGAAATTCGTGGGCAGGAAATCCCGCAGGTAGACGACACGCAAATCGACCTTCGCCTCACCGCCTTCATCCCCGCCGACTACATTCCCGACCTGGATCAGAAGATGAGCGCCTATCGCGCCGTTGCCACTGCCCAGACCAAGCAGGAACTAACGGAAATTGCGGTCGATTGGAGCGATCGCTACGGCACAATTCCCCCCGCCGCGCTGCAACTGTTCCGCGTGGTAGAGCTAAAGCAAATCGCAAAGAAGCTCGGCTTCTCGCGCATCAAGCCCGACGGCAAACAGCACATCCTGCTAGAAACGCCGATGGAAGAACCCGCCTGGAACCTGCTAAAAGAGAAATTGCCCAGCCACTTGCAGTCGCGCTTTGTCTATACCCCCGGCAAAGTCACCGTCCGCGGCCTGGGTGCCCTCAGCGCCGAACTCCAGCTAGAAAACCTGATCGACTGGCTCAGTCGGATGCAAGGGGTGCTGTCGAAGCCAAGCTTGGTCTAAGAGCGATCGCCAATCTGGTAGGGTGCGTTTCCAAGACAACTCCCACCCACTCCACCATAAATCTCTAGGAACGCACCAAGAGCGATCGCCCTTCACGCGCAACCCCATTACCCGCAACCCAAATGCTGTCGCCCCAAAAATTGTGCTGAAAAACCTGTGCAAATTGTGCAGCGATGCTTGGCGATCGCCCGTTCTATGGTGTACTATATTGCGCCATAGCTGCATTCGTGCAGCTTGCCTTCCCCCGAAATCTTGGTCGTTTAGTCACTTACGGCGCTGGCAGGTG
>JBDNCP010000068.1:0-23832 GCA_046719575.1 Cyanobacteriota bacterium
GTGGCGACGGTGCCGCTGCTGGCGGGGCTGGTGGCGGCACGAGCGATCGCCCAGGTGATGGTATCCGTGGGGCAGAGCAGCGAAGAGCTATTTCGGGGCGATCGCCTGCCCACGCTGCATGTCCATCCGCCTCAAGATTCCTCAGTCTAAGCCAATCTCAAAAAAGCAAAAGGGAGAGAACATTGCGTCCTCTCCCCAACCTTTATCCTGTTTGCTGGTCTGTTTGCAGTTTCGGTCTCCTTGAGATGGGTCTGACCAATCGGCCCCCGACTGCTTGAGTTTTTGGCTGAGCGTTTTGAACTGTTTCCTCAGTTGCCGCTGGCGGGCGCTGCCGCCTTTGCCTTTGGCGTTTCGCCCTTCTCGCCGGGGAGATTCCCAGCGCTTGAGTTGTCGTGACACTTGCTCTGCTCCTTAACGTTTCCACACTTATTGTATGAATTCCAGCATGGGACTGGCGATTCCGGATGCCCTAACTAAACCTAACTAAAACAGATGGGTTTTCCGATGGGGCGACTGGTAGCCCGTTCCTGATGCAGAAAAGCTTGAGAGATTTGGAGAACCTGGAAGGGCGATCGCCAAACGCGCCATCATAAGAAAAGCATCCCACCCACCCCATCACCCCATCCTCATCACCCATCCCTCAATGACCCCTTCCACCCAAACCCTCCGCTACGCCTACTTCCCCGGCTGCGTTGCCCAGGGAGCCTGCCGGGAACTCTACCAATCCACCAGTGCGCTAACCCGCGCCCTGGGCATTGAGCTAGTCGAGCTAAAAAAGGCGGCCTGCTGCGGTTCTGGCACCTTCAAAGAAGATTCTCAACTGCTGGAAGACACCGTAAACGCCCGCAACATTGCCCTGGCGGAAGAACTGAACCTGCCGCTGCTGACCCATTGCAGCACCTGTCAGGGCGTGATTGGGCATGTGGACGAGCGGCTGAAGCACGCCAAGGAAGCAGATACAGCCTATTTCGACCAGGTGAACGGCTTGCTGAAGCAGGAGGGCTGCTCGCCCTACAAGGGCACTAGCGAGGTGAAGCATCTGCTATGGGCGCTGGTCGGCGATTTTGGGCTAGAAGAGTTGCAGCGGCGGGTGACGCGCAAGCTGTCGGGGCTAAAGTGTGCGGCGTTCTACGGTTGCTATCTGCTGCGGGCGCAGGATCATCTGGTCTACGACGACCCGTATAATCCTCAGTCGATGGAAAACCTGTTTCGCACGGTTGGTGCAGAACCCGTGTTTTATCGGGGACGGACGCAGTGCTGCGGCTGGCCGCTGTCGAGCTATGCCACCGAAACGTCTTTCAAGATGGCGGGTGGGCACATTCTGGAGGCGATCGCCGCTGGAGCCGACTGCCTCGTTACGCCCTGCCCCTTGTGCCACCTCAACCTCGACTCGCGCCAGCCCGAAGTGCAGCAGGTGATCGGCGAAACCCTGGGGCTGCCTGTGCTACATCTGCCGCAGCTTGTGGCGCTGGCGCTGGGCATCAGCCCCAAGGAGCTAGGGCTGGAACGCCATGTCGTTTCGACTCGTCCTGTGCTGGAGAAGTTAGGGATCAGGGGTTAGGGAGCAGGCACCAGGAGGTGAGGCGGGATGGGGGAGGCAAATTCGCGGGGGAGTGCAGCTGGGAATGTGCTGCATAGTCTGTCGCTGCTGCTGAGTGGCGGCGTGATGGCGGCGGGGCTGGCGGTGGGCGTGGGGCTGTGGCAGGGGGGCGATCGCTTCCTGTCTCAGCTTCGGGAATTTCTTACGGTGCAGCAGCCCGCGCCGCAGGTAGATGTGCAGTCCATCGTGGTGCAGCAGGTGCGGACGATGAGTGAGCTAACGACAGCGGTGTTTGCCATGCAAGCCGTCGTGCCCACCAGCCGCGATCGCACGTTTGGCGGCTACACCATTGGGCAAACGACGCTGCTCTACATTGCCTATGGCGAGGTGCGGGCAGGCATTGACCTGTCGCAAATTTCGCCCGCCGATGTGCAGGTGATGGGGCAAGCCGTGCGCCTGCGTCTGCCGCCGCCGCGCATCTTGGACAGCAAGATCGACGTGACCCGCTCGCAAGTCTACGACTACGATCGCGGCTTTTTGGGGCTGGGGCCCGACGTTGGGCCGGAGCTTCAGCAATTGGCGCAGCGACAGACACTCCAGGAAATCGTCGCGGCGGCGTGTCAGCAGGGCATTTTGCAAACGGCGAGCGATCGCGCTCAAATCGCCATTACCCAGCTCCTCAGCACCGCAGGCTATCAGGCAACCGTCGAGCCACAGCCGCCCGCCCCCGACGCTTGCCCTGTCGCCGCCGCCCCCGCAGGCAACCCCATGAGCCTGCCTGCCGGGGTTGCGCCGCCGCCCGCCTCGCTGCCCGCCGGCGGCAATTCCCCTGGAACTTCCACGCCTACCAATCCTGCTACGCCAGACAATTTCGCTCCAGCAGTTCCCGCGCCTGCGCCCTATCCGGCGGGAACCCTTACCCCAACGAACCCCACCCCCCAAAACACCGCCCCCGTAAATTCTGCCCCGCTGCGATCGCCGCTCAATCCGCCAGCGCCCAACCCAGCACCCCTCAACTCACCCTTGCAAAACAACTCACCCGACCTGCCCGGCCCCGTCGGCCGCCGCCAGCCCATCACCCTGCCGCCCGCCTGACCCCTAGCGACAGAACTGCTCAACACAGCGAACGAAGATTTCTACACCCAGACCCAGCGCCGTTTCGTCGAAGTCGAAGCGGGGATGGTGGTGCGGGTAAGCCAGCCCCCGGTCGATGTTGGCGGAGCCGAGGAAGAAATAGCAGCCGGGGACTTCCTGCAAGAAAAAGGACATATCTTCGCCGCCCATCGTCTGGCAGTCGGGCACTACGCCAGCGGGCGTTTCTACAACATCTTCGGCCACCGAGCGGATCAGGTGGGCGATCGCCCCGTCGTTGATCACGGGCGGATAGAGCCGATGATAGGTGAACTCGTAGGTCGCGCCGTGGCTCTGGCAGGTGCCCGCGATGATATCCTCAATGCGGCGCTCGAAAAAGTTCGCCAGCGCCGGGTCGAAATAGCGCACCGTGCCCCGCAGATAGGCGCTGTCGGCGATGACGTTGCTGGCTTTGCCCGCCTCAAATTTGCCCACCGTCACCACGCCCGATTGCAGCGGGTCGAGATTTCGCGCCACGATAGTTTGCAGCGCCGTCACCACCTGCGCCCCCACCAGGATCGAATCCACCGTCTGATGTGGCATTGCGCCGTGGCCGCCGCGCCCGTGAATTGTGCATTCAAATAGCTCCACCGCCGCCATCATCGCGCCTGCGCGGATGCCCACCTTGCCCAGCGGCAGATTGTTCCACAGGTGCAGCCCGATGATCGCGTCCACATCGGGATTTTTCAGCACGCCCGCCGCCACCATCGGCTGCGCTCCGCCGGGCCCTTCCTCCGCCGGCTGAAAGATAAACTTGACCGTACCTGCAAAGTCCCGATGCTGCGATAGGTAATAGGCCGTGCCGAGGGCGATCGCCACATGCCCGTCGTGCCCGCAGGCGTGCATCCGCCCGTCGTGCTGCGAGCGATAGTCCACCTCGTTTTCCTCCTGAATCGGCAGCGCGTCCATGTCGGCGCGAATCGCCAGCACCGGCCCGGGGCGATCGCCCTCCACCAAGGCCACAATGCCCGTCTGCGCCACGCCCGTTTCATGCTCGATGCCCCACTCGCGCAGCTTAGCAGCGATAAATTCCGACGTGAACTGCTCCTGAAAGCCCAATTCCGGCCGCTGATGAAGCTGTCGCCGCCACACCGCAAGCTGCGGCAGCAACGTGCGAATCTGGAGCCGGATGCGAGACGTATCAACCGAAGGCGAGGCAGTGACAGTGAAAACCATTGGTCGTTAAGGGTTGGAGGGAGGGAAGAGGGAAGAGGGAAGAACGAAGAGGGAAGAACGAAGAGGGAAGAGGTTCTGTTTTCTTTTTTCGTTTTTCTTTTTTCGTTTTTCCTTTTTCCTTCTACTCTCGCAGACTGTGCAAAATCTCCCGCTTGAGGCTGAGAAACTCCGGGGAGAGCTTCAGGTCTAGATCGCGCTGTTCGGGCAGATCGATGGGGACTTCCTGCTTCAGGCGGCCGGGGCGGCTGCTCATGACGTAGACGCGCTGCGAGAGATAGATCGCTTCTTCGACATCGTGGGTGATCATTAGCACGGTGATGTGGGTCTGCTGCCAGAGAGTTTGCAAAAATTGCTGCATCTGCTCTTTGGTCTGGGCATCCAGTGCGCCGAAGGGTTCGTCCATCAGCAGCACTTCGGGTTCGGTGGCCAGGGCGCGGGCGATCGCCACTCGCTGTTTCATGCCGCCAGAAAGCTGTTTGGGGTAAGCGCCGGCAAACTGCGTCAGCCCGACGGTGTGGAGATAGTAGGCGACGCGCTCTTGCTGCTGCGCTTTGGGCATTTTTTGCAGTTGCAGCCCAAAGGCGACATTCTGGGCCACGGTCAGCCAGGGGTAGAGCGTGTAGCTTTGAAACACCATGCCCCGGTCGGCTCCCGGCCCAGGCACCACCTGCCCATCTACGCGCACTTCGCCACTGGAAGGCGGCACCAGCCCCGCCACAATGTTTAGCAGCGTAGACTTGCCGCAGCCCGACGACCCCACCAGACAGACAAATTCACGCGGAAAAATGTCCAGGTTAATGTCGTCTAAGACCTGGAGCGATTTGCCCTGCACCGGATAGGCCTTAGACACATGACACACTTCCAGCTTGGGCAGCGCGGTAGAGTTGGCAACGAGGTCAGGCATGGAGGGCGATCGCCCAATCAGGCTGGGCAACAAAAAGACGACAAACTGCCCAAAGTATAGCCCCCACCTCCGCCCTGTTTGGTAATTTAAGCTAGCACTTGACGTAGTTAGATCTATGACCCCGCTTCCTGACCACCCCTTCGCTCCTACGCCCAAAAAATATCTCCAACCGTCTGTCTTTTGGGGCATCCGCCAGGGTTTTCCCAAACGGCTGGGGCTGCTGCTGATGGGGCTGGCGCTGGGGGTGCCGCTGCTGGTGTGGGCGATCGCCAGCTATGGCGGCTGGGTGCGGCCGATATTTTTGCCCACGCCAACGGCCGTTGTGCAGGCCGGCCTTGGGCTATTACAGGATGGGCTGTTGCGCGACGTATTGGCAAGCTGCGGGCGGGTGCTGGGGGGCTTTGTGCTAGCGGCAATCGTCGGCGTGCCAATGGGCATTCTCATGGGCACGTTTGACAGCCTGGAGAATCTGTTTGCGCCGCTGGTGGGCACGGTGCGCTATATGCCCGTGGTCGCCTTTGTGCCGCTGATTGTGATTTGGGTCGGGCTGGGCGAATGGTCGAAGGTGCTGATTATTTTCCTAGGCGTGGTGCTTTACAACGCCATCATGGTGGCCGACGCAGTGAAATTCATTCCCAATGAAATGATTAACGTCGCCTACACGCTGGGCGCAAATCGGCGCGATGTGTTGTTTAAGGTCATTGTGCCCGCCACCTTCCCCAGCGTACTGGATACGCTGCGGGTAAATATTTCCGGCGCATGGAATTATCTGGTCATCGCAGAACTGGTGGCGGCACAGAGCGGGCTGGGCTTTCGCATTGTGCAGTCGCAGCGGTTTCTGCAAACCGACAAGGTGCTGTTTTGCATCGCCGTCATCGGCGGCATCGGGCTGCTGCTGGACTATACGCTGCGGGCAATTTCGCGCCGCCTTACGCCCTGGGCAGACCAGACGCGCTGAGCCTAGAACCCCAGCGATCTATTTCTATCGCAATCATTAGGAAATCTTCGGATGGAATTGGGGGCGATCGCCCTTCGGATTCTTGACGGCATCTTGAAGTTAAGGGACACTAACAACAAGAGTCACTACTATCTTGTCTGCAACGTTTGGTTGCGATTTATCTCCGATTGACTCGATAGATTTCCTTGAGTCTGCGCGGATTTGTGATCAAAGCGCTGGCTTAGGTTGTGAGAGGTTGAGCAAGCGTCTTAAGGCTCAGAAGCTCTGAGAGGCTTGAGATCTGTCCGTATTGACAGGTCGCGTATCAGATCTTCTGTTAGCTATTAAGTGTTAGCTATCAAGACATCCAGGCATCGATATCCGATTCAACGCTTCGTTCGCAGTAGGGTTCACAGAACACATGGAAACGCTGGAATTCATCATCTATCCCGATGGGCGGGTACAGGAAAAGGTGACGGGAATCGTCGGCACATCCTGTGCTGAGGTGACAGCCGCGATCGAGGCGCAGCTTGGACAGGTGGTGAGCCAGGAGCCGACTTCCGAATTTTTTGCCCAGCAAAACACACTCTCTTCGACTCAGCCTCAGTCAGCCTTCAGCGAGTGGTAGGCTGAATTGTTCTCGCTCTAACCTGCCGATCCTTGAGTTTTTCGTCGTAGTTTTCCCGCTCCTTTTGTTCTTTGGTTCAGTTAGAAAAACCCCATGTCACACTTTAGCCAAATCAAAACTCAAATCCGC
Source organism: Cyanobacteriota bacterium (assembly GCA_046719575.1). Classification (GTDB taxonomy): domain Bacteria; phylum Cyanobacteriota; class Cyanobacteriia; order Elainellales; family Elainellaceae; genus Thermoleptolyngbya. Next base: position 6,446 of record JBDNCP010000068.1, read on the forward strand.
GATTTAACCTCTCTCCAGCAGGCTCTCACCGATCTAGGCGTGTCTTGGAAGGCTGGCCCTCGGCCCGTACGCGGCTATCGCGGACAAACCCACGAAGCGGAAGTCGTCATCGAGCAAGACAACGGCTACGATGTCGGCTTTAGCTGGAACGGTCAAGAATATGCGCTGGTGTCTGACCTGCAATATTGGCAGCAGCCTCTGTCGGTAGACGGCTTCTTGCGCCGCGTTACCCAGCGCTACGCCTATCACACGGTCGTTAAGGAAACGAGCCGCCAGGGTTTCCAAGTATCTGAGGAGCAGCGCCAAGCCGACGGCTCAATCCGCCTGGTGGTGCAGCGCTGGAGCGCCTAGCCTGGATGCAGAACAAAAGAATCATGATGCAGGGTCAGCCGAGGCGCTGACCTTTTGCATATTTTTTTGCATATTTTGCAAAAGTTGCAGAATCAAGTTTTTGTAAGCTGGGTTAAGGGCGATCGCCCTTTGCCCCACTCTTGAGTTGACGAGGGTTCTATGGACGATTTTTCTCCCTCAGCGCCAAGCTGGAACCTTGCCGAACCAACCGGACTAGAGCCAGAACTGGGCGGCGACTGGCGCGACTCACCCGACCGCACTGGCTTCGAGCCAGAACTGGGCGGCGAGGTGCGCCAGAAAGGGGTCTATGTGGATGAAGTCACCTGCATCGGTTGCAAGCACTGCGCCCACGTTGCCCGCAATACGTTTTTCATTGAGCCAGACTATGGGCGATCGCGCGTCATTCGCCAGGACGGTGACTCCGAAGACGTGATCCAGGAGGCGATCGACACCTGCCCGGTAGACTGCATTCACTGGGTCGATTACACCGAACTCAAAAAGCTAGAAGACGAGCGCCAGTATCAGGTGATTCCGGTCGCAGGCTTCCCAGTCGATCGCTCCCTCATTGCGGCAAATATGCGGCGAAAGCGGGCCGCAAAGAAGCGGAAGGGAGATGGCGGGATGGGGTGAGGGGGAAAAGAAGAACGAAGAACGAAAAACGAAGAACGAAAAATGAAAAATAGAACCTCTTCGTTCTTCTCTCTCTTCGTTCTTCTCTCTTCGTTCTTCTCTCTTCTCTCTTCCCTCTTCCCCCCCTCCTCACATCAAGTTCAGCGGGTCAACGTCAATTGTTAAGCTGACACTTGCGGGGACGTGCGATCGCAGCGCTTTCAGGATCTCTCGATCGGCATCGGAAAAGGTGTCAGACTTTAGCAAAATTTGCCAGCGATAGCGGTTGGCTACGCGGGCGATCGCCGCTGGAGCCGGCCCCAGCAAATCCACCTGGGGAAGTTGCTGAGCGAGTTGGGCTGCTAGGGTTTCTGCGGTGCGCTTGACGGCGGCGTTGTCCATTCCGCTGAGGCGCAGCAGCACCAGCGACCGATAGGGCGGATAGCCGAGGCTCTGGCGATGGGCTAGCTCCTGCTCAGCAAACGGAGCATACTGCTGCCGCTGCACCGCTTCGATGACCGGATGCTCTGGCGAATAGGTCTGCACAATCACTCGCCCCGGTTCACTGCCGCGCCCCGCTCGCCCTGCCACCTGAAGCAGCATTTGAAACGCCCGCTCGCTGGCGCGATAGTCCGCCAGGTGCAACAGCCCATCCGCCGACACCACCCCCACCAGCGTCACCTGGGGCAGGTCGATCCCCTTAGTCAGCATTTGCGTGCCCACCAGCAAATCCGCCTCGCCCTGGGCAAAGCGGGTCAGCAGTGCCCGGTGGCTACCTTTGGCGCGGGTGGTGTCGCTGTCAAACCGCAGACAGCGTAGGTCGGGCAATTCGCGGGCGAGTTCCTGCACCACCCGCTGAGAGCCGCTGCCAAAGTGCTTGAGATAGGGCGACTCGCAGGCGGGGCAGCGGTCGGGATGGGTCTGCCCATAGCCGCAATAGTGGCAGCGCAAGGATTCGTAGCCCTCTGCCTGCACCTGATGGTAGGTCAACGAAATGTCGCAGTGGGGACAGGTCATGACATGGCCACAACTGCGGCACGAGACGAAGGTGCTGTGCCCGCGCCGATGGATAAATAAAATGCCCTGCTTGCGCTGCGATCGCAGATCCATCAGCGCCTCCTGGAGCGATCGACTGAAAATCGACCGATTGCCCTGCTGAAGCTCGCGGCGCATATCCACCACTTCGATCGGCGGCATAGGGCGAGCCTGGACGCGCTGAGGCAAGGATAGACGGCGGAGGGGAAAATTACCAGAATGACCCGAGCGGGCAGCCCAGGTGTCGAGGGCGGGCGTAGCAGAGCCGAGGATCAGCGGGCAGTTGACCTGCTGGGCGCGCCACTGGGCGACGGTGCGGGCGTGATAGCAGGGGGCGGGCTGGTCTTGCTTGAAGGTGCTGTCGTGTTCTTCATCGAGGACGATCAGCCCCAGGCGGGGCAGCGGCGCAAAGACGGCGGAGCGCGTGCCGATGACGATTTGCGGATCGCCGCTGAGCATTTGTCGCCAGGTGTCGTAGCGTTCGCCGTCAGACAGGGCGCTGTGATAGACCCGCACCGCATCGCCAAACCGCGCCCGGAAGCGATCGGTCAACTGCGGCGTTAGCCCAATTTCGGGCACCAGTACCAGAGCCGACTGGCCGCGTGCCAGCACTGGGGCGATCGCCCGCGCATATACCTCCGTCTTACCCGACCCAGTGACCCCATGCAGCAAAACGGGCTGAAACTGCTGGAGCGCTGTAATCGCTGCCAGCGCGGCTGCCTGGTCTGGGGTCAATTCTTTGGGGCAATACGGCTCCACAGGGCTTTCGCCAATGCCCGCCCTTGGGGTCACAGGTTCCGACCGCAGCACTTCTCGCAGTTGAATCTCCACCCAACCCTTCTGCGCCAGCCCCCTCACGACCGAAGAACTGACCTGACACCGTTGCAGCAGATCTTGTAGCCACAGTTCGCCGCCGCTGCGCTTTAGCACCTCCACCACCTCCCGCTGGCGGGGACTGAGATCTGCCCCGTCGGGATGCACCAGCGTCACCGCCTGCCGCAGCTTGGGGCGCACGGGCGCAGGCGGCTCTAGATAGCTCTCTACCCAGCCCCGCGCCAGCAGTTCTTGCAGCCCGGCCCGCGCCCCTTTCACCTGCCGCTGCAAAAACTGCCAGGTATAGTCGCCCGACTTCTGCGACTGGAGCTTGTCCAAAAGCTGCTGCGCGGCCGGATGAAAGCAATTCGGAACATCCGGCAATGACGCTGCATTTAGACGAATGCGGCGCTGCGATCGCCCTAGCAACCCCGGCGGCAACGCCGTCCGCACCACCTGAATCAGCGGCGTGCAGTAATATTGCGCGACTTGGTGCAGCAGATCCCAATAGCCCACCGGAAAAAAGCTGCGGCAGACGACTTCTTCCACCAGCCGGATGGCGCTCGGCTCTAACCCTGGTGGTAGCTCCGACAGCAGGCGAATGGCGATCGCCCCCAACTGTCGCCCACCAAACGGCACGCTCAGAATATCTCCGGGTGCAACTGCCATTTCCGGCGGCAGTCGATAGGTATAGAGTTCCTGCGCGCCCGGACAATCGACCAGCGCCTCGACCCAAGGGGCATCCCCTGCCGCCAGACGATAGGCAGCCGCCCCCTCTGCCGCCCCAGGGGCCGCCTGTCGCGCATCTAGAGATTCAAGGGTATCGGCAAACGTCGGGAGCATGGAAACCGGAAAACGCGGCTGGGTTTTGTCCAGCGGAATCGCTGCTGTTGTCAATTGCTTTTCTCACTATAGACCCTCTATTCACTACGCCTATCTGGACACGAGAGGAGCTAGGGACAGCTGCTGCGACCGCCACCGGGGGCAGATTCTATCGCCTGGCAGTCTGCCCAGTTTATAAAAATTGAGTTTTTAAGTTTTGAAATTCCGTCTTTTTTTTGAAAAAACCTGGAAATTCAGGAGAAAAGCACTATTCAGATCCATTCAGATCGATCTAGATCGATCTGGATCGACCTGGATCGATCTAGATCGATTTTAAGTTGATAATCCCTCTGATCGATTTGGTTTGTAACAAAATAATGAGCGCCAGACAGATCATCTCAGGGTGAATGATCGGCGCTCAGATTTATCACTTGAAGGGGTGATGATCGTCTCTAAAATTGCTCAAACGATCGCCCTGACAGGATTGGCGATCGCCACCAGTTAGCAATTCACTTGCCCAACTGAAACCAAAAGCCTCCTCAAGTTAGCTTTTAGTGGACAAGCTGGAAGTGAAATGTTAAAAATGTCTTGCAAACTGACAGGAATTTAGGATATAAACCTGGACAAATCCCCAGTTTTAGATCAACATTATCGAAATGATCTCTCCTAATTTTTCAATCGGGGGATCTAAAGGTTGGGGAATGGCTGCTCAAACGGGCCGCCTGTGAGGTTTATTCTTGAATTCGCAGCAGAGCATCTCGCTAGAGTTTTTGCAATCAACGTCTCCAGTATGAGACTCGATCAGAGACCAATCTAAGGTCAATCCAGCCCAAACGATCGCGCCACCAAGCCCCGCCATATCAGCCCGACCAAAACCAGAGAAAGGTTTTGGAGTCGTCAGTCCATAACCTTTTCAGCATGATCATCCCCCAGCTAAAAGCAAAATTCTGCTGACTCCCTCTGAGAAACACCACACTCATTTGGGAATCCACGTGAGAACCCACCTCCAACAACCCACCCAATCACCCAAGTCGCTAGGATGAATCCCCCTATGGCAGCGCTATTCGACCCGAATTCTAAGCAGACGATTGAAAATGTCGCGATGGGATTAACTCGCGTCGTAGACCTGGAAACCTGCCGGGATGTCGGTGGGTTTAGTCCAATTGAGATTCGAGTCCCTACACACGAGCCGCAGACGAGCGATCGCCAAGGGGCAGATCAGCCTGGCAATTTTTTGATTCATTTCTCTCCTTCAGAAACCTCTGGGCTTGCTGGCGGAGAAATACGGTCGAAACCGCTGGAAATATCTGCACCATCTGCACCAGATGAGTCCGATGCCGCCAATCCAGAACTCGATTTAGACCTTGGGTCCGAATCTGATCTAGACGCAGCGTTTCTGAGTGAGTTTTCTGATATCGAATCATCAGAAGATGAGGGAGCCGATGATCTGGCAACCGACGATGACGATGTATTTGAGCCAGATGTGCATCGAGAATTTGATGAAGAATTAGCGGCTGCCTATGCGCCGGGATACCGCAAGACCAATTCTGACGATGCCGTGGGCGCATTCTTTAAGGAAATGGCCCGCTATCCACTGCTAAAGCCCGGTGAAGAGATTGAACTGGCTCGTCAGGTTAAGTTTTTGGCAGAAGTGGAGGCGGTGCGCGATCGCCTCAAGACCTCGCTCCAGCGCACCCCTACCAAAGCCGAAGTGGCCCGAGAGTTTGGGCTGAGCGAGCGCCAGCTTGACCACCGAATGCACCGCAGCCGCACCGCTAAGCGCAAAATGATCCGCTCCAACCTGCGGCTGGTGGTCTCCATTGCCAAGCGCTATCTCAATCGCGGCGTGCCGTTCCTGGATTTGATTCAAGAGGGCGCACTGGGGCTAAACCGCGCCACCGAAAAGTTTGACCCCGACAAGGGCTACAAATTCTCGACCTATGCCTACTGGTGGATTCGCCAGGGCATCACGCGCACCATCGCCAACGATGCCCGCACGATTCGTCTGCCGATTCACATCGTCGAAAAGCTCAACAAGCTGAAAAAAGCGCATCGGGAATTGCGCCGTGACCTCAATCGCAACCCCACGGAAGCCGAACTAGCCGCCGCGCTGGATATTCCCGTCGATCAACTCCGCAACTTGCAGCAAGTCCGGCGGCGATCGCTCTCCCTTAACCACCGCGTCGGCAAAGGCGAAGACACCGAACTGATGGAGCTACTCGAAGATAGCAGCACCCAGTCGCCCGAAGCCAAGATGAACGAATCGATGCTGCGTCAGGAAATCTACACCGTCCTGTCTGACGTGCTATCCGAGCGTGAAAAGGAAATCATCTCCCTGCGCTATGGGCTACTCACAGGTGAAACCCACACCCTCGAAGAAGTCGGCATCCTGTTTGACCTGTCGCGGGAGCGCGTCCGCCAGATCCAGACCAAAGCCATGCGAAAATTGCGCCGTCCCCAGGTGGCAGCCCGACTGAAGGGGTGGCTGCGGTAATGGTCAATATCCGCCTTGCGACACCGGCCGACGCGCCTGCTGTGTTTGAACTCATTCTGGCACTGGCGGAATACGAAAAGCTGACCCATGAAGTCGTCGGCAGCGTAGACCTGCTGGCCGAGCATCTGGGGGGCGATCGCCCGCTCGTGGAGGCGCTGCTGGCGGAGGTCGATCAGCAGACCGTCGGCTTTGCGCTGTTTTTCAGCAACTACTCTACCTTTTTGACAAAACCTGGGATCTACCTAGAAGATTTATTTGTGCGACCTGAGTATCGCGGCCAGGGCATCGGCAAAGCACTTCTATCTACCCTGGCAAAACTCGCCCTAGAACGAGACTGCGGGCGGCTGGAATGGAACGTTCTGGATTGGAATGAACCTGCGATCGCCTTTTACGAACGGATGGGAGCCAAAATTTTGCCAGACTGGCGCACTTGTCGGATGACGGGAGGGGCGATCGCCCAACTCGCCAACCTGGGCCAATCCCTCTCGTTTCCTCTTTAATATCTATATCTCTTTTCGATCAGTTCTGCTTTTGAAACTGAGGATTCCATCATGGCGAAAACAATTTGGGTCAACGAGCAAATCGATCCGTCTGGGCTGGTCTACACTTGCATCGCCTGCTGCGACCCAACCCAAGCACAGGAATGCCACCACTCCTTTGAAAGCAACCTCACCCCAGAGCAAAAAGCCTCCGGCTGGATTGCCCGCCTCCGCACCGTAGACACCTGGGAAGACGTGCCCGTCAACGCGCTCAAGCTGGACTAGCCCGAAACTGCGTCCATTTGGCTGTGCGTATAGCCTAAACAACCTGCTGTTTATGCGCTCTGCCAAACTCTAGCGTTCGCCCGTGTGGTTTGCAGACCGCACAATCAGATAGCTAATCGCCAGTGCAAAAATCGCCGCCCCCAGACCAATCAGGTCTAACCCGCCTGCCTGCTTTGAATCAAAAATAATGATTTTTCGCGCCACAGCGGTCAGCGAGGTCACAATCACTAGCTCAAGCTGCACCCGCGCCGTCTGCTTTTCCAGGTAGGCGGTAATATTTTCTAGCACCTCCAGCGCAATCAGCACATTCAGAAACAGCCCGAAAATCTCGATCAGCGTTGTGGTGAAAAAGCCGTAGGGCGGATTCGATAGCTCCATCAGCAGGAATCGTGCTAAATCGGCGATCGCCACCACCAGCACCACAATCATCGCCAGCGACAAAATCTTGGCAATCAGCACCTCAAATCCCTTCAGAAAGCCCAAAAAGCTTTCATCGCTGAGGGTTCTAGCCGTTCGTCGCGTCAGCGATCGAAAGAAACTTCGGAGCGTTGCCATAGCAGGTAAAAGAAAAAACGCCAGAAACAGAAACGAAACAGAAACGAGCCAGAGCATCAAACCTGGGAAAGCTCTACAGGCAGGCTGCGGTCATCAAGGCAGGATTCCAGTCCAGGCTCTCAGGTCAATGCCCAACCAACCGAAAGCTGTTTGACCGAACAGGCTAGCCAGTCGGTTGGCAAGAGAACCAATGGCCCAAAATTGTAAAGATTTCGTTACAAACCGAGAAGTCGCGCCATCATGTTGGATGGACAGACAGATAAACCAGATGAACAGATAGAAATTGAGCAGACTCAGCACAGAGCTGGTTTGATTTGCTGGTTTGATTTCCAGATAAAAGTCTAGATTCCGTTACAAATAAGGGTGAATGTTTACCAAACTTAATATTTCTGAGCTATGCTGGATAGGTAGGCATAAATTCTTAGTAACTTTCAATATCGACCTAATGATATCAGCTTGGTCTGTCGAGGAGAAGATGACTGGAGCCGCAAAGGGTCGCGAATGACCCGCCCTAAAGCCGGGGTCATTGCTCGCCCCGAACCCCAATTAGGCAGGTGGCAAACCCCTCTCACCTCAGATTCGGAACACCATTTCACAGGCTAAGCGCGGGCTATGGCTGGTCAACAGGCCAGACTTTATCAACTCTCTTCCATAGCTCCAAATCCCTTCAAACCGCAGTCTTTGGGTAAGCTCCCATGATGAGTACTCAATTTCCTTGGCTGACCGCTCTGATCCTGTTTCCGCTGATTGCGTCTTTGCCGATTCCGCTACTGCCCAACAAGTACGGCAAGACGGTTCGCTGGTACTCGCTCAGCGTCGGATTGGTCGAGTTTTCGCTGATGATCTACGCCTTCTGGAAACACTACGACCTCCAGAACTCTGCGTATCAACTGGTTGAAGATTTCAACTGGATTCCCCAAATCGGTCTGCACTGGTCACTCGCGGTCGATGGGCTGTCGATGCCGCTGGTGCTGCTGTCGGGCCTGGTGACCACGCTGGCGATCCTTGCGTCCTGGCAAATCAAGGATAAGCCGCGTCTGTTTTACGTGCTGATGCTGGTGATGTATAGCGCCCAGATTGGCGTGTTCACGGCCCAGGATGCGCTGCTGTTCTTCTTCATGTGGGAACTGGAATTGGTGCCTGTCTATCTGCTGATTGCCAACTGGGGCGGGCAGCGACGCATGTATGCAGCGACTAAGTTCATTCTCTACACAGCAGCGGGTTCGATCTTCATTCTGGTGGCTGCGCTGGCGATGGCCTTCTATGGGGGCGACTTCACTTTCAATCTGGCGGAGTTGGGCTTAAAGGATTACTCCTTGAGCTTCGAATTGCTAATGTACGGGGCACTGCTGGTAGCTTTCGGCATGAAGCTGCCGATTTTTCCGCTGCACACCTGGCTGCCGGATGCCCACAGTGAAGCACCCGCGCCTGTGTCAATGGTGCTGGCAGGCGTGCTGCTGAAGATGGCAGGCTACGCGCTGATCCGGTTCAACATCGAGATGCTGCCCAATGCTCATGCATACTTCGCGCCGATTTTGGCGGTGCTGGGGGTAGTGAATATCATCTACGCGTCCCTGACGGCGTTTGCTCAGAACAACCTGAAGCGGCGGATGGCCTATTCCTCCATTGCCCACATGGGATTTGTGCTGATTGGGATTGCGGCCTTTACCGACCTGGGCATGAGCGGCGCGTTGCTGCAAATGGTGTCGCACGGGCTAATTGCGGCCGCGCTGTTCTTCCTGTCGGGCGTGACCTACGAGCGCACGCATACGCTGATGATGGACAAGTTGGGTGGGATGGCCAAGCAAATGCCGACGACCTTTGCGCTGTTTACGGCTGGCTCGATGGCCTCGCTGGCGCTACCAGGCATGAGCGGCTTTGTGGGTGAGCTAACCATCTTCCTAGGGTTCTCCAGCAGCGAAGCCTACAGCCCTACCTTTAAAGCGGTGATCGTGATGCTGGCAGCGGTCGGGGTGATTTTGTCGCCGATCTACTTGCTGTCGATGCTGCGGACGGTGTTTTATGGCACTGAGAGTAAAGATTTGGCTGGAATCACGTTGACAGACGCGAAGCCTAGAGAGGCGTTTATTGCGCTGTGCTTATTGGTGCCGATTATCGGGATTGGCGTGTATCCCAAGCTGGCCACCCAGACCTACGATGCAAAGACGGTGGCGGTGGTTTCTCAGGCGCGTCAGGTGTTGCCGATGGTGGCACAGCAGCCCTGGCTGGATCTGAAAGTGCCCTTTACCGCGCCGATGATCGTGGGCGCAGAGGCGAAGGATTTGGCTGCTGCGATGAAGTAGCCGACAGGTTTCACCTAGGGGCGATCGCGCTTGGTTGTCTGGCGCTGGGTCTTCTCTGGGTGATGCGATCGAAGCGAATGGCTAAGGGGGAGGTGACTCCCTCTTTTTTGTTTCTTTTGACTTACAGTTCGGCCTCGCAGGGACTTAACCAGTTAATAATGAGTCAGGTAGGTTCCCTTAACCAGCGGACCTGGATAGTTCGAGTATTCTGACAGAGAGTAAGACAAATTTGACCTAAAGGCAAACGAGATGGCAGCGCTGATTGACTTGGTAATGAAAGGTGGCCCTGTGATGATCCCGATTGTGGGATTTTCGGTGGCGACGGTTGCCTGCGGGCTGGAGCGAGCCTGGTATTGGTATCGGCTGCTGACTCAGGAAAATCAGGTGGTGCAGGATGTGCTGGAAGCCGCCCGTCACGATTTATCCGAAGCTGAGGCGATCGCCGAACAGTCTCAAGATGTTCCGATTGGGCGCTTTCTGTTGGCTCCGCTGCGGCTGCGACAGCCCTCTCCCGAAACCTTCCGACTGGCGATGGAGGCGGCGGGCGATCGCGAGTTTGCCGAAATGCGAAAAGGCGACAAGCTGCTGGAAACCACCATCGCCGTATCTCCCCTGCTGGGGCTATTGGGCACTGTGACGGGTCTGATCAACACCTTCAATAACCTGAATATTGGCGGAGGAGGCGGCGAAGGCACCTCGGCTCAGGCAACCCGTGCGGCGGCAGGGATTGGGGAAGCGCTGATTACGACAGCGGCGGGGATGGTGGTTGCTATCATGGCGCTGCTGATTTTTCGGCTGCTGGTGTCGCTTCAGGCGCGGCAGATGGACTATTTTTCGGCGGCGGGCAGTGAGCTAGAGCTAATCTATCGCCAGTTCTGGGATGAGTCGGAACTGGAAGAGGAAGACACGCTAGAGGCGATCGCCCCCAGCAGTCGCAATCCCATCGGCATTGAGCGACGCTAGAGCAGCACAGCGAGGAAAGCCATGCGGTTCAAACAGCGCTCCTATGGCACACCGCCGCCAATCAACCTGACCCCAATGCTCAATGTGATGATGGGCATCCTGGCGTTTTTCGTCATGATTACCATGCTGCTCTCCGAGGAGCGGGGGGTTTCTGTGATTCTGCCGCCCGGAGACAACACGCCGCCGCCAACCGAGCCAGAGGAACCGCCAGAGCCGCTGCTAGTGACGCTGACAGCCCAGCGGCAGTTGCTCATTGAGGGGGAACCTGTCCCAGGAAACCAGTGGCAGGGGCCGGTGCAGGTCTATTTACGGTCAAACCCCAAAGGATTTGTCATTTTACAGGCTGATCGCCGCTTGCCCTACGCGCAGGTTGTGCAAACCCTAGCAGAGATGAAGCAAGTGGGGGGCGATCGCGTTTCACTATCGATTGACCCGCCTAGCCCCTAGTGCATCGAGTTGCGAAAGGTTAGAGGGGGAGAAGGTGAGGAACTTATGAAGTTTAGAAGTCAGCAAAATCAACTGCCAGAGGTCGATCTAGTGCCGATGATGGACGTGCTGATGAGCGTCCTGACGTTTTTCATCATCATTTCTATGACGCTGACCGGGCAGCAGGTGATGAACATTAACCTGCCTGAGGCAGAGGGCGGCAGCAACCCCACAACCGCTGAAGATGGGAAAAAAGTGCCTACCTTGCTGGTAGGCCTGAATCCCCAGCGGCAACTAGTGATGAATAACGTGCCCGTTCCGGAAGCCCAGGTGATCGCAGACGTTCAGGACTTTTTGGTAAAAAACCCCGCAGGCGTGGTGATTCTCAAAGCAGACCAAGGGCTGACCTACAACGACGTGGCCAAGGTGCTGGAACTGCTGCGGGATATTGGGGGCGATCGCGTTTCCCTGGGCATCAGCGGCAGCTAATTGCAGCCATTAATTGCAGCCATCACAGCTAATTGCAGCTCATCGCTGGGTCATCCACACGGGGCAGACTGTCGCCCCCACCGCCCGCTGCATTTCGCGCACATTCGCAAAACAACCCCGGCAATAAGTTTTCCATGCCTCTGGCAATGCCCTCAATCGTTCCACCAGAACCCGACATCAGATTTTGCACATCTCGCGCTGTCCGCATCAGCCCCAGCCCATCTATATGTAGCTCCCGTGTCGGGTAGTTTTCTAAAATCTCCAGCATCGAAACTCGATTGTCATCTGCTGCCGACAGCACCACTGCCGCCCGCATCGCTTGCAGACTGGCCTCCTGGCTGCTGGGGCTGATGACCTGCCCCAACTGATATAACCCAAACTCACCCGGCAGCGAATTCAGGATCTGATCGACAAACTCCAGCGGCAAGGGCACTTGCTGAGTAAGGAGCGATCGCGCCGTAGATGGTTTCACACCCGCCGTATTCAGATACCAGCGCAGCTTGCGAGACGGCTGCCCCGTCTCGGCAAGCGTCTGAAACTCAGTGATAGAAAAGGAGCGGCTGAGCGGGCCAAAGTTGACCACGATGGACTCGGCTGCGCTGGCTGGAGAGGCCCCCAGCATCCCCGCCCCTAGCAGCAAAGCAACCCCCGCAAAAGCTCGACGAACCGCATCTGACCGTCTCACCCGATCCAGGCAGGAAATCCAAACACTCATCCAACGCTCCTAAAACTTGTCAAACGCTACTGACCCAGACGGGGCAGCCTTCTGGCGGCTTGCGGCACGGCGGGAGACGGTTCTGCGGCTGCATCACAGTCGCAAATCTGATTTTGGACGCTGCCTCGAATCAGATCAAAAAATGGCCCAAACCGATCGACCAGAGAAGCCACTTCATTGTAGGTCTGCTGCAAGCCGCGCACATCTACCTGCACTTCGTCTTCGGGATACTTTTTCAGGACTTCTAGCAAAGAAATCCGATTATCGTCTTGGTAGGCGGCAATGAGCGCGTCTCGTAGGGGTTGGGACGAACTGCGGCGGCTGCGGCCTTCGGTTCTCAAGATCTGCTCTAGCCGCGACAGCACAAATTCACCCGTCCTGCCCCGTAGGGCTTGCCGAAACAGGCGATCGCTCACTTCTACTTCATGGGTTAGCGCTCGACGGGCCTGGGTCTGCACTTCAGGACTGACCCCCAAAAACGTACTGAGTTGGTCGGTGGCAATCCCGGTGCGGGCATAGATTTCTAAAACAGAAATGGGCACCTGTACCCGCGTTTGGTCGAAGATCAAAACGACACGCCGAGCCGCATGAGCCGGATAAGCCACACCCAGCGAAGCCAGCGCAACGCTGAATCCAAGCAACAAGCGCAAGCCCCAGCGGTGAAGCAGAGACGGACGCTTAGACGGGGAAAGAAGTGGATAGAACTGCATAGCGGCTATTGTAAATGCGCGTGTGAATGTCGCGTGTACTGTCGCAATTCCTCTGACGACCGCACGAGGGTCAATGTTTCAACGTTTCAGCAAACTCCAGTAGAATGATAACGGCGATTTGAACCAGCGCTGTAAATCATACGCTCAATCTTACGCGCCAACTGCCGCCGATCGACTCCTGAGTGATCAATTTTCTGAATTTATCAGGGACGTTCCTATCAGGGACCTTCCAATCAGGGACCTTCTAAGTGAATAGACCCAATTAAACCAATTAAACTTAAACCAATTAAACAAACATATAGATCCTAAACTCTGCGCGGGCAGTGCCGGAACTTTGGATTTTATGTTTCAGTTTTATGTTTATTAGTGTTTATTGGTGTCTACCTACCTGTTTGACGGACAAAACATTGACCGCTGGCGGCTGGAAGCCGCGCCTACACAGGCGAAACCCGCCTACGCGGGTTTGGGGTCAGGGTCGAGAGTCGGCGAAGGCCGACTTTGTTGATGGAGCAGCGGTTTCAACCGCCTAGTGCCCAGGTTTTGTCAGTCAATCAGCTACCTACCTGTTTGACGGACAAAACTCCTGCAATCTTGATTTGTTCGTCGGTTGAGTTGACATCAGCGCAACCCAGCGAGATTTAAGCTAGTACTGGGTTTGAGGTTGCTCAACCTAGCCTAGGCAAAAGATTGGTCAGTCAACTAGGTCTACCGACTTCTATGGAACGGTTTATCTACCGGAAACGGATGAGGATATTAGACTTCTTGCGTGAATCGTAGCGCGGTACCGCCGCGCCACGATTCACGCCCTCAAAACAGCATTCATGCAAAAGGTTTATTATCCAGTGGATACAAGAGACATTTGTATGGGACTGTCTATTATCCAGGTCGATGCCTTTACATCAGCCCCTTTTGCTGGCAATCCGGCCGCTGTGTGTGTGCTGCCGGCCCCCCAGTCAGACGAGTGGATGCAGGCAGTGGCCCGCGAAATGAACCTGTCGGAAACGGCGTTTTTGCTGCCAGAGGCAGACGGCTATCGGCTGCGCTGGTTTACGCCTGCGGTGGAGGTGGCGTTGTGCGGTCACGCGACGCTGGCCAGCGCCCATGTGTTGTGGAGTGAGGGGCATTTGGCATCGGGGGCGATCGCCCGCTTTTACACCCTCAGCGGCCTGCTCACCGCCACCCAGCAGGGCGACTGGATTGAGCTAGATTTTCCCGCAAAACGATGCGCCCCCATCGACCCACCAGAAGGGCTGTTAGAGGCGCTGGGTACGGCACTAGGAAAAGAGGCGATCGCCGTTAGCAAAAACCAATTCGATTACTTAGTTGAGGTCACGACTCCAGAAATAGTGCGTCAGCTTGCGCCCGATTTTACTCGCCTGCGGACGCTGCCCGTGCGCGGCGTGATCGTCACCAGCCGCGCCGAAACTGGGTCGGGCTATGACTTTATCTCGCGCTTTTTTGCCCCCGGCTCCGGCATCGACGAAGACCCGGTGACGGGTTCGGCCCACTGCGCCTTGGCTCCTTACTGGGGCGATCGCCTGGGTCAAGATACGTTTCTCGCCTATCAGGCTTCGGCGCGGGGCGGTGTGGTGAGGATACGGCTAGTGGGCGATCGAGTATTGTTGGGTGGGCAGGCGGTCACGGTGCTGCGGGGCGAGTTGGTATCAGGTGAGCCATGCAGGAGCAATTGAACCTTGAGTAAAACATGGGTGCCCGTGATTCATGCTAGGCGAGATCCCACGTTACGGGCGACCGTGGTGCGGAGTCTGCCGCTGTTCTATCAAGAAGGCGCAGATCCAGCCCTCGATCGTCCTTCGCATGTGCGGGCAGGCTCCAGCTTGAGCTGGTTTGGCGATCGCCTGGCGCTGGTGCAAGATGATGCCAACTTTCTAGTGCTGATTGCCCCCCAGAGTTTGGTTGTCGAAGCCATCCCGTTGCCATCTGGAGAAGCTGGCCTGCGTCAGTTTGACGATCAGCGCGGCAACAAACGGTTCAAGCTGGATCTGGAAGCTTGCACCACCGTTCCCACCCCAGATGGCGAAATCCTTCTGGCGTTTGGCTCAGGATCGACAGCCCGCCGAGAACAGATTTTGCTGGTGCCTGCCTCCGATCCCAGCCGATTGACACTGCAACCCGCCACAGCGCTTTATGCTCATCTGCGGGACTGCACCCCGTTTTCTGGCAGTGAACTGAATGTGGAAGGCGCAATTTTTCAGGCAGCTTACCTTCGGCTATTCAACCGGGGCAATGGCGCACCCCAGAATATGCTACAGCCGGTCAATGCAACGGGTGATTTAGACTGGGCGACCCTCGCGGCCTACCTAGCGGCCCCAGAGCAACACCAGCCGCCTGCTTTGCAAAATATCTGCCAGTATGAGTTGGGCCAGTTAAACGGGCTGGCGCTGACCTTTACGGATGCCACCGTTACGCCACTCGGAATCTTATTTTCAGCCGCCGCCGAAGACTCGCCCGATGCCACCCGCGACGGCGCAGTCAGCGGTTCAGCCATTGGTATTTTGGGCGATCGCCCCCGCTGGACTGAACTTCGCACACCCGATGGGTCCCTATTTTTGGGAAAGGTGGAAGGGCTTTGCCCGATTTCAGGTGCCCATCGACTATGGGTTGTTGTCGATGCTGATGATCCGACGCGACCCTGTGACCTGTGTGAGGTGGCGTTGGATGGAGACTGGTAATCCGCCGAAGATATCTTACCTAGACAGATTCTCCATCTAGCCCGGTCGTGCTGCGATGCGTTTCGACTGCACTGCCTCTACTAGCTTTTGGTAATCCTGCTCTACCTGATGAGCATAGGTTACAGCAAAATCGGTCACGGCCCGATCAAAGGCATCGCTGTCGCCCAGATAGCCGCTAATCATGGCCGGGTTCCCCGTGCGGGCATGGGCCCGGGCCAGAGCTGCGCCACAAATCTCAGCATAGTCTTCCAGGCTGCGGGCAGACATTCCCTTTAACTTGATCGCGGTTTTCATATCTTTCAGTTGTCGGAAATAAAAGTCATGCCCGTCTATCCCAGTCGTCCATCCGAGAAAGATATCACTGGCCGCCTGCATCAACCGTTGCCCGCTGACGATGCGCTGCCCTTCGTGGGGGTAGGGACTCTTGCCAGCATAGGGTTCCAGTACCGACGGTCGAGCTTCTTTATATTGCAGCAGCAGCGGATCGTCATGGTCGTCTAGCAGCAGCGCGACCCCGCAATGCGTCCCCACGCTGCCAACACCCACCACCTTCAAGGCGACATCTACAAGTCGATAACGGTCAAGTAGGAACTGGCGATCGACTTGAAGCGTATCCCGGTATTGCTCAAATAGAGTGCTGATTTGCTCAAAATACTCGACTTGATTGGGCAGATGATAGATCAGCGGTGGATTGTCGATGAAACGGCGCTGCCCCCCGACTCCTTCGGTCAATTGCACAACCGCCCGGTCTAGCGTGCGATTGAAGGCTCGGGTCGCCATTTTTTCCCAATGTCTGCGGGTGTCTTCGTCGGGCGCGTGTTGGATCAGCATATCGGCATCGAGACGGGCATACCATACGTCTAGCGTTCGCATCTGGCTAAAGTGGGCGATCGCCAACCGATAAGCTTGAACCGCCGCCAGCGCCGCTTCTGCACTGTCTTGATCTGACAATTGCAAGTCTCGACCTGCCAGAACGAAACTGGTGGTCAGCCGTTTGACATCCCATTCCCAAGGCGCTTTAAGAGTTTCATCAAAGTCATTCAGGTCAAAGATCAGATTGCGTTCGGGCGTGGCAAACCCACCAAAGTTCAGCAGGTGGCAATCGCCGCAGGCCTGCACCAGAAGTCCCGTGGTCGGCGTGGTTGCCAAATCTGCCGCCATGATGATGGCGCTGCCGCGCATAAAGGTAAACGGAGACTGCATTATCCGCCAGTGGCGGATGGGGATTAGATCTGGAATCCGCTGCTGATTTGACTTGGCTAGCAATTCCAGCGGATCGGGGCGATCGCTCTGCGGGTGCCAGTCTCGATGGGCAGATCGCGGTACGGTCTGGCGCAACGCCTTGCCAGCAGCATGGCGCTCGCCTCGAGGCGTGGGAACACCGCCGTAGAGAGAACCTAGCTCATCCATGACGCTGGAGCAAAAGAAGTTGAGGTTACCTTTATGCTAGTTAAGTTCTGCAACATTTATAGTCCGCTTGAAAACAGTTGTAGCGTCATGCACCGGTCGAGTCATGCAGAAGCCCATGTCCGAGCGTTGTTGCTCCAGGCAGTTGCGGGTGGCAAGCTCCAGTTGCGATCGCTCTACAGCGAAGATTTGGAGGATCAGCCTGATCGCGTCAGCATAGAAGCCGAATTGGTTACTC
>JBDNCP010000069.1:0-23820 GCA_046719575.1 Cyanobacteriota bacterium
CAAGTATCAAAGGAATTAGAAATATCTTGGCTCACGATTACTTCAACATAGATGCTGAAGAAATATACAAAATATGCTCAAGCGATTTGGAATCTTTAAAGCAGGTGTTGGCAAGAATACAAGCTGAGATGTAACATCAATTCTCCTAAGCAGAGCGACGAGTGAAATTGCTGGAAGCCCCACAGACCCTTGACTGACAATCCAAAATCGCAAATCCAAAATCGAGAATCGATATAACGTCAAATGTGTCTAACGCATAGAAAAAATCAACTCAGATTTGACTACCATTACCCATTACCAGGTGACCTATACCAAGTGACCTAGGCTTCTGGCTCCTTCAGCCGCTCCAGCGCCACCAGCAGCCGCTCGACGCTGGCGTTGGGTTCCAAAAACGAGAATAGATGACGAAAGCGGATTTTTCCGGCTGGATCGACCCAAAACTGGGCAGGCAGCGGTGCGCCTAAGGCTTGTCCCGTCTGATAGCGGCGAAACACGCGGCATTCTGAGTCTGTCAGCAGCGGCATCTTTAGCCCCAGATCTTGCAGCACGATTTTGCTCTGGCGCTCGTCCGTGCTGGTGATCATTAGCACCTCTGCGCCGCGCTGGGTGAACTCTTCGTACTTCTCGTTCATTTCCAAAATGTGCGGATAGCAGAGCGGGCAATACTGCTTTTCCGTAAAAATTCGCGTGAAATAGAGCAGCACGGGGCGATTCCACGCCTGCTCATTGAGCTTGCGGCTGCCTGCGTAGTCTGACAGGCGCACCTTGCGATCGCCCTTTACATCCAGCAGCTCAAACGGCGGCGCAAGGCTGCCCGTGACAAACTGGTTCGTAGCAGGAATCGGGAAAAAGTTTTTGTAAAAGCGATCGCCCAACAGACCGCGAAAGTCGGTAGAAGTCAGCATTGCAGGGGTGTGGGAGTGTTAGAGAAGGGGGATGAGATGGGAAAGCAAGATCTTGAAGCGCGGGTGAGGGCAGCGGTGGTGGCAGAACTGCGGGAGGCAGAGGCCCCAGGAGCGGCGATCGCCCTCCTTCGCGGCGGCGAAACCGTCCTGAAAGCTGGCGTGGGATACGCCGACCTCCAGCAGCAGTGCCCGCTGCCCAGCGATGCCCGCTTCTATATTTACAGTATTACCAAACCGCTGCTGGCGACGGTGGCGATGAATCTGGTGCAGGCGGGGCGGCTAGATCTGGATGCTTCCCTCGCGCCGCAGTTTGCTCAGATTCCCTATGCGGTCGAGTCGCCCGTGACGCTGCGACAACTGCTGAGCCACACGGGCGGCATCCCTGGCTATGGCGATGGCACAGCCTACATCGAGGCGCTGCAAAGCCACCCGCGCCAGGCCTGGACGACGGAAACCTTTCTCCAGGTGGCGCAAGCGCAGGGGCAGCTTTTCTTACCAGGAACGGGCTGGGCCTATTCCAATATTGGCTATATGCTGCTGCGGCTGATCTTGACCCAGGAAACGGGTCTGTCGATGTCGGAATACCTGGCGGAGTGGATCTTTCGTCCGCTGGGCTTGCAGAATACGTTCGTTCCCGAAACGCTGGAGCAGGCGCAAGGATTAACCCCTGGCTATAGCCAGTTTTTTACTGGAGACGAGTTGCAAAACGTCGCGCCGCTCTATCATCCGGGCTGGGTGTCGCATGGGGTCGTCGTCTCCACGGCTGCGGAACTGGGCAAAATCATAGACGCGCTGTTTGCGGGCACGCTGCTCGCGCCAGAGCGCCTGCGCCAAATGCTGGAGCCGCTGCATGGGTTTGATTTTGAGCATCCGCAAATCGGCAAGATCGGCTATGGACTGGGGCTATGTCTGGGGCTGGACTCGCCCTACGGCATCGTCGCCGGACACAACGGAGCCGGGCCGGGCTACGTCACGGGCGCATTTCATTTCTCAAATATGCAGGGGCAGCCGACCACGGTGGTAGCACTGGTGAATCGCGATCGCCATGATCTCGACCTGGGCACGCGCATCGTTTTTGCTATCCTCCGGGCGCTGGCAGATGCCCCTGATTTGGCAGATGCCCCCGATTAGCGCAATTCCTGATTCACAAGCCGACCTACTCAATCCCAAAGGTCACTGAAACCACGGCTGTAATGTCCTTCTCAATTGAGGACGTGTCATACATGCCGTAATCGCTGACTTCCGTCGAGTTGCGCGAGGTAATCTGAAACACGCCTGTTTCGGCACTGCGGACTGCGCCGACCCGGTTACCTGCGCTCTGGGCGATCGCCTCGGCTCGCGCCTTAGCATCCTTTGTTGCCTCTGCCACCATCTCGATCCGCAGCTTACTCAGCTCGGTGTAGAGATACTGCGGCGACTCAGACACCAAATTAATCCCGTCGTTGATCAAATCAGTCGATTGCTGCGACAGCGTGGTGTAGCGATCGACCTCCGTGGAGCGTACCTCAAACCGCTGCGTCAGGCGATAGGCGAGGGTTTGCCCCGTTTCGCGTCCGTTGGGCAACACTTCTGGAATCGAGTAAGATTCGATTGCGCTGGGGGTGACGGCCTCGGCGGGAACCTGATTTTCTCGCAGATATGCCTGCACCCGCTCAGTCTGTCGCTTCAAATCTTGATAAGCCGCCTGGGCTGTCGGCTGCTGGCTCGACACCGACAGCCGCCAGATAATATAGTCCGAGCGGATGGGCCGCTTGGCGGAACCAGTGACCACCATCACGTCGTTGCTAGATTTCACATCGCGCAGGGCCGTTGCGCCGATGAAGGTGCTGCCCACGAGGGCAAGCGAAAGCGCCACCATCCCCGCAAAAACCTGGGGATAGCGCTCCATAGAGGGCGTTTGCATCGTTTTTTCCTTTCCGTTGAGAGTAATAAAGACCCTGACAACCTCCGCTACCAGCAGCGATCGCGCTAGGCGAGTTTACCAATCAGGAAAAGCGACCGGGAAAGCGGCATGTCTGGGTTCAGGGTTTAGTTATGGGTTCGTCAGTTAAATAAAAGCCGGGTTTTTGAAACGGTTCACTCCATTCCGGCGGGGGGTGATGCGACCCTGGCTGACGCTGCCAATTTCAAGAATTGGCCAATTTCAAGAATTAGATGCCTAAAGAGACTAGGCGGGCGATCGCCCTGCTGCTATGAACTACCGCAGGCGTAGGGGAAATTCCTGACAAAATCAACGGCGAAAATAAAGATTTTTAGCCTGGGAATTGCTCCCCTGTGGCTGCCCAAAAAAGCTGCAAAAAACCGTCCCGATTGAGCTAATCAGGGCGAATCAGGGCGATCGCCCTTCATCCGCTGCTCCAACTCTTCCAGCGTGTCGATCAGCAGGCGCTTGGCTTGCAGCGACCAACCCCATTTTTGAACGGCGATCGCCCCCGCCCCACCCAAAATCGTCGCCAAAAAATCCACCGGCTGCATAAACGAAATACCCAGCAGCAGCCCCAGCCCCGCAATTCCCCACAGCGGCAGCGCCACTGTCTGGCGCTGGGTTTCTACTAGCTTGGCCAAGCCGCCCGTGGGCATCTCTGCCAGCAGGGTTTCCTTAATCTGCTGCTGCTCTGCCCGCGACACCGACAGGGCAATCTTTTGCCGCAGTTTTTCCTTCTTGCGAGCGTCGGTGCTGTATTGCGTCAGTTCATCTTCTGCCATCAGCAGCAGGCGTTCTAGCTGTCCCATCGTTCGATTTTGCCTTTGGTGCGGGTCGGTTTCATGCAGGTCAATATTCTTTACAATACGGCACAACTTGACACAGTCTGACGCAAATCGCCCCGCCTGCTACGCGCTATTCCTCATCCCACAGCCGCTCTAGCTGATAGCGCCACGCCCCCAGCGTTTGGTCGCGTTCGGCGGGCCCTGCTTCCAAGCTGCCCATCATGCCCTCGGCATAGAACCGTTCTAGCGTTTGCAGGGTCATTTCAAGCGACTGTCCTTGCTGCTTGGCGATGCGGATGATCTGGCGGATTTGGGATTCGGCCAGGCGGTCAAAGCTGGGGTTTAGCCCGCGCTCTTGCAGGGATACGAGACGGGCGATCGCCGCTCGGAAGTCTTCTACCGTGAGGCTACTCAGCGCATGTTGATACACTCCCCACAGCACGCCCTGATGGAGGGCATAGCGAACTTCCTGGGTTTCGTCGAAATTTGCCTCTAAAAGTTGGGCAAGATAGGGGGCAGCCGCCTGGGCCGAGTCGATCGAAACGAGCGATCGCAGCCAGCTTTGGTCTTCCGAAAGCAGCACTAGCAGCCGCAAGCCGCCAAGCTCTACTTGCCAGGATTCGGGTTCGGCAGACTGCACCGCAGGGCCAAATAGGGCAGTCAACAGAGTCGTAATGTCACCGGGAGTCATAGATGCGATCGCCTTGGAAGTGAAATTTGTAACCTAAAATACCTCTCTTCCTAAACACAAAACCGAGAATACCGGCATAAAAGCTTTATAAATAAAGCTTTATAAATATAGAGTCCACGCGGGGAGGAAATGAAGTCGTATGAGTATTTCGTCAGATTCACAATATGTGGATCGCAGTCAGGCAGGAGAAGACTATCCGCTTTCGGTGGTGCCGTTCGAGGCCCGCAAGCCCATCTGGTCGCTGGCACCGCTGCTAATGGGATTTGCACTCACCTCGACGACGCTATTTGCAGGGGGGCTAATTGGCTCGGCATTTCCCTTTTCCACCATGCTGACTATTGTGCTAATTGGCAACCTACTTTTGGGAACCTATTGCGCGGCAATGGGCTACATCGCCCAGCGTAGCGGGCTGACGACCGTTCTCATGTCGCGCTTTAGTTTTGGCAACATTGGCTCTCGCTGGGTCGATTTTGTGCTGGGCTTTACGCAAATCGGCTGGTATGCCGTCACCAATGCGTTCATTGCCGATGCGCTCACTAAGCAGTTTGGGCTGTCGGATGGAATGAGGGTCTTCTTGACGGTGTTCTTTACCTTTGCCTTTTGCGTCACCGCCTATATCGGCTACACGGCGATGGACTGGCTCAGCCGCCTTGCTGTGCCTGCCATGCTGATCTTGATAGCGATTAGCTTGATTCGCGGGTTTGGCGATGCGGGCGATCTGGCCAGCTTGCAGCCATCTCAGCAGATGGGCTTTGGGATGGCGATCGCCACGGTTATGTCTACCTTTATCTCTGGGGGCACCCAGTCCACCAACTGGAGCCGCTTTGCAGACACCCCCAAAAACGCCATCTGGAGTACCTTCCTGGCGTTTTTCTTTATTAACGGTCTGCTGGTGTTTACGGGAGCCTTTACCACCCTGGTCTACGGCAGCGACGACCTAATCGCAGCGATGGCGAAGCAGGGTTTGCTGTTGGGTAGCCTGATTCTGCTGATCCTCAACGTGTGGACGACGCAGGACAACACGATCTACGCCTTCTCGGTGGCGGGCACCAACTTCTTCCGCACCACCAAGCGCCATGCCTTTGTGATTGGTGGGGCACTGTTTGCGCTGCTGCTGGCGCTGACGGGTATTTACGAAAACCTGATTGCCTACCTGCTGCTATTGGGTACGCTGATTCCGCCAATCGGGGGCATCATCATGACCGATTTTTGGCTGCGCCATCGGGGCCAATTTCCCTCACTAGACACGGCTCTGCCTGCGTTTAATTGGGCTGGCGTGATTGCCTATATCATTGCCGCTCTAGTTGCCTACTTCACGGGCACGGCAAACATCGGCATCGGTCCACTCAATGGGATTATCTCGGCAGCGATTCTCTATGCGCTACTAATCAAGGTAATTCCTCAGCCCATCCGGGTAACAGAAATGTAACGTCTTTCCCAGGTGAAAGGCAGATAAAAGCGGGCGATCGCCCCTTGTAGTTTCCCCTTGTAGTTTCCCCTTGTAGTTTCCCCTTGTAGTTTCCCCTTGTAGTTTCCCCTTGTAGTTGCCTCTTAGAGGTTCTGTCTAAAGCGTCGCAGGCTTAGTCTTGTGGCGCTTTTTTGGGGGCTGAAGGTAGGAGCGGGACTGTGCAAATGTTTGTTTGATTTTGTGTAATAACTTTGCCCAACTTTGCCCAACTTTGCCCAACTTTGCCTAATATCTAAAATTACCTGAAGTCATTCTAGAGTATGCACATAACTAGTTGCTAAAATTAACAAATATCTAGAAAAAGGACTGAGTGCATGCGCTACACCACAGAAGATGGCGGTCGCCTAAATAACTTTGCGGTCGAGCCAAAAATGTACACTGCTGAGCCGCCCAGCAAAAAGCAGCAGACGATTTATCTGATCGCTGGGATTGGTGCGCTGGCATTAATTGGCGGTCTCGTGGCGATCGCCGTCTCTGTCTCCTAACGCATCTTCGACCATTAGCCAAACCGATTAAAAGCCGAGTGGCATCGGGCAAGCGCCCTGTCAACTCGGCTTTTTTGGTGTCTCGTCGATCAAATCCTGACTCTACTAGACTTCTTGCGTGAATCGCAGCGCGGCAGTACCGCGCCACGATTCACGCCTTCAAAACAGCATTCATGCAAGAGGTTTACTCAATTGCCGCCAATTCCTTCTTCAAAAACCTCAGCGTCCTGTCCCAGGCATCGGCAGCGGCTTCAGGCTGATAGACCTCTGGGCGCGTGTCGTTGAAAAAGGCATGGTCGGCTCCGGCATAGGTATGCGTTTCGATCGAGCCACCCGCCTGTTGAATGGCCGCTTCGAGCGATCGCACGGCTTCTGGAGTCACAAACCCGTCGTTTTCACCAAAAATGCCCAGCACGGGCGCACGCAGCTTCGAGAAATCGGGCTGCACATTGGGATGGATGCCGTAAAAATCTACCACTGCGCCCACGCGCTGGCTCAGGGTCGCCGCCAGCAGCGCGAGCTGGCCGCCCATGCAAAAGCCCACCACGCCCAGACGATCGCCTGTCACCGCCGGATGACTCTGCAAATATTGGAACGTCTCCTCCAGCCTGCGAGCCGTTTGCTCAATGTTGAGCGCCATAAACAACCGCCCTGCCTCGTCTGGCGAGGTCGTCGTTTCGCCGTTATACAGATCAGGGGCGATCGCCACAAACCCCGCCTCGGCAAATCGATCCGCCACCGTCTTGATATGGGGAACCAGGCCCCACCACTCTTGCAGCACCACCACACCCGGCCCAGAACCACCCGGCGGCAGGGCTAAATATCCCAGATTCGCAATGTCTGTTCCCATTACCTGTGCCCGCTAAAAATCAAGTCGCGACTCAAGAAACCTCATTTAGTAAAGCGTTGGAATACCCCACTCTGCAAGAGTTCGGACGAACAGTTCCCTGAGAATCCATCTCTAAGCCACCTGCAAAAGGTTAAAATATTTAGTAATTTAGTGTATGCTGCATTGCACAAGGCGCATGGGCTGCATTTGTGACCTTTTCTAGCCCATAACCGCACTTAAGACCGCTTGAAGCGTAAGTTGATTTGAAGTGATCTGAAGCATTCTCCTGGCGATCGCCCCCAAAATCGTTCTACCCTACACCCATTTCCTCCTTGCTTTCCTCCAATTCCAGCCAGCCTACTTGAAACACAGCGCAATCCACATTCCGTTTGTTCGCCCGATCCCATCCGTTGTGACGTAGCCGATATGGAGGCCCTATCCACTCCACCCGACCGCGCTGAACCGTCTCTGCAACTGCTGTTGTTTGTGGACAAGCGCCCCAGTTCCGTCGAAAAGATTCGGCAGATTCGCAGTCGCCTCAAAGAACTGGAGGCAGACTATTCCTTCGACCTGCAAGTGGTGGATGTGGGTGAACAACCCCACCTAGCTGAGCATTTTCGCCTGATTGCCACGCCCGCCATTATCAAGATTTATCCAGAACCGCGCCAAACCTTGGCAGGCAGCAACCTGATTGCCCAGATCGATAGCTGGTGGTCTCGCTGGAAACAGTCTGCCCAAGAAAACCGGATGAGCCTCAACTCTGCTCAGCCGTTGCCGATGGCTGTAGAGTCGCTAGCAGTTTCCAATTCCATTACCTACTCAGCCGAACTCATTCGCTTGTCGGATGAGATTTTTCGGCTGAATCAGGAAAAAGAAGAACTCCAGGAACAGCTTCGATTTAAAGACCGACTGATAGCGATGCTGGCCCACGACCTACGGAATCCCTTGACGGCAGTTTCCATCGCGCTAGAAACGCTAGAACTGGGCAGCAGTATGCGAGAACTGTACGCCGAGTCGCGGCTGACCCCAGAAACCATGAGTCAGCTCATCAAGCACGCCCGCGCCCAGGCGAAGACAATCGACCGCCTGATTACTGACACGCTGCACGCCGCCAACAGCACGGGCGGCAAGCTCAACGTGCAGCCTCGCAAATTTGACTTGGGCGAGCTGTGTCTTAGCCTAGTCGAAGATTTCCAGACCAAGCTGCAAGCCAAGAAACAGACCCTTTCTACAGATATCCCTAGCGATTTGCCTCCGGTGTATGCAGACCCAGATCGAGTCCGGCAAGTTTTGGTCAATCTGCTAGATAACGCTGTAAAGTACACGCCGAATGGCAGCCATATTCAGGTTTCGGCGCTGCATCGCACAACGCAAAAGGTGCAGGTGAGCATCTGCGATGATGGGCCGGGCATTCCAGCAGAAAATCGCGATCGCATTTTTGAAGACAGCTATCGGCTAGAACGCGACACCATGCAAGATGGCTATGGGATTGGGCTGGCCGTATGCCAGCGCATCGTGCGGGCGCACTACGGTCAGATCTGGGTTGATTCAGAACTGGGAGCCGGAAGTTGTTTTCACTTTACGCTGCCAGTCTATCGACCGTAGGGCGCGTCATTGTCATCAATCATCCAATTAAGTTTAGAAACCTGGGAGCAGCAGGATCGCGCCCGCCCAAATAAATCAAGCTAGGGGCTAAATTACTCAGAAAACCTAATGCTGAGCAGGTCATTGATGACAGCCCCTAGCGGATGGCAACGGGGCGATCGCCCTGCACATCACAGACTGAAGATAAGTTGAGTGAGATAAAGAGATAAATTCAAGACAGTTGCATGAGACAGTTGCATCAGACAACAGCACAAAATGCCGCTCTTGCCAGCCCCCTACATCGCGCCCACACCAAACAACACGGCTCGGATGGTTTTTAGAATCAGCGATAGGTCATAGAGTGGATGCCAGAGCGACTGATAGCGCAGATCAAGCTTGACGATTTCCTCAAAATCATCAATTTTTGACCGTCCGCTCACTTGCCACTCTCCCGTAATCCCTGGCTTCACATTCAGCCGCAGCCAGTGATGGTCGGCGTAGTTGGCGACCTCGTCTAGAGTGGGCGGGCGAGTGCCTACCAGACTCATCTCGCCTTTGAGAACATTGAGAAACTGAGGAAACTCGTCTAGGCTCGTCTTTCTCAAAAACCAGCCGACGCGAGTCACCCGCGGGTCGCGGCCGCGTTTGAAATTGAAGGGTTTTCCTTTTGCGGCATCGGAGGCGCTGTCTGGTTGCGTTTGCATCCGATCAGCACCTTGAACCATCGTGCGGAATTTGTAAATCGTGAAGCAGCGCCCCAGCAGACCACAGCGCTGCTGGCTATAGAAGATAGGGCCCGGGCTATCAAGGTGGATGGCGATCGCCACGGGCACAAAAATAATTGCCAAAACAAGTAATCCAACCAAGCTGCCAATAATATCGAGCGATCGCTTAAACCAGTGATTGGCAGAGGGGTGAGGCATCAGGCGATCGGGCGGATCAGGCTTTTGTACGTGTGAAGCGGGCGCTATTGAAACAGTGCTAAGTGAATCTTGGAGCGAATCTGGAGATGCGTAGCGAGTCATTCGTAGTAACCCTTTTTGAAGTAACAACCCTGTTGGAGGATGACCGCATAAATACGTAAAAACCCTTTCGTGCAGGAATATATAGCAAGCGCTTGTGAATCAAAGGTTCAGCAGAAACGTCTTTACGAAATCTTTGAATAAGCCCGGAAGTAGCCCGTTTTTTTAAAGCCTTCGTGAAGTTTTCTGTAAAAGCTATATCAAGCAATTGGGGAGAAATTTTAAGAAATGATGTATTCGGTAAACATCGGGCTGCTTTGATCTGGATCTCTGGGTGACGCAGCCTGATTCTGCGGTCTGGCTCACCAGCCTACGAGAGCGTGTGCCCGCTCTCTCAGGGAGCTAGCTCATGGGGCTAGCAACCCCCCATTACTTGATTCATGCTTGGTTGACCTGCCTGATAAATCAGCCAGCAATGCGCGGCAGTGATCTTGCTGAGGCAACGCATGGTTGAACCAATTGCGTGGCCAGTATTCGGCAAGACCAGAAACGGGCGATCGCCCCGGTCTCCCATCCAGCCTTCAAACCCATCACAGATTATTAAACTGTGTGACAAGATGTTCCTGTTACGCCCGATTTAGCCGAAAGTGATGGACGGTAGCACGTTTATGTCGCGTGTTGTTTGTTATTAGGAGTGTTACAAAATGGCTTTGTCAGATACTCAAGTTCTTACAGCGCTGGTAATTGCTCTGCTGCCTGCGGTGCTGGCATTCCGGCTTTCGACTGAGCTTTATAAGTAAGCCAAGTCATCCATTGATCGAGCTGCTGAGCGGGCTGAGTCGGTTCTGGGCACTGCTGCGCGGCGACTCAGCCCGCTCAGGTTTCACACACGCCTCTCATCCAAGCCTGCCTCGATTTCAATCATCCAGATCTCAAACTCAGATTTCCAGATCTCAAACTCAGCAGGACTTACGCACCTGCGATGAATTTTTTGGATTTCGGACTATTTCTCGCGGGCTGCACCCGCGAGAAATAGTCCAACTGCGTAAGCCGTACTTAGATCTCAAACTTAAGGCTGCCCAAATTTTAGGTCTTAAGTTTTGGCACAAGAGGTGCCACAGATTTGCATAGCGATTATATTGGGGTAGATTCCGGGCTACCGGTCAAATCGCCCCGTTTTTTTATATGAACTGCCAGCATGAATGCGATTCAACCCGCCCGCCCGCCGCTTTACTCTATCGAGCCAGTTCGCAAGCAGGCTCCCCGCCCTCGCCGCCGACTCCGGCAGCGGCGCAATCCCCATCAGTCGGTTGCGGTTGAAGCCAGCCTCCGGTTGGCCGTGAATGTCGTCGTTGGCATGGTGGCGATCGCCTCAATAGTCCGGTTGATGCCCCAAAACATTAGCCAGCAGCACAAGCTCAACCAGCTCCAGTCAGACGTAACTGCGCTAGAACAGCGGGTCGATCGACTCCAGGAAACCTTTGCCCGCCAGTTTGATGCGGGTCAAGCCCGCAGCGTCATGCAAGAGGAAACCGGGCGAATTGGTATTGGTCAACGTCCAGTTGTCTGGGTGAAGCCTGCCCCAGATGGGGCGATCGCCCCCAGCGCTGCGCCCACCCCTCCCAGTGCAGCAACCCCTGCGGAGGCTGCTTTGCCTGTCACGCCACCAGATGCCACCCCCGTCACCCCGTTTGAGCCTGGTTCGCCGGACGCGGCTGCACGCAATAGGGCACCTGATGCTGATGCTACCCCTGATCAGGCTCCGGTCGCCGTGCCAAGTCGGGCAGCAGCCGGTTCCTGGGTCTGGTAGTGCAGGATTCTGCGGCTGGGCGATCGCGCTTGGCCAAGTTTGCGGCTGGGCGATCGCGCTTGGCCAAGTGTAAGGAGATGGGTTGCACGGTTACAGAATGACGCTTTCATCGCGGGGTGGTTCGGTGAAGCGCTTGCCTGCTCTGCATCTGTCTAGCAACCTGTCCTCACCTTTTTGCAAAATGGATATTTGAAGCATCTTCTATGTAGCGCTGGGCTGTATAGCGCCATAGGCGCAAATTAAGCAAGCTAGTGACGCAGGTTAGAGGTGTTAGGCATCAAGGGTGCTGGTTTTTACAGATATTCTTGCTCCAGGTTACGCTTACTCCCCATATCTACCGATTTGCCCGGAGTTAGATGTCGATTGTGGTTGATTATGATGAGTTAGGTACAGTTTTAGTCGCCTAACAGGTCACCCCTGCTCTCTTTGGAATGGTGCCCCTGGATCATGTCGATTCAAAAGTTCCCTCTAGCTACGCTCCTCAAAATCAGGCGATATATGCAGACGACACTGGCGTTGCCTGATGCAGAGCAGCAGGCAAAGGTCGCAGAAACGCTAGATGACTTGCCAGAGCCGGAATCGATCGATGATCTGAGTGGGCTATTTTCTTCAGGGACACCTATCGTCACGACGCTTTCGCCGATTTTGCAAGAGCAGTGGTTTATCAGCACAGTGAACCCAGCTGCGCCGCTGATCAAACTGCCAGGGCTGTGGCTCAAGCCAGGGTTTCGCCTGGTGAGCTATTTGTATCGCTCGGCAGAGGGCGGCGGGGCAGGGGTGGTTTGGGCAGTACCAGAAGACTTTGGCACCACTGCCCAACTTGAAAAAGCAGTGAGAGAAAAAAGCAACATTGCCCAGATCCCTAGACCAGCAGGGGCGCTTAGCCATGTCATGGAAGCGATTGAGGGCGATCGCTCGGCAGCATCGTTTGTGCTGGCATCGATCCTGCGACGAGAGCTTCAAGAACTGGGCGTGTTGGGCGATCGCCGCAACTGGGCCTATCACCATCTCATCGATGGTATTCCTGCCAAATACAACTGGCAGTGGCGAACTGAGGTTCCTAAAGATCTATCGCCCAAGGTGCGCCTCTACCCCGACGGTCATGCAGCCGTAGAGCTGTTTTCTTGCCGGGTTTCTGGAACAAAGGCGCTGTATCGCCATCTCGATCGCTACCCACCCAACTCTTACAAACCCGATAGCCTAGACAAGCTGCTGGCGGTCGAGCAAACTAGTTAACTTGCAGATTAAATTAATCTGCAAATAATCTGCAAATTTTCTGCAAATTTGATGAAGCCAGCTAATCTTGCACATACGCCTGCCCAGACAGCAACGCCATCTCCGCCCGCACAAACTCTCGCCCCAAATAGGCAGCGTGGTCAAGATAGCTGATAGGACAGGGCTGCGCTTTTTCAAAAATCTCAATACAGAGTTCCTTAGCGGTGCGGCCGCGATAGGTTGCCGTGGGCGATCGCTTTAGGGAACCATTGCATGGCAGGGGTTTTCCCGTCTCCGGATCGCAGGCCAAGCCCTTGTCATTGATGACGTTAGAAAAATGCTCCGCGCAGATTAGCTTGGCATCCCAATCTACGTAGATAATGAAGTAGCCCTGAGGATCTAGCTCAATGTAGCGATTTGAGAGCTTATCATCCAAAGCAGCCCGCTCGTTGCGGAGTGCGAGCGCTTCGGGGTGCAGCTCTTGGTCAGCGATTTGCTTCATAACAAAGGTTAGGTTTTCGGTTCTCGAAAGCTACAGGTCTGAGCGTGCGGCACAACCCCTAATCTATCGCATTCCAGCAAGGTATAGGATGGTGGGCAGCAATACTGCCAAAATACTGCGAACTAAAAGCGGGTGATGGGACTCGAACCCACGACATTCAGCTTGGGAAGCTGACGTTCTACCACTGAACTACACCCGCACTTTTTGAGATTTCTAGGATAGCATCCTTATCCCTACCTGCGCGACGGCAAAGGCAAATTATAGACGAGAGTTTAGGAACGGGTGATATCAAAATGGGCGATCGCCCCATGCAACAAATCATCACAAATTCAGTTATCACCCATTCAGCCTAACTCAGACCAAACAAAGCAGATTACAGCTATTTTTCCGATGCAATTCTGCCCACTTTAAAAAACAATCCAAAATAGACTGACACTTATTCGCTTTCCATCGCTTTATTCGTCTATTTTGAAAGAGGGATTGGTTTGCATGAAGGGCTGGTAAGTAGGAAAGGGATCGGGGCTGTGCTTGCTGGCAACGCCCATCGTAGAACGGAGCAATTTCAGCAGGCGTAGGTTAAGGGGTGCAACCTCTCATCCGCAAGGCGTGATCTCAGATCACAATGCTGGTGATGTGGGCGATCACCCTGGTTGCTCAATCTCACCCCCATCTGCCGCTGGGTACGCTACGGTATCTATATCGTGGGAATGGGTACTCTAATCAAAAGCTTCCAGAACTTCTGCCTTTCCAGATTACCTTTTCCAGATTATCAGGGTTCTACCGTCTTTAGCCCTGCTGTTCTTGTTCCTGCTGTCTTGTAGCGCTGTGAGTGACTCGCAATGTTTAACGCTACCGAACTCCTCATTTCCGACTTTGTAGCCAAGCTCAAGGAGGGGTATCGCCACACCTACGGCGGTCTCAACGCTGGCTACGAAGACATTATCGGCTGGGTCGGGGCAATGGCGCTAGAAAACATTGCCAACAGTGACGCACTCTATCACAACGTTGAGCATACGATCCTGGTGACGCTGGTGGGCCAGGAGATTCTGCGTGGCAAGCACATCCGTGAGGGTGGCGTTTCACCCGACGACTGGCTCCATTTCATCGTGTCGCTGGTGTGCCACGATATTGGCTATGTAAAGGGGGTCTGTCGGAGCGATCGCGAAGGGCTTTATGCCACCGGGCAAGACGACGAAATGATTAGCCTGCCCCCCGGATCGTCCGACGCAGCGCTTACCCCCTACCATGTCGATCGCGCTAAGCTATTTATCGACGAGCGGTTTGGCGGCAATCAAAAGATCGACTCAGAAATTGTGAAGCGCAACATTGAGTTAACTCGCTTCCCAGTACCCCATGACGATGATCACCAGGATACAATCCACTATCCTGGACTAGTGCGAGCTGCAGATTTAATTGGTCAACTGAGCGATCCTCGCTATCTCAAGAAAATTGGGGCGCTTTACTACGAATTTGAAGAAACGGGCGTGAACAAAGTGCTGGGGTATCGTCATCCAGGAGACCTGCGGGCGAACTATCCCAAGTTCTATTGGAACGGGGTCTATCCCTATGTGAAGGATGGGCTGAAGTATCTCTCCCTGACCCAACAGGGGCAGCAAATTATCGCCAACCTCTACTCCAACGTGTTTGTGGTAGAACATGAGCCAGGAGGTCAGTTTTCTACGCTGCATCCCGAAAATCAGCCTGTGGGCAGCGCGACCCACTAATCCACTAGCCCTAGTCAATCTATGGCGATCCCAAGCAATTCCAAATCGGTTCAACCTCTTGCATGGATGCTGTTTTGAGAGCGTGAATCGTATCGAGGCGATACTGCGCCAAGATTCACGCAAGAAGTCGATTGTAAGGGGCACACTCTGGCAGCAGGGTACCCTTCTCAAGCCCTGCTAATCTCACACTAATCTCACACTGGATAGGGCTTACGCCGTTGGACTATTCCTTGCGGGTGCAACCTGCAAGAAATAGTCCGAAATCCAGAGATTCATCACAGGTGCGCCAGTCCTGAATCAATTTAGGCAACCAAATTTAGGGTAGTGCCCAAGAAGTTTAAGAAGTTTTAAAGTCTTGGTGTCAAGTCTTGGTGTCAAGTCTTGGGGTCAAGGTGGGGGACGTGGCGCGCCCCCCCTCTTGAGGTTTTGTTTTTAGGACGACTAGCGACGGATAGGGGTGCCGCAAGGATAGGTAGCTACAGGTTCCCGTTCGGGCTTTGGCACGGGTTTGGCGTTGGGAATCGCGGCAACTACCTTTTCCTCTGCACGCTCGGCACGGGCTGCCAGATAGTCCCGTTGCAGCGTCGCTAGCATTTCTTCGCGGCGATCATAGAGGCGCTTGAGGGGGCGCGGTTCGCACTGGTTGATCACATAGGCTCCCATCAGCGGCAGCGCGATGGTGCTATCGGTGTAGCAGACGATGGTGCTGGGCAGTTCCTCTGGGTCAACTTTGCCCCAGCTTACGGCTTCGCTGGGGGTTGCGCCGGACAATCCGCCCGTGTCAGGGCGAGCATCGGTAATTTGTACAAAGTAGTCGTGCCCGCGCTCCTCCAGACCCAGCACCTCATGAATCTGCGGCTGAGTTTGCAGCAGAAAGTTTTTGGGGCTACCGCCACCGAGAATCAGCGCGGCGCTCTTACCTTCTACATTGGGAATACCAGAGTTGCGGGCTGCATAGGCGATCGCCGCTGTTTCGTTCACATCCTGCGACGGGTCAATCACTAGCTTCGAGCCTTCTAGCGCCAGCGCTGCTACGTTCATGCCGATGGAGCTATCGCCCGGAGAAGAGGTGTAGATCGGTACGCCGCACTCATAGGCCGTAGACAACAGGCAGGGATTTTTCACACCCAGTTGCTTTTCCATCGCGTTAATGTACTTACCCAGCAGATGGTGAAACTCCGCCGTGCCCATGCGCTTTTGAAACGGCTCCGAGCGCAACAGTTCGCGGATAAACGCATCCGTTTCGAGCAGCACGTCATAGCCAAACACAATGTCGTAGATGCGAATTCGCCCTTCTTGGCGCAGTTTCACGTCGTCTACGAACGGGTTGCTGGCGTAAAGTTCCATCCCTAGCCCATAGTGCAGGTCGTGATATAAGTTTGCGCCGGTGCTGATGATCCAATCTACAAACCCGTGGCGCATCAGCGGCGACAGCACGGACACGCCCAGACCCGCAGGTGTCAGCGCACCAGATAGGCTAAGGGCGACGGTTACGCCTGGTTGCATAATGTCGCGGCTGAGCAAGTGACAGGCTTCGCGCAGTCGAGCCGAGTTGTAGGCAGTGAAGTAGGTGTCGATTAGGTCGGTGATGCCGATGTTTGCAGACAGCGGCACAGGCGAAATTTGACGGCTAAGCAGTTTGGTCATGGCTTTTCCCCAACGAAGTCCGATGTGAAGGTAGAAAGTAAAAAGTGTGCAGAAAACCTGTGAAACCCTGTTGGTGAAAGAGTTAAGGTTGAACAGGACTGGCGAGTGCTTGGTCTTGAAGACCCATCCAAGACGCAGCAGAACTGCGAGAACCCCCGCAGGGTGTCTCAAAACAGGAACTCTTGGACAGATTGCAATGCATCAGGGTGCTGGCTCGCGTTGCAGCAGCATTGCCCCTGTTACGTAAGCAGATCCCCTAAGAGCTGCTTGCATCGCCGCGACAGAGCAGGCGCTTCATAAAATGCAGCGCGATCGCCCATCCAGCGACATTCAGCAATTCACTGCTTAAAAAGCTTGTCTGAAAAATCTTGAGTAAAGTGCAGATCGACCCAGTTTGCTCGATTCTCTGTAAGAAGGTGAATCCGTCAACGGAAGACTCCAGGCAGATCAATCGCAACAAACCCCAAGTTGCAGGTCGATCAGCGCATACTGGGCCCTTCACAGCGGTCTGCCCAGGATAATGCAGGATCAGAAAGCCGGATTCGCTGTAGATTCATTCCCAAGTACCAGAAGAGAAGCCAGAGGCGACTTCCAGCAGAAAGGAGTTTCAACGGCTTGCAACCCTTTAGCGCTACGTCAGTCTATAGTTTAACATCCTTCTTGCAAACGACTAGAGGCAAGTCGGTGAGAGGGGCAGGAGTGAACTGGGCGACACCGCCGGATGAATCGCCTCCAGATGGTAGAAGGCTGGCTAGTTGGGCAATTCTTTATAGAACTACGCCAAAATCCGGGGCTGCCAGATAGAATCAGGTCAGTGCAACAGCAGTTGGGACTTCTTTTTCAGACTTTTTGTGGAACTGTGGGGGAGGAGGCAGCGTGGACGAGCTAAGAGCGGCGTTGGAACTGGCGACCGAAGAAGAACTGGAAGTATTGACTGAGATTCTGTTTTGCCGCAAGTTGAACCCGCTGGATTATGTCTACACGCCTGACCCTGTGGCGGTATGCAGCCAAGAGCGCGATCGCTGGCTGACTGATCTAGAACAGCGCTTCCGGTTTTTGGCCGCAGACGGAATGACGGTGCTGCGGGGCAAGACACGCCACGTGACCTATCGCCAAGTGTTGATCCAGATCTGCCGCTATTTGCGAATTCCCTATTCCCTTAGCCTGTCTACAGCGGAGCTAGAGGCCGAAATTTTCTTGACGCTGTTGCAGCGGGCGTGGCAGCAGTTGCCCCCGGCAGAGCAACGGGTGCTGAATGGCGAATTGCAAGAGTCGCTGTCTCATTCTGATCTGACGCGCCAGCTTCCCCCTTCGCTGCAAACCAACCCGTCTAGCCTCTTGATGAAGGGTGGCAGTGCGCTGGCGGTGAGTGCGGTGGTGCGGCCGTGGCTGCTGCAACTGATGGCGCGTCAGTTTACGCTGCACGCGGCGACCTATCAGGCAGCAAAGCAGGCAGGCGGGGCGATCGCCAATCAGGTCGCCGTTCGCGCCGCCTATCGCGGCATGGCCGCCAGCGCAGCCCGATATGGAGCCGTGCGCTCGGTGCTGTCGGTGCTGGGGCCGGCGCTGTGGGCATGGTTCTTTGCGGATTTGGGCTGGCGGGCGATCGCCACCAACTATGCCCGCGTTATCCCTGTCGTCTTCACCCTGGCGCAAATCCGCCTGATTCGCGCCGCCGAATGTCCCGCTTAAACCTGTCGCAACCTCCTAAAACATCATGCTGACGTTGGAAGGAACCGTGCAAAAGTCCACCATCGGCGTAGGCGCGTGGGCGCTGAAAACCGAGCAAGGCACCTACGAAATTATGAAAAATGCGCCAGAAGGTTT
This sequence comes from Cyanobacteriota bacterium, assembly GCA_046719575.1. GTDB lineage: Bacteria > Cyanobacteriota > Cyanobacteriia > Elainellales > Elainellaceae > Thermoleptolyngbya. The sequence continues at coordinate 18,359 of JBDNCP010000069.1, forward strand.
GCTGAAAGCGGGTCAGCAGGTGCGCGTGACGGGCAAAGTGCGCGACGATGTGATGTCGATCGTCATGATTGGCCCGGTTTTGGAGGTGAGTGAGTTTGAGGTGATGGAGTAGGGGAGATAGGGAGATGAGGAGAGGGCCGTTTTCGTCCCCTTCGCCCCTAACCCCTGGCCTGTGAATCCGGAATGGCGACCGTTTTTTGTGTAGTTAGTAAATATTCCCAAGTGATATCGAATAGAGATATCATTAAGAGCGATCGCCCCCTTAAATTTACTGCTATGCTTCAGCCCCCTCCGGTTGCATCTCCTCCTCGATCTGCCTCTACTGCAAAGTCTTTGTCTGGTCTGAAAACTGGGTCGCGCCTGATTCTGGCTTCGAGTGCGCTGGCGCTGCTGAGTTTAGGCGGATGGGCGATTTATGCCTGGGTGGCTGGACGTGCGCCGGAGCCAGTAGCGGTGCGCCTGCTGACAGTGGAGCGGGGCACAGTAGAAACCGTGATCAACGAAAGCGGCACGCTAGAACTGGGCGGGCAGCAAACGCTGCTGTCGCCGCTGGAGGGCGCGGTGGAGCAGGTGTTGGTCGCTCCGGGCGATCGCATCCAGCAGGGGCAAACCCTGATTATCTTACGAAATCCTGACCGCCAGACGGCTCTGCTAGAGCAAGAGTTGCAAGCGGCAAAGCAGGCGGAGACGCTAGCCCGCAGCCAAGCGCAAATCGACGAAGCCAGGGCGCAACTGAGTGCCGATCAGGAGCAACTAGCGACGCTGCAAGGGCTGGCCGACGTGGGCGCGATTTCGCGGGAGCGGGTGCAGCAGCAGGCGACAGAGGTGCGGCGATCGCTGGCGGCGCTGCGCGATGCGGAGACTGCTGTAAAAACCGCGCGGCTGGAACTTCAGAGCTTGCAGGTGCAGCAGCGGCGCACTCAGCAAGAACTTCGGGACACGATTATCGCCGCGCCGAGAGAGGGCGTGGTGCTGGGGCTGAGCGTGAAAGATGGCGACGGCGTGGATCGGCGGACGGAACTGCTGACCCTGGGTGACCCGCGCCAGGAATTGGTGAAGTTGCAGCTTTCCACGCTGAACGCGGTGCAGGTGCGGCCGGGGCAAGTGGCGCGGGTGACGGTGATTGGGCCCGACCCAACGGTGTATCTGGGGCGCGTGGTGGAGCTATATCCGCAGGCGATCGCCTCTGACTCCGGCGATTCCCAATCGGCGCAAACCACCGTGCCGACCACCATCCAGCTCGATCGCCCCACAGGAACGCTGATTCCTGGCAGCCTGGTCAATGTGGAGTTGGTGCTGCAACAGCGCCAAAATGCCGTGACGCTGGACATTGAGGCATTGCAGCGAAACGGCGCGGAGTCGTTTGTGTGGCTGATGGATGGCAACGGTCGGGCCCAGCAGCAGCCCGTGAACCTGGGATTGGAGGGACTGACGCAAGTGGAAGTGACGACGGGGCTGCGGCCGGGCGATCGCGTCATTGTGCCGCCGCCGGATCTGCTGCTGACTCCAGGAATGCCCGTCGTGTCTGCGGAAACGCCCGCTGAGTCTGACGAAGGCACAGCGGTAGACTCTGCGGAGGAAGAACTGTGAGCCTCGCGCCAGCAGATTTGTTGATGTTGACCTGGCGATCGCTGCGTGGCAACCCCGTGCGATCGCTCCTCACCACTCTGGGCACGCTGATGGGCGTAGCCGCCGTCAGCGCCACGTTAAATGTGGGCGATATCAGCCGTGCCATCATTGCCCGCCGCCTGGCCGAGCAAGAAGCCCCCCAAGTTACCGCGATGCCCGAATGGATGGGCGGCGATAATTGGATATCGCTCCAGCAAGGCGACATTGCGTACTTGCAGCAGCGATTGCCCCAGGCGACTGTGGTCAGCGGGCTAAAGTGGGACGGGCCGAGAGAGTCCTTGTTTCGCGATCGCAGCGCCCGACCTAGCTTCGTCGCTGTAGACACCGATTATCTCCGCAGTTCTGGCAATCGGCTGCAAGCAGGGCGATTTTTTACATCCGCTGATCTAGAGGCTTACCGTCCGGTTGCCGTGATCGACCAGATGCTAGCCGCGTCCTTATTTCGAGGCAATTCTGCGGTCGGGGAGCAGGTGTATGTGAACCGTCAGCCGTTCACCGTGATTGGTGTTATCCATCGCAAAGTTAATCCTGAAAGCACGAATCGAGATGGTCTTTTGCTGGTATCGCTGGCGTTCTACAGTGCGTTCACGGGCGATCGCGGCATGGATGCTGTGCGCGTTCGTCCAAAACAGCTTGACCAAATCATCGCCCTAGAAGATCAGATGAAAACCTTGATGGAGCAACGCTACGGCGGCCGTCGATTTTACACCTGGAACAATGTCGAAGAGATCTTGCAGCAGCAGGAAATGCTGACGTTGACCTCACGGGCCCTGGCAACCGTCGGTGCGATTTCGCTGCTGGTCGGCGGCGTGGGCATTGCCAATATCATGATCGCCGCTGTCACCGAACGCACCTCGGAAATTGGTATCCGCCGTGCCATTGGCGCAACGCAACGAGAAATTCTGGTGCAATTTGTGCTAGAAGCAGTGCTGCTGAGTTCGATGGGCGGCCTGGTGGCGATCGCCTCGGTTCACGGTCTGACGCTGCTCGTCGCCCAACAGTTTGACCTGCCTTACCAATTCAATCCGCGCACTGCGACAGTGGCGATGAGTTCTGCTCTGCTCGTCGGCATCGGAGCCAGCCTGTTTCCCGCCCTGCGGGCCAGCCGCCTTGATCCGGTGACTGCGCTCAGGGAGTGAGGGGTTGGGGGTTAGGATAAGGCTAAAATCTAAAACCCAAAAACCCAAAATCCAAAATCTAAAATTCCAAAATGCGTCTTTTTCTCATCGCAGTTCTATCTTTTTTGCTGATTTTTGGCGTGTCGGTTCCTGTTCACGCGGCTGATCTGGTGACAGGTGCAGCCGTGTTCGAGGTTCACTGCGCGGGCTGTCATGTCAACGGTGGCAACATCATCCGGCGCGGCAAGAATTTGAAACAGCCTGCGCTGGAAAAAAACGGCTATGCCACGGTGGAGGCGATCGCCCAAATTGTCGCCAATGGCAAAGCCAATATGTCTGCTTATCGGGACAAGCTCACGCCTGAAGAAATCGAGTCTGTCGCCGCCTACGTCCTCGATTGCGCCGCTGCTGGGTGGAAATCCTGAGCGTTCCAAAATTTTGACCTGGAAACCCCGCCCCTTAAAACCTGCGATATCCTAAGAGTGAGGCCTGATTTTAACCTTCACGTATGACCCAACGTTCCAATCGAATCTGCATCTTGGGCGGCGGGTTTGGGGGGCTATATACGGCCCTGCGCCTCAGCCAGTTGCCCTGGACGGATACAAAGCCAGAAATTGTGCTGGTTGATCAGCGCGATCGCTTTTTGTTTTTGCCATTGCTCTATGAGCTGGTAACCGGGGAACTGCAAACCTGGGAAGTCGCCCCGCCGTTTTCAGAACTGCTGGCCAACACGGGCATCCAGTTTCGCCAGGGAGCCGTCGCCCATATCGACGTGACCGCGCATCAGGTTCAGCTTCAGGACGGCGCAACGCTGGACTATGACCGACTGGTGCTGGCGCTGGGCGGCGAAACGCCCCTGACAATGGCTCCGGGCGTGGCGGAATACGCCATCCCCTTTCGCTCCATCGACGATGCCTATCGCCTGCAAGAGCGGCTGAGGGTTCTCGAAGCCTCGCCTGCCGATCGGATTCGCGTAGCGATCGTGGGGGCGGGCTATAGCGGCGTTGAACTGGCGTGCAAGCTGGCGGATCGGCTGGGCGATCGCGGTCGGGTGCGCCTAGTAGAACTAAGCGATCAGATTTTGCGAAACTCGCCGAGCTTTAACCGCGACGCAGCGACCAAAGCGCTGGAAAAACGCGGTGTCTGGATCGATCTGGAAACGCGAGTGACCGAGGTAACCGCAGACAGCCTCTCGCTGGACTACAAGGGCAAGGTAGACACGATTCCGGTGGATATTGTGATGTGGACGGTGGGCAACAAAGTGCCCGACTTTATCAAAAGCCTGCCCCTGCCCCAGAGCGATCGCGGTCAACTCCTCGTCACTCCCACCCTGCAAGTGGTAGACTACCCAGAAGTCTTCGCGCTGGGCGACCTGGCTGAGATGAAGGATGCCGATGGGCAAAAAGTGCCTGTGACGGCTCAAGCCGCGTTGCAGGCCGCAGACTATGTCGGGTGGAACCTGTGGGCCTCCTTGAGCGATCGCCCCCTGCTGCCCTTCCGCTATCAGCACTTGGGCGAAATGCTCTCCCTTGGCACCGCCGAAGCCACCCTTACCGGCCTCGGTGTTTCCCTCGACGGCCCTGCCGCTCACCTCTTCCGTCGCCTCGCCTACCTCTACCGAATGCCCACCTTCGACCATCAGCTTAAAGTCGGGCTGAACTGGATCACGAAGCCGATTCGGGATTTGCTGACGAACTAGAGAGGAGAGGGAAGAGGGAAGAGAGAAGAGAGAAGAACGAAGAGAGAAGAAGGGGTTTCCTCTTCGGTTTCTGGCCCTCCTCTGTCTTCCTCTGCCATCTAATCCCTCAACCACCACTCTTCCTTTTTCCCTCTTCCTTTTTCCATTTTCCCTCTTCTTTCTTCCCAATGCCCCTTCCCAAGGTGATTTTCTTTGATGCAGTTGGCACACTGTTTGGTGTTCGTGGCAGCGTGGGTGCGGTGTATGCCGATCTGGCCAAGCGATTTGGGGTGACGGTGGATGCCGCAGCGGTCGATCGGGCGTTTTTTAAAAGCTTTAAGGCCGCAACACCGATGGCCTTTCCGGGGACTGACCCGACGGAGATTCCTGACCGGGAATATGCTTGGTGGTGGGCGATCGCCGCTGAGACGTTCCAAGAAGTGGGCGTGCTGAACCAGTTTGCAGACTTTTCCGCCTTTTTCAGTGCGCTTTATGACCACTTTGCAGCCGCCGATCCGTGGTTTGTCTATGCCGACACGCTAGCCACGCTGGATCAATGGCGCGATCGCGGCGTGGCGTTGGGCGTGTTGTCCAACTTCGACTCGCGGATTCACAGCGTCTTGGAGGCGCTGGATTTGTCCCACTATTTCTCCTCGGTCACCATTTCTACCGAAGCGGGTGTGTCCAAACCGGATGCTCAAATCTTTCAACTGGCGCTGAAAAAGCACGACTGCCCGCCCGAAGCCGCATGGCACGTCGGCGACAGTTTCCGAGAAGACTACGAAGGCGCAATCCAAGCAGGGCTGCGAGGCATCTGGCTCAAGCGAGAATAACCCCTTCCCGTGTGGTTACTGAATCGCGGTTTCAGAAAAATGGCCGCCCCAAACCCCTTTCTAGAACCCTCTTTGCTGGGCAGAGTCTTCATGTCGTTTGGCGGCGGCAACGGTCGTCGAGTAAGTTTCTACGTCTTTTTGGATGATATCTTCGACTTGGCTGGCAAAAAAGTCGAAGGCTTCTTCGTGGGTGGGGTATTGGGT
>JBDNCP010000007.1:0-59270 GCA_046719575.1 Cyanobacteriota bacterium
ATGCCGCCGGAGATCAGCGAAGCCTGACTGCCCGCCTGTCGATAGCCAACCACCCCGCCAATCAGCGCCAGCAGCCCGTAGGCGATCGCCGCGATCGCACTCCCGTCAAATCCTATCGAGAAGTTCATTGATTCAGGCTGGTTAAAACTTCGGCGAGCAATAAGCAACTGGCGATCGCACGCTCCCCAGATCGATCTCCAATTGCTTACTGCCTGCTTAACAGTATTACAGCGTTTGGTGACAAATCCCTGCGACCTGTAACGCTTGTTTATTACGATTTGTCGCCATAAAAGAAAGCGATTTCCTTCTCCTTGAGCGGGGCAAAGTCAGCCGCAATCAGCATTCTATTTAGCTCTTCCTGAGGAATATGCTTTGCGCCAATGCGGACAATGCGCGATCGCATGGTATTGCTCACACCGCTGCGCTGCCGTCCCGCCTCTAGCCCCATCACCCGACTGTAGAGATCTAGTTTGGCTTGGGGAATGGGTGAGCCGTCGAAATCAATGCCACGGGCGATCGCCTCATCCACCGCATCGGCCCCTGCTGTGCTAGACGCTTGAGAATCTATGCTCATGAGTTAACAATCCTTCTGGGGTTGCTGCAAATTGAGTGCTTCCAGAGAATTCTATCAATTCTTGTCGCCCTGTCTTTTAGGCTTGGGTACTCTAACCACAGAATTGAGTGGCAAACTACACCTAATTACATAGCCTAACTTACATACACACTACTCATTCACGACACAGGTGTATCACTAGCTGCGTTCTTGCTGCTGCTTACGCTTGTCTGTTGTGTGTTCCCAGGTTCGATACCCTATGCGTGCGAGGCTCCCAATTGGTATTGGTTTTGTTTTGGTGAGTGTTACCTCGCTTTTGTTTACCGTTTCATCTGCCATTCTGCTCAACAGCGCCAAACAAACTGAATCCCAGAAATTAGTCGAGCATTTAGCACGCGTTGAAGCAGCCCTCCAGACTCAATTGCTGGCCCTTGGCAATGTAACAACTGACTACGCCACCTGGGACGACACCTACGCCTTTGCTCAGGGCAAGAATCCCACCTACCCAGAAAATGCACTGTCGGCGGTGACGTTCACCTCGTCCCGGGCCAACTGGCTGGCGATCGCCCAAGACTCAGAGCATTTTCTCTACACCGCTGCCTTCGATGCTAAAGCCGAGGAGATTGTCCCTCCCAGCAGCGATCTCCAATCTGTACTTCAAACTTTTCCAATCCTGTTCAAGTTCACCGACAAACAGCCGACTCAGCAAGGGATTCTGTCGATTGCTGGTCAGGTGACGCTGGTGGCCAGCAGACCCATTCTCAGAACGGATGAGAGTGGCCCTGCTGCGGGTGTTTTTATCTTTGGGCAAACCCTAGACGTTGCAAAAGTGGCTCGGCTGGCAGCGTCTACCAAGTTATCGCTTTCCGTCTACCCTACTACCGCTCTACCAGATGAGAGCCACCGTCAGATTTATCATCAACTCCGGGCTGGACAAGCCCAGATCATTCAGCCTATCAACACAGAAGCGATCGCCGCCTACGGACTGATCCGCGACTTCAACAACCAGCCCGTGGCCCTACTGCGGATCGACGCTCCCCGTCTGGTTTATCAGCAGGCGCTCCTCAGCTTGCGCTATCTGGCGCTATCCCTGCTGGGGGCGAGCATTGTGTCGGGATTCATTATTTGGCAACTATTAGAGCGATCGCTCCAATATCTGCGAGAGCGCGATCGCATTCAGCAAGCCCTCCAGCAAGAAGCCGCCCTCCGCCAATCAGAACTGCGCTACCGCGAAAAAGCAGAGGAACTGGAACTCACCCTCCAAGAACTTCACAAGACCCAAGCCAAGCTACTCCAGAGCGAAAAAATGTCCAGCCTGGGTCAACTCGTCGCAGGCATCGCCCACGAAATTAATAACCCCATTGGCTTCATCTACGGCAACATCAATCATGCCCGCCAATATTCCCAATCCCTCCTCAATCTGGTCTCTCTCTATCAGCAGCACATTCCCCAACCCCCAGCCCCCATCCAAGAGGCGCAAGCCGACCTAGATCTGGCGTTTATCGCAGCCGACCTGCCCAAGTTGCTCCACTCTATGCAAGCAGGAGCCGAGCGCATCCGCAGCATCGTCCTCTCGCTCCGCACGTTTTCTCATGCAGATGAATCAGGCTGCAAAGCGGTAGATATCCACCAAGGCATTGACAGTACACTGCTTATCTTGCAGCATCGGCTAACCCTCCCCACCAGCGGCAAAACCATTCAAGTCACCACCGACTATGGCGAACTGCCCCGTGTCGAGTGCTATCCCGGTCAACTGAACCAAGTGTTTCTGCAAATTCTTAACAATGCCATTGATGCGCTCCAGCATCCCTCCATTCCCGACAAATTCCTGGCAGACCCGCCGCCCCCCCTCATCCAGATCCAGACTCGATATCTGAAAGAAGATCACAGAGAACAAGAGGGCGATCGCCCCACCGGCCAAATCCAAATCCGCATCATCAACAACGGCCCCCCTATTCCTCAAGGTCTTCAGTCTCGCCTTTTTGACCCCTTCTTCACTACTAAACCCGTTGGGCAGGGCACCGGGCTTGGCCTCACCATGTGCTACCAGATTATTGTCGAAACCCACCACGGCACTCTCCGCTGCCACTCTGCCCCCGATCAACACACCGAATTCATCATCCAAATTCCTGTATCCCAGACAACCAAACGGTTTAAGGCATAAAGAAAATCTTTGATGAACAGCCCTTTTTGAAAAACTTGTCTACTCTGATAAGGAACAGACAATCCCAAAAAATCAGTTGAAGCCTTTAGGGTCATGTAGGCTTGCCTGCATTCGTACCCATACAAAGCACTCTCAAAGCACTTTAAGTAGGTAGACATCAATAAACATAAAACCCACAGACCCTGCGCCGTCCGCTGCGCGGGCAGCGCAGGGTTGAGGCTCTATTTTTCAATTCAGTCTATCTACTTAGAATTTGGTTCGGCGTTGTCCAGCAGTAAGCAAATAGGCAGAATCTATGGCACAGAGTTTTGGTCTCATTGGTTTGGCCGTGATGGGCGAAAACCTCGCACTCAATATCGAGCGCAACGGCTACTCAATGGCGGTCTACAACCGCACGGGTTCGGTTACAGAAGAATTCATGAGAACGCGGGCCGCAGGGAAAAACTTTGTCGCTTCCTACACCCTGCCTGAGTTTGTTCAATCTCTAGAGCGCCCCCGCAAAATCCTGATCATGGTCAAAGCAGGCGCTCCGGTCGATGCTGTGATCGAACAGCTTAAGCCCCTGCTCGAACCCGGCGACATGATCATCGACGGCGGCAACTCCCTCTACGAAGACACCGAGCGCCGCGTAAAAGACTTAGAATCTATCGGATTGCGCTTTATCGGCATGGGCGTGAGCGGCGGTGAAGAAGGCGCGCTCAACGGGCCTAGCCTCATGCCCGGTGGCACCGAAGCCGCCTATCGCGAAATCGAACCCATCGTCACCAAAATTGCCGCCCAAGTAGACGACGGCCCCTGTGTCACCTACATCGGCCCCGGCGGCTCTGGACACTACGTCAAAATGGTTCACAACGGCATCGAGTACGGCGACATGCAGCTCATCGCCGAAGCCTACGACCTGCTGAAAAACGCAGGCGGCTTGACCAACGAGCAACTCCACGCCGCCTTCGCCGAGTGGAATACCACCGACGAACTCAACTCGTTCCTGATTGAAATTACAGCCGACATCTTCCAGAAAATTGATCCAGACACCGGAAAACACCTGGTCGATTTCATCCTCGACGCTGCTGGGCAAAAAGGCACAGGCCGCTGGACGGTGATGAGTGCGCTGGAACTAGGGGTCAGCATTCCCACAATTATCGCTGCCGTAAACGCCCGCATTATTTCCTCTATCAAGGAAGAGCGAGTTGCTGCATCTAAGGAGCTAACGGGCCCCAGTGGGATGTATGAAGGCGACCAGCAAGTCTTTACCAACATGGTGCGTGATGCACTCTATTGCTCCAAAATTTGCTCCTATGCTCAGGGCATGGCGCTGTTGGGCAAAGCTTCGCAAGAGTTTAACTACAACCTCAACTTGGGCGAAATGGCCCGCATCTGGAAGGGCGGCTGCATCATCCGAGCAGGCTTTTTGAACAAAATCAAAAAGGCTTACGATGAGAACCCCTCGCTGCCCAACTTGCTGCTCGCTCCGGAGTTCAAGCAGACGATCCTGGATCGGCAGGCAGCTTGGCGCGAAGTGATCATGACCGCTGCCAAAGTTGGTATTCCCGTGCCTGCTTTCAGCGCGTCGCTCGACTACTTCGATAGCTATCGCCGTGCCACCCTGCCGCAAAACCTCACCCAGGCTCAGCGCGACTACTTTGGCGCACACACCTACCAGCGCATCGACAAAGCAGGCACGTTCCACACCGAATGGGCCCCCGAAGCTCCGGCGCTGGCCAGCGTTAGTTAAAGCGTTAGTTAAAAGGGTTGGGGGTGAGGGCAAAAGCCCGACCCTTTTAAGCACCCATTTGCGCCATTCTGGACTCGCTCTATTCTGGAATGTTCTTGATTAGAGCATTTTGACCAGAGTATTTCTGAATGAGAAACCGCCACCTGGATCATCAGACGGCGGTTTCTTTGTTGTGAAGGTTGTGGAGGCATTGAGCGCACTGGCTTTCAAGCCTGTCGCAAAGCCTGTCGCGACGAGTGCAGACTATTCCACGACGCCCAGCAGAGCAGGCGATTTGGCGCTGGAAACGACCTCGTTCAGCAAGCCGCCCGCGTAGGTCGAAGACTGCGTTAGCGCAAACCGCTGGTAGGAAGTCTGCATTTGACTGTTGACGGCGACGGTTTTTGCGTCGTACATCTGCATCGCGGGTTTCGGATATAGCCCGATCGCCACGATGATCGCCAGGAAGCTGAGCGCAATGAACAGCTCACGCGGCTTGGCATCTTCAAACTTGGCGTCGATGGGCAAGACGCAGTTGGTGCCAAAGCAAGCGGCTTGCTCATTGCCCTGGCGCTTCAGTTCAAAATCGCCCAGGTCGCAAGACGGCACCACGTCGCACATTAGCTCGGCGCTTGTGCCGAAGAAGACCTGCCGCAGCATAGAAAGCAGATAAATCGGCGTGAGGATCAAGCCAACGGCAGAGAGAAACACCGTCGCAGTGCGGAAGGTGGAGCTATATGCGTCGCTCGTTGTCATGCCCATGAAAACGGCGATTTCTCCAGCGAAACCGCTCATTCCAGGCAGCGCCAACGAGGCCATCGCCCCAGCCGTAAACAGGGCGAACACGCGAGGCATGGCCTGACCGATGCCGCCCATTTTGTCCATCATCATGGTGTGGGTGCGATCGTAGGTGATCCCTGCCAGGAAAAACAGCATCGAGGCGATCAGCCCGTGGGAAATCATTTGCAGCATTGCGCCGCTCACGCCGATGTCTGTGAACGACGCGATGCCCAACAGCACAAAGCCCATGTGAGAAATCGACGAGTAGGCGAGGCGGCGCTTCATGTTTGTTTGCCCGAAGGAATTCAGCGCGCCATATACAATATTGACTGCGCCGAGAATTGCCAGCACTGGGGCAAAGTAGACGTGGGCATTAGGCAGAAGCTCCATATTCAGCCGGATCAGCCCGTAGCCGCCCATTTTGAGCAGTACGCCCGCCAGAATCATCGACACAGGGGAAGACGCTTCGCCGTGGGCATCGGGCAGCCAGGTGTGCATTGGGAAGATAGCCAGCTTGACCCCAAAGGAAATGAGTAACCCTGCGTAGAGCAGAAGTTCCATTGGCAAGGGGAAATCTTTGAGGCGGAGGGCGGCGATGTCAAACGTGGTGATGTCGCCAGAGAAGGCCATCGCCAGACCCGCAACGAGAATGAAGATGGAGGCGATCGCCGTGTACATGAGAAACTTCGTCGCCGCGTACCGACGGTTTTGCCCGCCCCAGATGCACACCAGCAGGTATACCGGAACCAGCTCCACTTCCCACATGATGAAAAACAGCAGCAGATCCTGGGCGACAAAGACACCCACCTGTGCTGCATACAGCACCAGCATCAGCGCGTAAAACAGGCGCGGTCGCCGATCGACACCCCAGGCGGCAAACATCGACAGCGTGGTGACGAAGCCTGCCAGCAGCACCAGTGGAGCCGACAGACCATCGACCGAAACCGTCCAGCTTAGCCCAAGCTGCGACATCCACCCAAAGGTCTCCACCATCTGAAAGTCTGCAACAGTGGGGTCGTAGTGATTCCAGAAGGCGAAACACATGAGTACAAAGTCCGCCAACCCCGCAGACAGAGCGTACCAGCGGACGATTTTGCCGTCTTTGTCAGGCAGCAGAGGAATCAGGAGCGCAGCCACCAGGGGCAGCAGCACAATGGAGGTTAACCAGGGAAAGTCGGTCATGGCGATGAAGCGAATGCGATAAGAATAAATACCTATTGGTCTTGTAAAGATATTTTACTCAATTTTTCGACTTGTACACACCTATTTTTTCAAGGTGAATCAGGTGTAGATTTTGGGTCAACCCTAGAGAGAACTCTGGGCTTTGAGGGTTAGCTAGGGGTGCAAAATTTTCTGCTTGGTAAATAGTTGCCCGAATATTCGCCCCAAAATTTCCTCTTGGCTTCTCGCTCAAAGAATTTTTTAGCCAAGATTCCCTATAGCGTCTTCAAAAGCTCAAATGGGTTCAAAAGCTCAAATGGGGCGCAATCTAGGCAAGGAAAGCCCCGTTTCACAAAGCTTTTATGTAAGTGCAGTGCGATCGCCCTCTGTTTTGGGCATTCTGAACCAAGATCAGGAAAGATATTGAACCTCCGACTATGGCTTCTTCTGACCCTTCTCACCAAATTTCACCTGAGCGTGCGGCGAGCCGAACCCCTGACCGTTTTCGCCCGGCGACCGATTTTCCTAAAGACGTATCTCGGCTTCAGCGGGCGGAGCTAGAGCGCACCTACCTGGAAATGCGGGAATGCCTCGTGTTTACAAACCGCAGCCGGGGGCAGTTGCTGCGCCGCAACGAGGAGCATAAGCAAATGTCTCTGCAACTGAGAGCAGATGTGGCCAAACTGCAAGTGTCGATCCAAAAGCTAGCGCAAGAGAAACAGCAGCTTGCGGCTTCGAGCCAGGCCCTGATTCAAGGAATGGAGCAAGAACTGATGGCAATGGGCGATCGCCTCGAAGCGCTATCATCGGCCTTCGATGCAGTGGCGGATGTCGAAACGGCAGATCGGATGCAGTGGAGTTTTTTGACGCTGCCCCAGCGGTTTCTAAACTTTCTGAATGCGGTTCGCAGCATCGTGTCCTGGTGGCGCGAGGAGCAGGGCATCGAAGCAACACCGCCACAGTCTGCGCTGCCGAATGCAGGTCGAAAGCTTACGCCAGAAGAAGAAGCGATCGATCGGCGCGAGAATCCACACTTATATACTGATATTGCCTCTATCCAACGTGCAAATCTTGATCGGTAAATGGGCAAAAAGCGCATCAACCAACTGCTGAGCCAGCTTAAGGAAAACCAGCAGGCAGACCTCCGCAACGCCGCCGCGATTTACACGGTGGCACAGGTTGCGGTGAATGAACTGGAGGCGATCGCCTCTGCTGCCGATTCAGCAGAAACAGAAAAACGGGCGATCGCCCCTGCCGCTTCAGCCCCCGCCTTGCCCGCAGCCGTGCCCATCCAACTCACTCAAGCCGATCTGGTGCAGCGCTTCGGCTCTTTCAACGGTTGCCGCAGTGCTGCCAAAAAGCTTGGCATTCACTTTCCCAAAACCCCAAGCTGGCCCCAACTCATCACTGCCTTTTCCTATGTCGATCTGTTTCGCCATCTGATCCAAGACTATGTCCAGCAGCAAGAGATTCGTAATCTTTCAGGTGTCCAGTTCACAATCACCCTGAAGTAACTGGCAAGGTAAACTCGGCGATTGGACGATCTGGATTACCGGATTGCCCCAAGGGTTCGCCCAGACGCTTCTCAGTTGACGCTTGGAAAGCATACTCCTGGCCGCGTTTTCAGCGCGTATTTCCTGAAAGGTGAATGTATAAAGTGAATCTTTCAGCTTACCTGCTATCCGGATTTCTGCGGTTTCAATTTGTTTCTCCTTATATCAAGTCGCTGAGGTAGACAAGCGGAAAAATGGACAGATTAATCGTGAAGTTGATCGGGCTGGCGCTGTTGGTGGGCGGGATCTACTTCTTAGGAAAGAACGTGTTTTTTGCAACCAGTCTGGCGTTTTACTGGCGCAATCTTCCGGCAACGGGTTCGCTGCTCTGCCTGATGGGCGGCGTGATGTCGCTGATTTTCTTTCCTCGTCAAACCGGAAGCCTGGGTTGGGGATTGCTAGCCGTAGGCATTTTGCTCGTGTTTTTCAGCGGAGGCGCGTATCTGTTGCCCACCAGCCTGTGGCACTTTGTGGTGTCGTTTGGGGCGATCGCCGCTGGTTTTAAGCTCTTTACCGAAGAGCGCGTCCGATTCTAGCACTCCCCTCTTTCGGGCTTCGTCAAAGTTCATCCATCGCCAATTTAGCGACACTGCAACAAAAATCAGCAGTGGGGCAGGAAAACCAGCTTCCTTACCCCACTGCTGACAATTCGTATGGTATGCGTGCCCTACACAGACGCATATTAAAAACATATGGAGCATTGAATTTAGACCTGGTCTTAAGCTCTACGCTGCAAAGACGTATCAAAACCTAAGACCAGTCCCAAAATGGATGCTCAGACTTAGCGGAAACGACGCTTCCGGCGGGCCATGATCGCCTTGCGCTTGCGCTTTTCCAGAGGAGTCTCGAAGTGACGGTGGCTCTTCACGTCTGCCAAGATTCCTGCCTTAGAAACCTGACGCTTAAACCGTCGCAGTGCCGACTCAATCCCTTCGTTTTCTCCTAGGACCACCTGGGTCATGCAAAACACTCCTTAACTGATTGCAGAAAATGGTTTAGTCGCTTTTTTCAGGATACCGCGTTTTATCCATCCTGTGCTACCCTTACCGCACAGTTTGAAAAAGCACTTGAAAAAGCACTTGAAAAGGCACTTGAAAAGTCACCAGAAAAGAGCGCTGATGAACGGCGGAACGAATTAGAAAGCCTGGGAAAAACTGTGGTTTTAGGTCAAGAAATCAAGTCAAAAACGACAAATCGACAGAGCCGAAATTGACACTAAGCGCTACGTTTAAGTTCTCCAGAGCCTCAATCAACCAGCTAACCGCATCACGAGAGCAGGATTCGTAGTGGCTGAACAAAATTGAGAAACGTCGCTCCAGTGCAGGTTTGACCTTACGGCACAGCAGCACAATCTTGAGTAGCAAACCCGTCGTTAGCATGGGGCCGAGATTCGTCAGCAAATCTACAAAAACAAAGTGTCTGGGGTGCTGGGCGTTGTCCACCACGAGAAAGTTCAGCAAATGGCTACAGGTGCGGACAAGCAAAAAGTCATTAAGGCGCTGATCGTCGCTATCAGGCATAGTGTTTTGTAAGTAGCCGTAGAGTTGCTTATTGAACTGCCTGCGGCCATACTCCGGATCAACAGATGACGTGATGTATTCGTATAGGTCGTTTTTGAAATCGGAGAAGCAGTGCGTGTAGTTGCTTTGGGCTATGAAATTTTGAGCTAAATCCTTGTAACTGCGGTTGCCCTCAATCTTGCCTGCGTAGTGGCGCACGACACGATTTAAGTCGTGATCTTCTAAGAGAGTCGGGTTAGAAACTGGGTGAATCAGTCGAGTAGCCGAAGGTGTGGCGATCGCCCCCACGACAGCACTTTCGGCTGCCCGATTCTGGCGCACCTGATAGGTTAGATATTGCGACAGATCAACTTCAAACTTGTGCTGCCGCGATGCCCGAACCTGGCGCACCGTGTTTTGTTGCTCACGAGTGCAGTCTTCGCTGATCAGGCAATGCTCGTATAGGTAGGGGTAGCGCGGAATCAACGTGCCTAGCGGACGCTGTCCACTGCCCTGATGCGCCTCGGCTGCCTCACTCAGCACCTGGGCTAGGCGGCGCAGCGTCAGATATTGCTCGGTCTCGGTAAATTGGCGAGTTAGCTCTCGCAGGCGACGGAGCGATCGCGAGCGGTGAATGCTGATCTGATTCTGGGCTTGGGCGGCGTTGTTTTCAAATAGTTCAATCAACTTGGGGATGGCCAACTGCGACTGCGATCGCGCCTGCCAGCGGTTAATCAAGATGTGGCAGCAGCGGTTTAGGACATAGCGAAATTCGTCGGCTGCGAGGCGAGAAGCCGTAACCTTATCGAGCGCCGCCACGACAGCAGGATCACTATAGCGAGAGCCATCGATAAACAGCGCATAGAAGCGATTAACCATCTGCTCTGGCGTTTCATGCTCAATCCAGTACAGTAAATGATCGTAGATCATTTGCTCTTCTGGACTGATCTGCCGACAGTAATGATCAACTTGCGTGGTTACCACAACCTAAATGCTCCCTTGTCAAACCCAGCCTCAAACTCAGCTTCTGAACTCGCGAAAGCAACCTATGACCAAAGCAACTCGTGAACAGTAGACAAACCCTGATCAAAGACGCACCAGCCAGCACTCAAAAGATGAAATCCGAAGTGCAAATTGAGAACTGTACCGAGAACTGTGTCAAGAGGAATGCACCCCCTACGCCAATCCTTGCGTCGATACTTTGCGTCAACTCTTGCCCAAGCCCCCGTGTAAACTCTGCATGTATTTACCCGATTGCATCAAATGCTATCAAAAGCTTCTACACCCTAGGTGTGACTGAAGTCACGTCAAGCTTAAAGCTTTGATGAAATTCTGGTGCTGGAGTACTGACGCTTGTCAAGGAACTCCATATCTCGATATATCAGTGCTTTGGGAAGGAGTTATGCAAAAGTATGCGCTGCTGAATACTGAGTTCTTTTGCCAATGCCTGTGTATCAAGCTTTAAATCAAAATTCCGTAATAATCTGTATTTTTTAAATCTTTCATCAAGTTTTCAAGTTGAACTTTAACCCAAGTCGGCAAGTTCTGTATAGAGGGGACGGATGTTTTAACAGAATAGATTCCATCCAGGCAGACAGAGTTGCCGATTCTGGCGGGTTCACCTGCCGCGCAGACAGGCGGCATCGAGTACCGTCCATTCCTCAGCCTGCAAGACCTGACAGCGGTTGGCGCGTCTTGCCAGGATGGGTTTTGCGGTTTGCAGGTTTGCCTGAGCTTCGGCTAGTGCCTCTGGGTATTGGCGAAACTTGAGGGCTTGCAGCGTGCCGGGACGAAATGTAGCGCGGGAGATCAGCCAAAAGTCGATGCTGTAGCGCTCGATCGTGGCTCGCAGCAGTGCCGGATCGAGGGTGTATTGGGCACGAATCAGGTCGATCGCCCGCTGGCGCATTTGCTGCCCATAGGCTTTGTGGTAGGGAATAGCGTATTCTCGCCCAAACAAAATCGAGCGACCGGAAAAGACGGGAATGAAGTCAGCTTCGTCTTCTAGAGTGGCAATCACAATATCCTTTGGCTGTTGGGCAAAGAATTCGTATAGGGCGGGGGCACGACCCAACCGGAACTCGTCGGCGGGAAACGGCGTGATGTAGTGCGGATAGAGCCACACGCTGGCGGCGATCGCCCCTATTCCCGCTAGCAGCACACCCGCAGGCAGCCATCGCACCCGCGCCATCGACCACCAGCGCAGCCCCGCCTCCAGCAGCAGCACCAGGGCGATCGCCGCCGCAAAGCACAGCACAAACCGCAGCGTATAGCCTGTGTAGCGACTGGGCAGGTGCAGCCGAAACAGCAGCGCGTGGGCCGCTGCAAACAGCACCAACGCTGCCGCCACAATCCGCAGCAGCAGTCCTAGATTTTTGACCTGATGCACCAGCGGCGTGGGCAGCTTCCAGAGCAGCAGCGGCAAAAACACGCCCAGCCCCATCAGCGGCGGCTTGAAGGTGGGAAACAGACCGCTGCGGTGTCCCGATAGCCAGAACATCGTGGCATCGTCTAAAAAGAATCGGCCGCGCCCGTCGCCCAGAAACTCCGGATCATCCAGCACGTCGGCGGCGGTGAGCGCTGGGCCGTAGGGATTGGCCGCCAGTAGATAGGGCAGCAGCACCGCCACCGTCACCCCCAGCCCAATACCCAAGAACAGCCAGTCGGCACGGCGGCGCGTCAGATCCAGCCGTCCCTTTTCCCAGCGCATCAGCGAAAACGTCAGCACGCCGCCGCAGACCAGCGCATACTGCGGATAGAACAAGCCCATGAGGGCGATCGCCAGCCAGCAGCCCCAGCTTCGCCGCAGCAGCGTATAGAGAAACGCCAAAAACAGCGGAATCATAAAGGCGCGGGGCGTGGCCGATGCCAGGTCATCGTGGGACCAAAACACCAGATTGAGCAGCACCGCCGCAAAAAAGCCGCCGATGGGTACAGGGAGAAACTGCATCGCCAGGCCAAAGCCAAAGCCCGTCGCCACCAGCGCCAACACAGTCGGCAGCAGCTTACTCAGCAGTAGCGGGTCGATGCCCAGCGCCGCAAACAGCCGATAGAAAGTGGTGAATCCCCAGGGCGCGACGGATTGAAAATAGTCGGCAATCAGGTCATTGGCAAATAACTCTGGATCGAAAAACCGCTGCATCCAAAACAAATGCTGTCGCGCATCGTCTTGAACCACGTATTCGGCGCGAAAGGCACGTTGCAGAACCAAGCTGCTGTAGGCGATCGCCACTAGCAAACTTGCACCCAGCCAAACCCATCGACTGCGGCGCGTATTTGCCAGGAGTGCATAGGCAGAGGGCGGATGCGTCACGCCGGCCTCCGCAGGCGGTTCAGCATCAGCACGCAGTTTGTATCTATCACCTGATATTCTCTGTCTTCGTAGCCGATGCAGCGTCGGGGAATCCGCGAGAGCGCCGGAACCAGTCCGTTTTCTACCTGCGCGGGCAGGTCGCCGATGCGATCGCCATATTCCACCAGCGATGGGTTCAGCCGAAAATAGCCCGGTCGAAAAGCGTTGCGCTGGAGCAGCCAAAAATCGACCTGCTGCTGCTGAATGAATTGCTTGAGTGCGTCGAGGCTAGGCGTGTATTGCGCCTGGATGAGGTCGAGCGATCGCCCCACGACTTCGTTGTAATAGCCCAGGTGATAGGGAATGGCGTAGCCCTTGCCGCCCGCCACGAGCGATCGCCGCGTAAAGCTGGGCAAATTGTTCATCTCTGGCGCGATGGAGGCGATGCGGGTGTCCTTAGGCTGCGCCGCCAGAAATTCATATAGTTCTGGCTGGGCCTTGCCAATCACATAATCCGTAATGGGATAAGCATTTCCATTAATCCACAGAAACAGCGGATAGCCCAGCAGCAAGGCCGTTAGCAGGCTCGCCAACCCCAGCGGAGCCAGTCGCACCCGTGCCGACTGCATCCACCGCAGCAGCGCGTCGAAAATCAGCGCCAGCCCGATGCCCGCCGCCAAAATCGCCACGACGCGAAAGGTATGCTCGGTGTAGCGATTGGGTAGGTGCAGCTTGAATCGGACAAGATGCGCCAGTACAAATAGACCCACTGACGCGGCGATCGCCTGTCCAAAAACAAAGATATTGCTATTCACCCGTCGCGCCAACGGAAACCAACGGGGAAACCGCAGCAGCACAGGCAGCAACACCGCGAAAATCACCTGTGGCAGTCCAAACCGCACCCGGCTGATGTGAATTGGTGGCTGGGTCGGGCCGCCATTGTCGGGATATAACCAGTTGAGCGGGCCATAGTCTACCAAACACCAGTCGCCAGGGAGCATTCCCGCCCGCTTGCCGCACAGCCAATAGCGGACGTAATACTCGAACTGCTCGGAAATGTAAAACTCTGACCAGTTGGGTTCCCAAAAGGTGGGCATCTGGAGCGACTCGGCAGCGGAGACTGTCGGCCCAAAGCCGTGGTTTCGCAGCACATAGGGCAGCAGCACAAAGAAGGCAACAGTTAGCCCGGCGATCGCCCGGCAATAGTGCTGGCGGTCATAGGTCAGCCCCGGCCGCCAGCCATCACACCGCAGCAGCCGCACCAGCAAAATGCCGCAATAGACAAACAACACCTGTGGGTAAAACAAGCCCTGAAGCGCGATGATGCCCAACAAGGGCAGCAATTTTTGCCGCAATAAGAAATAGAGAAACGCAAAGAAAAACGGGTAGACAAAGGCAACCGGGGTCGCCGACACAATATCGTCCCGCATCCAAAATCCCTGGTTGAGCAGCAGCGCCGACAGAAACCCAGCAAACGGCACAGGCAAAATCTCCAGCACGGTGATAAAACAAAGCGCCGTCGTCGCTACCGCCAGCACGGGCGGCAGCAGCTTGTGCAGCAGCAGCGGATCGATGCCCAACTTGGCAAAAACCCAGTAGAGCGTGGTGTAACCCTTGGGCGCGACGGCTTGAAAATAGTCGGCGTGAATGTCGTTGGGAAATAGCTCCGGATCGACAAAGCGCAGCATCCAGGTGACGTGCTGTCGCGCATCGTCCTGCACTACGTAGGCATTGCCAAACGCCTGAAACAGCGCAGGCAGGTAATAGAGCAATGACACTAGCAAGCTCAGCCCCAGCCAAAATCGGACGTGCGGTTCCCGCAGGGATCGCTTTGCGAATCGCGGCATTGTATCGACTGCCGTTGTCAGAGCAGGCGGGTAAAACCGGGGACGAGAGAATGACATGGCAGAGCAAGGTTACAAAACTTTGCGGACGCGACCCAGAGTAGTGTAATAGTACCTTAGGTTTTGACGGAAACCATGAGTACCCTCGGCAAGGATTTTCAGAGAGAGTTTGGGAAGAATATTCGAGCCACCCTTGCAGCGACTCAATCGCTCTGGCTGCCTGTGCTGCTGCTGGTAGGGCTGGTCAGTCTGCGATGTCTCCTGGCTGGCAACATGGGCCAGGTGAATGAAACCAACATCCTGCCTTTTGCCCGTCAACAGTTCAACCCAGACTGGCTTCCCCAGGATTGGTATCTGAATCAACCCCCTGGCTATCGCGTTCCGTTTATTGCAATCTTTGGACGGATGGCAGATGCCTGGGGGTTCCTACCCACGTCGATTATCGGCCGGCTGCTGGGCTACACGGGGCTATCGGCGGGGCTGGTCTTTCTCAGCCGCCGCATCGGGCTGAGTATGCCGCTGCTATTGCTGGCGATGGTGCTTTTTCTCTACGTTAATACGGGCCTGAGCGGCGCATCGGGGGCGCAGGGCACTGTCTCCCGCGAGTGGCTATTTGGCGGCATCGAGCCAAAGATTCCTGCCTACACCTGCATTT
This sequence comes from Cyanobacteriota bacterium, assembly GCA_046719575.1. Classification (GTDB taxonomy): domain Bacteria; phylum Cyanobacteriota; class Cyanobacteriia; order Elainellales; family Elainellaceae; genus Thermoleptolyngbya. The sequence continues at coordinate 15,213 of JBDNCP010000007.1, forward strand.
TGTTTGCCATTGGGCTGCTGCTGGAGGGGCGCATCGGTCTGGCGGGTCTGCTGCTGGGCGTGGCGACTTCGTTTCATACGCTGGTGGGTGGCTGGGCGTTTCTCAGCGCAGTGGCGTGGCTGCTGCTGTGGCGGCGCGACCTGCTCCGCAACTGGGGAAAAACGGGCAAAATGCTGGCGCTGTATGCGGTGGGTGCGGTGTTTTCGATTCGCCCTGTGCTGCAACAGTTGACCACGCAATCATCGGAGGGGCGCTTTTCGGAATCTTTTGTGTATGTCTTCATCCGCACGCCGCATCATCTCAATCCGCTGTCGTGGGATGGAGGCTGGTGGCTCAAGCCCGTGACACTCTTGGCGATCGCCCTCGGCAGTGCCTACCTGCTGCGAAGCATTGCCAAACAGCGGCGACAGTTGCAGACTCCAACGCACCGGGCGCGGATGGGCCTCACCGCTTTTCTGCTGTGCAGCCTGATTCCCTTTGCGGCGGGCTTGCTGGCTGCGCCATTTGATACAGAAGGCAAGTTTTTGCAATACTACCCGTTTCGGTTTGGCGATATCATGCTGCCGCTGAATGCGTGTCTGCTGGGGTGCTGTGCGCTAGAGCAGGCGTTTGGCACTGGGCCAGCAGGACAGGCGACCCAACGACTGCGGCGCGTGAGTCTGTGGATTGTGGCGGCGGTGTGCGCGGCGCAGGCGGTGGTCTTTGGGCAGCAGGCGATCGCCCTGCAAGAGTTTCCCAGCCGCGCCCAGCGCATCGATGAAAACGGCAAGGAACTGTGTGCATGGATTCAGCAAAACACGCCCCGCGATGCAATTTTCGTGACACCGCCTGTGGAGCTTGACAACTTTCACTGGCTGGCCGAGCGGGCCACGATTGCCAAATTCAAGCTCGTACCGCCCTCGTCGGTTGGCATTCCCGAATGGATTGACCGCCTGACGCAGCTAAGCGGTGATGTCGATCCGTGGGTTGATATCCGGCGCGATCGCAACAATAGCCTGGATATTCAGCGACGCATGACTCGCGGATACCAAAACCTGTCCACTGAGCAGGCGATCGCCCTGATGCAGACCTACAACGCCGCCTATTTCTTGTCCAAAGGTTTACCTAAACTGGCTCTCCCCGTGATGTACCAAAACGAAGACTACACACTCTACGCAGCGCCAAACCCAAACACACCGACTCAAGCCGACGCTCAGGTTACGCCACCCTAAGCTTTTCTCTTGATCACTACTTCTATCAGGTTCTATCAGGGTCTTCATGCACACAACCGAAACGCCGGTTTCTGCGGGTCAACTGCTGACCGCAAAAGTTCCTATCTGGCTCCGCTACGCCGTCATCGCGCTGATGGTTGCTGGCGTTTTCTTTCGCTTTGTGAACCTCGGCCAAAAGGTCTACTGGACAGACGAAGCGCTGACTTCGCTGCGATCGTCGGGGCATACCAAAGTGGAGTTTGTGGAGGAGCAGTTCACAGGTGAAGTGATTTCGCCAGAAACGGTGATGCACTATCAAAGCCTGGAGCCAGAAAACGGCTGGGGGCATACGCTAGCGGCGCTGATGGGCAATGCCGAACACACGCCACTATACTTTTTGGGCGTGCGCGGCTGGATGGAGCTATTTGGCAGCGGGTCGGGCGCGGTGCGGTCACTATCGGCGGTGCTTGGCGTGCTGGCGTTTCCCTGCGTGTTTTGGCTGGCGCTGGAGTTGTTTCAATCCCAAGCGGCGGCGTGGGTCAGCCTGGGGCTATTTGCCATCACGCCGCTGCACATTTTGTATGCTCAAGAGGCGCGGCCCTATAGCCTGTGGACGCTGTGCATCCTGCTGTCGAGTGCGGCGCTGCTGCGGGCGATGCGGGTACGGAGTTGGCAAAGTTGGGCGATTTATGGGCTGAGCTTGGCGCTGGGGTTGTATACACAGCTTTTGTTTGCGCTGGTGGCGATCGCCCACGCACTCTACGTAATCGGCATCGAGCAAATCCTGCACAAACGGCGACTGACAGACAAAGCTCGTGCCTATGCATTGTCGGCCGGAGCAGCGCTGCTCTCGCTGTCGCCGTGGGTGGTGCTGCTGGTGGTGCGAGCCGACCGCATCCGCGATACGACTGCCTCGCTGAGCCAGGTTACGTCACTTGAGCAGTTGATCAACCGCTGGTTTCTAGCGCTGAGTCGCGCCTTCGTCGGGATTGACCTGGCGGCTGCGAATGGACTCCTGGTGCTGCTGGTAGTGTGGGCGCTGGTGGTGGTGTGTCGCCAGACGGGGCCGCGCTGCTGGCTGCTGGTGCTGCTTCTAGCGGCGGTGCCGTTTTTGGGGCTGGCGCTGCCGGATGTGCTGCTGGGCGGCTCGCGCACGGTTCGCATCCGCTACCTGATTCCGTCCTATGTCGGGCTGCAACTGGCGCTGGCTTACCTGTTTACCAAAGCCTTGGTGCGCCCCCATTCGTGGCAAAACTGGCTGTGGCGCGGGGTTCTGGGTGCAATGGTGGCGATCGCCCTGAGCAACAATCTCGATAGCGCCAACTCTGACCTGTGGTGGAACAAGAGCATTTCCCGCAGCGCCTACTATCTGCCCGTTGCCGAGATGATCAACCGCGAGGCTAAACCGTTGGTGATTGCCGATCGCCATCCCAGTGCCATTCTCGCCTTTAGCCGTCGGCTCGATGCCCATGTGCGGCTGCAACTGGTGGGCGATCGCAATCGCTTTGAGGTGGCGCGGGGCTATAAACCCGTCTTTTTGCTCAATCCTTCAGAAAAACTGCGAGATTCTCTAGAAAGTCGGGGCTATCGGCTCAAAGTTGCCTACCGAGATCCCCACGCCCCCGAAGCCGATGCTGATCGACTATGGCGCGTTCAACGACCCGCCAAGGCGCAGCCCCTCCAGCAGAAGCCCTCCTCAGCCCCGGCGACTCTCCCGCGCGACGCTGAGGTATTGTCCGAGGAAGGGTAGGCCGGCGATCGCCGGAAGGAAATAGCGCGACGTACATAGAACCCCCAGCGCCGCCGCCGTTGCCGCGTTGAAATAGGGTGCATAGAACAAAATCAGCGCCGCATCTCGCGTGCCCACGCCCGCAAAGGTCAGCGGCAGCAGCCCCGCCAAAATCGCCAGCGGCGACAGCGCCAGATTCGTGACAAACGGCACCCACGCCTTCAGCGCCAGAATGAAGAACCAGATTTGCAGCAGGTGTAGAAACCAGATAAACACAGACATCGCTGAGATCTTGGCAAGCTGGCGGCGATCGCCCCAAAAGTAGTCATGCATCTCCTGCCAGGAATGGCTCAGCGTTACCAGCTTTTTGCCCAGTTTCTTTGGCGCAAATCGCTCAGACTGTCGAAAGAAAAACTGAGCAAAGCGCGGCCAGCCCAACAGCAGCAGCCCCAGCACCAGCCCCCCCAGCACGCTCACCGTCATCACCCAAAACAGCCAGTCCTTTTGGGGATAGAGCAGCAGCCCAAACACACACCACAGCAGCAGCGACAGCATATCGCAGGCTTTTTCAAACACCACCAGCGACAGCGCCAGCGAACCCGTCAAATGCCCGCGATCGCGCATGAAATAGGCCTTGGCAATGTCGCCCATCTTCGACGGCAACACCATATTTAGAGAACTCGCCGCCAAAATAAGCTGATTGGCCTCCCAAAAGCTCAGGCGGGCGGGGTCAGGTTTTTGGCTCCAGGAATCAGAGATTGATTCAAGTTTCACCTGTTGCCTTTGCCCCCCTGCTCCGGGCATCAGCATTTGCAGCCGCCCCGCCGTCAGCATCGTCAGCGGAATCACCATGCCCAGGCTGATCACCATCCAGAGGCGATCGCACTCACGAAATACCCGAATTAGCCCAGCGAAGTCAATCTTCCAGTAGATCAGCAGCAGAATCACGCCGCTGACAAGAATCGAAACCAGTCTTTTCATGCGTGTCTCATCATGCCGGTCTAGCCACAGCGTTTTAAGCACTGATGCACTGTGATGAGTAACTCAGATGAGTAACTCAGATGAGTAACTCAACCGCAGTGCTGAGGCCCGCCTGATTATGACACGGAGAAGGCAGCGAGTTCTGGCCCATAGCAAATCAGCGCCAAGAGCCGCCCCGCCGGACAAAAAGATGAATGAAAAGAGGAGAGAGAGCCTAAGAGTTAAGCGGCGATCGCCTGTGCGCCAATAAAAGTCGCAAACTTTTCCATGAGGTCAGGATTGCGCCAGCCTTTAGCCGTCTCCTCCATCATGATTTTCAGCGCCTCTTGGGGTGAAAAGGCCGATTTATAGGGACGCTCACTAGTCAGCGCGTCGTAGATGTCAATAAGCTGAAAGATCTGAGCCAGGTAGGGAATCTCATCCCCCTTCAGCCCATCGGGATAGCCCGACCCGTCCCAGCGCTCATGATGATGACGGATAATCGGAACAACCCCCTGCATGGTTCGGAGCGGCTGGCAGATGCGTTCACCAATCAGCACATGCTGGCGCATGATAATCCATTCTTCTGGGGAAAGCTGACCCACCTTTAGCAGCACCGCGTCTGGAATGCCGACTTTGCCGATATCATGCAGATAGCCGCCCCACATCAGATCGCGTATCTCTGTCCGCGACAGACCCAGAAACTCGCCAAAAGCTTTGCCCAGTTGCACCAGTCGCTCGCAGTGGTCGCCCGTATTAGGATCGCGGCTCTCAATCGTGCGAGCAATCGAGAACAGCACCTGACCTGCGTGATCCAGATCCTCATTCAGCCGCTTTTGGCGAACTAAGGAATTTACGCGGGCCGACAGTTCTAGCTGATCAAACGGTTTCGATAGAAAATCATCGCCACCAGCTTCAATGCCTCGCAATCGGGCACGGCGGTCGTTTAGCGCAGTGACAAACACGACCGGAATCAGGCGGGTGTGTTCATCGTGCTTGAGCTGGCGACAAACCTCGTAGCCGTCCATTCCGGGCATCATGACATCCAGCAGAATTAGGTCTGGATTGGCTTGGGCCACACAGTCAAGCGCAGCGGGGCCACTATCTGCCTCCAATACGTCATAGCCTTCTACCGACAAAAGCGCAACGGCAGTCATGCGGCTTGAAGGATGGTCGTCTACGACAAGAATTTTAGGCTTTTCAGAGTCAGAGTAGTTCACAGGAAGATCTCGCTTTCGCTCACTGGAGGGGCTAGGTAAGATTCTGGAGCGTAGAGGTGCTATCTGTCGATCTGGGAGAAGACGCTCAAATAACTCGTGATTACTTCAGTATGTTGAATGAATGAACAGCAGAGATCAGGTTTTTTACGGAGATTTCTTGCACTTAATGCTTAACCATACCGGTCGTAGAGTAACAGATTTTGTAGGTTAGGGTAGTTCAAAACTGGAGGGTTGAACAAATCCAAAAATGTGGTCTGGACAAGGCTGGATTTTCTCAAAGTTATTTCCAAAGCTGGATAACTAAAGGGATTTTGGGGTCTATAGCGGCAGTCTCAGGGAAGCAGCCGAGAGGCAGCCGATCTATCTAAGCTGATAAAAAAACTAAATTAAAAATTCAAAGGGCCGCAGAGAGAACGACGGGAAACATAAATCAATACACTGCTCGAAAGCTGGTTGACCAACAAATCGTTTGCCTAGGCTAGGTTGAGCAACGTCAAATCCAGTACTAGCTTAAAAGTACTAGCTTAAAAGTACTAGCTTAAATTTGCTTGGGTTACGCTGACGCTAACCAACCTACGAGAGAATTAAGATTGCAGGAGCGTTGTCTGTCAATTAGTCTTGAAAGACTGGTCGAAATTTATTGCTCAAATGTACTGCTGGACGCACCGCGGCCCAATGCGCCACGGCCTTAAATCGCTTCTACATCGATCTCAACCGATCGCTGCTAAACCAAGAACTTCTAAATCCAGAATTTGCGTGTGCTTTCCTAAGGGGGATAGGTTTTTGCCGCAGCCATGATCAGAAATATGGGATAGAACATTCAGTTGTATTTTAGAGAATTCTCCCAATATTTGTAGAGATGGCCAAGGGTACTCAATGTGCGATGAGCATTTTTGGGCGATCGCCCCCTAAACCTTTGCCCCATCGCTGTTTTGTCCATTGCCTGGAGGGATTGTTCTAAAGTAATGTCCGACTAGATTTGCTCGAAGAGAGGAGCCACGCCTACATGACTGGAGAGATGCCACGAGCTATTTCACAGGCTACTTCACGCGACCCTAACCCGGCTGCAATCGTAACCGCAGACTGGCTGTTGGCCCATCTGGATGATCCGGGAGTGGCGATCGCCGACTGTCGGTTTTCGCTCCTGGAGCCAGACCTGGGACGGCAGCAGTATCACCAGAGCCACATTCCTGGTGCAGTGTATTTTGACCTGAATGCTGACCTGTCGGGGCCGGTGCAGCGCCACGGGGGCCGACATCCCCTGCCCGACCCAACGGCCCTAGCGCAAACGCTGGCGGCGGCAGGCATTACCCGCAACGAAACCTGGGTGATTGCCTACGATGACTCACGGCTAGGTTTTGCGTCTCGCTTTTGGTGGCTGCTGCGCTATTTGGGGCATGATCGGGTGGCAGTGCTAGACGGCGGATTTTCTCACTGGCAGGCGGCGGGCTATCCGGTGACGGCGGCGACTGCGCTCAGTCTTCCACGTCAGGCGGGGCAGTTTGTGCCCGCCCTGCGCCCAGAAATGGTCGTGGACATCGAAACGGTGAAGCAGCGGAAAGATCGGGCGGGTGTGGTGCTGGTGGATTCGCGGGAGGGCGATCGCTATCGAGGAGAGCGCGAACCCATCGACCCAATCGCGGGGCATATTCCCGGTGCGGTCAACTATCCCTGGCAGGAGGTGACAGATGAGCAGGGCAGGGTCTTATCTAGGCAAGCACAGCATCAGCGCTGGCAAAGTCTGTTCAATAACCATGAGATTGATGAGGTTATCGTCTACTGTGGCTCTGGCGTGACGGCGTGCGTCAACTTGTTGTCGCTGGAGATGGCGGGGTGGGGTGGTCAGAGCAGGCTTTATGCTGGAAGTTGGAGCGACTGGTGTTCGTACTTGGTCGATGAATCAGGTTCATCAGGAGCGTTGCTGTCATAAAAGCATGAGCAAGGGCGATCGCCCCCCTCATTCTCTCTTCCTTGCCCTTGACATCGACATCCCAGAACAGCTTCGGCAGATTATCTATATCTCAGGGTGGAATCTTGGAGCGGTGTTTGGGAAACTAGCCCGCCGCACCAAATGGCTAAAAAGACCGCGGAATGAGCCTTTCTGGGATTTTACAGCAAACGCAAAGCTGATGCGGCAAGGAAGCAGCCCTGTGTGTTGAAAAACAGCGACGCTAAGCGCAGTTGCTATACTGAGAGCATTTATCAGCCCCTAACTTGTCTACTTATATGGCTCAGGATATGGCTCAGGAACCGCCCCCAAGATGGGTTGCGTCTATTTCGTTCGGCCCCTGACCGGGTTAAGCCATCAATTCCAATACATTCCAATTCTCTAAGCTCCCTAATTTTTAGGTTCTAACTTCTATGTCATCTGTTAGCCGCCTTTCGATTTTTGTTGACGGGAACAATATGTTCTACGCTCAGCAAAAAAATGGCTGGTTTTTCGACCCCCGTCGGGTTCTAGATTATTTCACAAACGATCCCGATGTGGAGTTGATCAACGCTTTTTGGTACACCGGGCTAAAAGACCCTCAGGATCAGCGTGGTTTTCGCGATGCGCTCATTAGCCTGGGATACACCGTGCGAACCAAAATTCTAAAAGAGTACTATGACGACAATTCTGGGCGCTATTCCCAGAAGGCCAACCTAGATGTGGAAATTGTGATTGATATGTTCAACACGGTCGATCAGTATGACCGGGTCATTCTGTTTAGCGGCGATGGGGATTTTGAGCGGGCGATTGAACTGCTGCGCTCCAAAAGTACCCACATTACCGTTGTGTCTACTGAAGGCATGATTGCCCGCGAACTGCGAAATGTGACGGATAAATACATCGACCTCAACGACATCCGCGATCAGATCGAAAAAGTGGATGGTTGAACCAGTTGTAGACTGTTCTGGTGGTCGATGATGGGGCGATCGCGGAGTAGCCGGAGCCTCCAGTCCGAATCTCACAGACAAACTCTCACGGACAAGCTCTCTGGGCTAGCAACTTCGAGCAAAACTCTCGATATAGAACTCTCAAATAGAACCCTCAACCAGCAATCTCAAACAGCAATTTCAAACAGAACCCTTCGATAGAGTGTGAGGCGTGGCGCAATGGATCGATCTAAAGTGGTGGCAGTGATAACAGGGGCGATCGCCATTTTGCTCAGCATTGCCTATCTGCTAATTGTGCAGTTGCTCGACTGGCGAGGCGAGATGATTCCTGCACCCGTAGATCTTTCATCCCTACCGCTTGCAAGCGGCGGCTTGGTGGAATGGGTCGTTGCCCGTGCAGATTGGGTGGGCGGACGGCTCTCATGACGGCGCAACCTGCAAATTTTTCGGCAGAAGGCGTGTCTGCTGGAAGCCTACTCACGCCATTACCCGTCAGACCTTCTGTGACCCTCACGGTGCTGGGGGCTGGCGCTTGGGGCGGTACGCTGGCTATGCTGGCAGAGCGAAACGGACACCGGGTGCGGCGCTGGTCACGGCGATTTCAAGAGCCAATCGAAGACAGCTTGATCGGAAGCGAAGTTTTGGTTTCGGCGATGTCGATTAAGGGCGTTGTAGAGTTAGCGCCGCGGCTGGGCCAAATCGGAATTGACCCGGCAACCATCCTAGTTAGCGCCACCAAAGGACTCGACCCCGAAACAGGGCGCACGCCGACCCAACTCTGGCGAGATGCACTGCCACAGCAGGCGATCGCCGTCCTCTCGGGCCCCAACCTGGCCAAGGAAATCATGCAAGACCTCCCAGCGGCAACAGTGGTGTCTAGCAGCGATGCGGCGGCGGCGCAGTTTGTGCAGCGTGTGTTTGCCTCAGAGCGCTTCCGGGTCTACACCAATACTGACCCGCTGGGGACTGAATTGGGCGGCACGCTAAAAAACGTGATTGCGATCGCCGTTGGCGTGTGTGACGGGTTGAAACTGGGCACCAATGCCAAATCTGCCCTAATTACCCGCGCTCTGGCAGAAATGATTCGCGTGGGCACTTATCTAGGCGGCGAAACCGACACCTTCTTTGGACTGTCGGGCTTGGGCGACCTGCTCGCCACCTGCAATAGCCCCCTCAGCCGCAACTACCAGGTTGGCTATCAGCTTGCCCAGGGGCTTTCTCTGTCGCGGGTGCTGGCGGATTTAGAAGGCACAGCCGAGGGCGTGAATACGGCAAATGTCCTGTTTGACCTGGCACAGCGAGAGCAAATCCCTATGCCGATCGCCCATCAGGTTTATCTGCTGTTGAATGAGCAAATCACGCCGCAGCAGGCGGTAGAAGCGCTAATGGAGCGGGATTTGAAGTCAGAGGACTAGGGTTGAGAGGATATAGACAGGGAGTTTGACCCATGCCAACGTCAGTCATTCGTCAGCTTGTGGTGCAACCCATTTCGGCGGAGGCGTTTCGGCCGTTTGGGCAGGTGATTGTTGCCAGTCCTGATGGGGCGCGGTTTGGCCCCGACGATGCCCAGCTTTGTCTGGATCGGGGCGTTCCCCGCTTTTACATCATGCGGCTGCACCAGCGCGGGCGGCAGTTTTCCCGCATTACCCGCCATCGGCAATGCACGCAATGCCTGGGGTCGCTGGAGGGCAAAGACTGGCTGATTGCGGTTGCGCCGCCGTCTGAGGCCGATCAGCCAGAACTAGAGGCGATCGCCGCCTTTCACATTCCTGGCACCTGCTTTATCAAGCTCAATCTGGGCACCTGGCACGCCGGCCCCTACTTCGACCAGGACACGGTAGATTTCTACAACCTGGAACTCAGCGATACCAACCTTACCGACCACCAGACCCACGATTTTCGCCAGAGCCACGGTATTCAGTTTGAGCTGGTGGGCTAATCTCGATTCTTGATTTTGGATTTGCGATTTTGGATTGCTGGGCCAGGCATTCGCCCGGCTGCCAGCAATTTCATTTATTGGACCTACGCAAACCTCGGAGGTTTTAACCAAGAATCAAGTATTGTGACCAACGTAGTGGCTTAAACCTCCGAGGTTTTGGTCAAAATACGTAAGTCCTGATTTACAGCGCTGTATGCGGGAATTGACATAACGCAATTTGGGCGGGTGGCCAACACAAACTGGGAACGCAAATTGGGGGTGACGCACATCACGCGATCGCCCCGTCACAATCACCCAACCAAGTTCGCCTATGTCACTGGCTGAAAGGGTTATTCCCCGCATACTGGACGGCATAGACACCTAGCTAACGACCAAGCTCCTCGCCTAGCCAGTGAGTCTATAACCTCCTCAATATGTTCCTCAAAGCCACGCCGCGAGGGTGGCTTTTTTGTTGGCACTCTAAAATTGCAAATCCAAAGTCTAGAACCGAGCTACACCCCAAATCGCCCCGGACTTAGACCCTCCAACAGCGGATCGGCCTGTTCCACCAGATGGCGGGCATAGCGGCGGGCCAAAGGCGGCATGATTGCAAAGGGATTGCTAAACCCAGAAAAAAGATGAATCCCCTCCGCATTGGGCACCGGGCCAATCAGCGGCAGGCGATCGCCACTAAACGCGACCGGACAGCGACTCCAGGTTCCCGGCACATCCTTAAGGCTGGGCAAAAATCGCCCCACGGCCTGGCGCAGCGAGGCTTCGCTGGCCGCCGCATCAACCGCTGGCTCCAAGCTGCTGATCATGCGCGTGACCTGACCAATCCGAATCCGTCCGTCTTTGAACTGGATAACACCTTCGTCCAGAATCGGTGGCACGACCTCCTGACCTGGCTGATCCCACAGTGCATCTGCTGCACCGGCCGCCGCTTCCTGCTCAAAGCGTTTTAGCACAGCAGGCATCACGAGCGTATGCATCTGGGTCGGCGTGTCCGGCGGCGTTTCGATCAGCTCTGCCTGAGAGAAGTAGATCCGCGCAGATAGCCCCGCCTGCCGCAACAAGGCGCGAGTCCAGCCCCCCGCGCTGACGATAACCCCAGCGGCACTCAGCGTTCCCTCTGGGGTCGTTATGCCAGTCGTGCGATCGCCCTCGCGCACAAACCCTGTCGCCTGCGCCAACCGCATCTCACCGCCCAGCCGCTGAAACGCCTGCTGATATGCCAGGGTGGTTGCCTCAGGGCTGACGTGGCCATGCGTAGTGTGCAGCGCTCCACCCAGAGCCGCTGGATTCATCAGTGGCTCCAGTTCGCAGGCAAATTCTACGCTGATGGGCTGTGGTGGAATCCAGCACGAGTGATAGGACTGGGCGATCGCCTCCACGTCTTCTCCCGGCTCGATTACAAGAACCAGATCCAGTTCGCGAAACTGCGTATCTCCCTCCAACTCGTCCGACAACTGGCGATGAATTGCAATCCCTTCTTGGAAAAGCTGCTGAGTCAATGGAGTATTGCCCGACCAATAAGCAATCCCACCATAGCTATAGCGAGTCCCATTTGCGGGCGCAGCGGACTGTTCTAGCAGCAGCACAGAACTCCCCAATTTCACTAGCTCGTATGCCAGTGCCGATCCGGCAACCCCACCCCCAACCACAATCCAGTCATACGTTGTCATGTTCAGTCCTGATCTTTTCCTAATCTTTGTAGAGCTTCGTATAGCGTTCTTCTGGTTCGCATTCTGGCTTTTCAGAGTAGCGCGAGTTTCTTCCAACACGCAAAACTCAACGCGCAAAACTCAACGCTACCCAAGAGACCGAAAGGGATAAGTTCTACTTTTGTGTGAATTCTGCTGTGTGAACTCAGAATTGGTGCTTAGCACAATATTTTTTGCACAGCACAACATTCAGAATACGACAGAAACAGCAGCGTCTTTGAAATACAGCGTTGAAATACAGCATTGAAATAAAGCGTTACGCAATCACGCAGACTCAGATGGAGCCGCACTAACCTCGGCAAATTCTGGATGCAACCTCCAACGAATTGCAGAGGCTATTTGCCGATTGTTCATACAACCCCATATCAATTTTGTGTATTAAATGACACAAAATTTATCGGCTAAGCAATCCATCTTTTGCACAAGTCCTATCAAATACCAGACTTCAGTTACAGTTCATAGAGCCAGCACTCTAAACCTTCCACAAAATCTTCAAAATCTTGCCTTAGCAAGAGCAAATCCGTTGATACTCAAAGCGTAAATTCCTATGACAGATCGTGTAACATTTTCTTTAGAAGTCTTGCTCGTCAATTAATTATGTTCAACAATCATGAGTGGAGGACAAGGCTGAATATTACCCTGTGAAACAGAAGGCAGTTGATTGCAGTTGGTTTTAGTTGGTTTTAGTTGGTTATAATTTTAGTTGGTTATTTTAGTTGGTTATAGTTGAGTGTGATTGATCGTGGCTGATTAATTAGCGCTTAAAAGCTGATTCTAAAGACCTATTCAGAAGCCGATCAAAAGCCAATTCAGAATATTTGTTTGAGATGCTATTTCTGGGTATTACTTCTAGATTCCATTCGAAAGTTCCTGATCTCAATCGTTTGTCTAGGCTAAACGAAACCGCATCCATTCTGTCTGCATTTTATCTGCATTTTATCTGTCAATTTATCAAGCTATCGAGTTGAGCCGCCCCGAAAATTATCAAATTCTTGTTCATTCTCATCCTGATTTACTCTCTAGATATATCTAGTAAGCATATATCTAGTAAGTCCGAAAAGTCTAAGAAAAGTCTAATTTTTTAGGTTAGAGCTACAAGACAAAGATGGCAGAACTGAGACTAGGAAACTCAAGATCGCTAAGATTCCAAGCAGGATAGGCGGCAAATCGCATTTTTTAGAATCTCCCTCAAGGAAGATCTCTAAAAACTCGATCTTGTTCCTAGAGAAACTTTTCTGACTTCCATTGATCGCTAGACTTAAAAGAAGCCTTTAGAGGTGAACCGCTAAATGACTTGCTCTATCAATCTCTGTTCATTTACCGATTTGAGTAATGCCAGGTGATTCCTCTCAGATAGCTTTCAGATAGCTTCTTCAAATAATTCTTGTAGGCAAATCTATCCTTAGCAGTTTCAATTTAGCTAAGTTTTTATCTAAGTTTTCGCTAGAGTTCCATACAGATTCAAGGGTACTGGCTGTAGATCTCTACGGGCATTTTGTCGAATGTTGTGGAATTCAAGTTTGGACTGGTGTTTTCTCTGATTGTATTTTTTGTATCTGCGCCTGCTTCTTTATCGGTGTTTTCTGCTCCAGAATTTTCCGTTTCCGTGTTCCTCACTTCATAATCAAGCGCTCTTTGTAAAACCATGAACCTTTGTCCTTGCTGCTCTGAACCTTTGCTGCGCCACGCACGACACAATCGGGTCTACTGGTTTTGTACACACTGTTGGCAAGAAATGCCCAATCTCGCGGATGTGATTCAAGCGCGGCAGCAAGTTCAGCTTGCTGCACCTGTAGCGCTGAGTCTGCGAACCAGCCGCTTGCTTCAATCGGTGTAGCCTGATCCAGACTGCACTTTGTGATACCTGGTTATGCTTGTCGTAATTCTGCTTCGCAATTTGTTTTACAAGCTGCGTCCTAATACAGCAGCGACAAGTTTGATGGATCACCCCGAAAAACTGCGATTAAACTATAGGCGGGCTTCCAGATTTTGGAGCCTGCTTTTGATTGACGCTTGATTTTTGATTTAGAGCGATCGCCCATTGGGGCAGGGTAAGGGGTTGCGCGATGAGTCTGCCGATCATTTTTGATATTACGCTTGGGGTCATTTTCCTGTTTCTTATCCTTAGTTTGCTGGCATCAGAACTTCAGGAACTCCTCAGTACGCTGCTGCAATGGCGGGCCGACCATCTGAAAAAATCCATTGAGATTTTACTCACGGGCAACGCAGAAGAAGTCAGCACTTATCAAACTTTTATCGACAATTTATACAGCAGTCCCCTAATGCGATCGCTCAACCAAGAAGCAAAAGGGGCGTTACCCCGCCTGTTTCGCCGGGTATCTCGCAATATTGGGGCGCTTTATCGCCGCGTCACGGGCGCTCGCAATGTGTTTGGCAACCAGTTCAGCGGCCCCTCCTATATTCCCTCCAAAACCTTCGCCGATGCGCTGCTCCAGCAGCTTGATGTCGAAAGCCTGACCCAAAAAATTAGCGACTACACGATGCGCCGATTGGGAGAAGAAAAGTTGGCGCTAGTAGAAGAGATCCTCAAATCGCTCCGCAATAGCGTCGGCGATGACTCACTCCTGGAGGCAGAGTTTGAAGGACTGCGGCAGCGGCTCCGAAACATCCGCGACGACTTTCGCAGCAACCGCATTTCTCTGTCGCGAAGTATGGATCTGGCAACGGAGCAGATTCGCCTGTTTATCGACAGCACCGAAGCGTATCTAAAAAACAACAACCATTGTCAGGACATCATCCTGGGGCGGCTACCCTACTTGAAACAGGCCGTGCAAATGAAAAAGCTAGAGCCGACCATTGGCGAGGTGATGGCGCTGATTCTTAATAATCGCGGTGATTTGCCCGCCGAGTTAGAGGATGCGGTGATTCAAGTGCGATCGCGCGTGAGCCAGCTTCCGCCCCACCTCAGGCAAAACCTGGCTATCCTGGCAAACCAGGCGCAGATGCGGTCGGATGGACTCCAGGACGGGCTACGCAAACTGGAGCAAGAAGTAGAGAACTGGTTCAACCGATCAATGGATCGGGCATCGGGGGTCTACAAACGCAACGCCAAAGGGGTGGCCATTATTTTGGGCATTTTGCTGGCGGCAGCGACCAATGCAGACACATTTCTGGTAGTCGATCGCCTGTCGCGGGATTCGGCAATTCGGGCTGCGGTGTCTGAAAGCGCCAACCAACTCCTGAGCCAATCGCCCCAAGCGCCGACCCGCTTCCGTGAAGCTTTCCCACGCATCGGACAGTCGCCGCCAGATCCCAATTCCCCCACTTCTCCCAATTTTGGCGCATCTGATTTTGGCGCATCTGATTTTGGCGCATCTGATTCTGGCACGTCTTTTGGCAGGTCTAGTTTTGGCACGATAGACCCTGGCGCATTGCCGCCCGATACCCTGCCCATTTCGCCTGCCACAGAAGCGCCCAACCTCCAGCAAGAACTGGCAGACATTCGCGATGCAGTAGATATGGTGCTGGACGAGATTCCTTTGCCCATCGGCTGGAACCAGCGCAACCGCTTGCAACAGTTTCCACCCGACACCAGTTTGTTTGTTTCTATTCCAAAGCGGGTTTTGGGCTGGCTGATTACAGGCATTGCGATTTCGATGGGGTCGTCTTTCTGGTTTGACCTGCTGAGCAAAGTGGTGCGCGTCCGCAACGCTGGCACACCATCTTTCCCAAATGACCATCGTGTTGAATAATCTTCACATAGTATCCCGTAGCGGTTTTTCAAGTTTTGTAGCCCGGTTGCCTTCAGGATGCCCGAGGTGGTATGACGACTTCCTTTTCTTCGCAAGATTCGCAGTTGGTGCATCCAGTGGATGGGCAACTCAATGGGTCAGAGAGCCACAACCCCGCTCCGTCTCTCTCGGTCGTGGTGCCGATTTACAACGAGGTGGAGAGCCTGCCCCGGCTGATCGAGGCGATCGCCTCCACCCTGCAAGCCAGCAGCATGGATTATGAAATCGTCTGCGTCGATGACGGCTCCAAAGACGGCTCCACCGACCTGCTCAAGCAACTGGCGCAACAGCGCACTGACCTGCAAGCCGTCCTGCTGCGACGAAATTATGGCCAGACGGCCGCAATGGCCGCAGGCTTTAACCATGCGCGGGGCGCGGTGATCGTGACGCTGGATGGCGATTTGCAAAACGACCCGGCCGATATTCCTATGCTCGTTGCCAAGCTCAATGAGGGCTATGACCTAGTGAGTGGCTGGCGCAAAAATCGGCAAGATGCGGCGCTGACCCGGTTGCTGCCGTCTAAAATTGCTAACGCGCTGATCGGCTCTGTCACAGGGGTCAAGCTACACGACTACGGCTGTTCGCTGAAGGCGTATCGGGCTGAGGTGGTGGAAGACATGAACCTCTACGGAGAACTGCACCGCTTTTTGCCCGCCCTCGCCTATATCGAAGGGGCGCGAATTACCGAAGTGCCTGTGCGCCATCACGCCCGCCAGTTTGGCAAGAGCAAGTATGGGCTGGGGCGCACCGTTCGTGTGGTGATGGATCTGTTCACCATTGCCTTTATGAAAAAGTTTTTGACCCGCCCGATGCATGTGTTTGGGCTGTGGGGGCTGGTGTTGATGGGCAGCAGCACGCTCGTCGGGCTATATCTAGGATTTCTCAAATTTGCGCGGGGGCAGGATATTGGCGATCGCCCCCTGCTCATCCTCTCTGTCGTTCTCTTCCTGGCTGGGGTGCAGTTGTTTTGCTTTGGGCTATTGGCAGAACTGCTGATGCGAACCTACCATGAATCGCAGGGTCGCCCCATCTACCGAGTGCGCGAGGTGGTTGGGTTGCGGTCGTCGTCTACTCTGAGCTAGCCGCCAAACTAGCTCTAGACTAACCCCAGACTGCCGCGTTCAGTCCTTTCTTATAACCCACCTTCATCTTGTAATCCGCCTTCAGATTAATTCCGGTGAGGTCAATGAGTTCCTTGAATCAGTCTTCTGTCCTGAATCAAAATAGCAACTACGTTCAGCCCAATCTGCTGGGATTGGTGAGCAAGCTATCGCTCTATGCTCGCAGGAAAATGGTGCGATCGCTCCTCGACTTAGCCCAGCCCACACCAGACACCACGGTTCTCGATGTCGGCGTAACGCTCGATCGTCGCGAAGATTGCAACTTTTTTGAGAAGGCCTATCCTTATCCAAATCGCATTACAGCTGTTGGGCTAGAAGATGCGGCTTTCCTAGAACAGGAGTTTCCAGGCTTAAAGTTCGTTCAGGCAAACGCCCTGAATTTGCCCTTCCCAGATCAAAGCTTTGACTTGGTTGTGAGTTTTGCCGTCATCGAGCATGTGGGCAATCGAACGCAGCAGCGAGCTTTTGTGCAGGAACTCTGCCGCGTCGGAAAACAGGTTTACATCACCACCCCCAATCGCTGGTATCCGGTGGAGTTTCACACCATTTTGCCCCTGATTCACTGGCTGCCGCCCCGCTGGTTTCGCCGAATCTTGCGATTTTTGGGGCACGACTTTTGGGCAAAAGAAGACAACCTCAACCTACTCACACTTTCGGAGTTTAAGAAACTATTTCCGCCCGATGTGATGCTCTACTATCGCCCAACAAGACTGTTGGGTTGGGTATCGAATCTATCGCTATTTGCCGTCCGCCATTGACCTAGCTCCAGCTAACTCCGCGGCGCGTGGGTGCAAGCTTGGGCAACCCTAAGGAGACAGCACAGATGTTTTGATCTGATAGGGAGCCATTTGATATTGACTGATTTGAATTGGGTCGCCTACTTTTACCAAACACAGTCCAAACTGCTGCATTTCCTTAGGGAATGGATCGTGGTCTGGTCTTACCTCCTCCAGCCACTTTCCCTTGACTGCGTAAATTTTAGGTGCTGCGAGGGCACGCCGGGTGCAGCGGGGGCAGCGCGACCGCGAGATTCGGGTCAATCGCTTCTGAGCATCTTCGAGAGAGGTGCGTGCATCGCAAGAGTCTTTCCAGTCAGCACTAGCGGGAGTACAGTCCAGGTTTGCTGGGTCAACCGCGCAGAACAGGTAAGGCCCACCGGGCTGAGCGATCAAGCCAGCGGGTGCAAGCGCCTGAAGCGGCTGGAGGCGGGCAATGGTGGACGGTGGTCGCTGAAAGGACAGTACGTTTGGCAACGTGAGACTAGACACCAGTGCTGTGCCCAACAGGAGTAGCCCCAAGCGACGAAACCAGGGGCCGCTGAGGCACTGTAAAAAGCTGAGGGCCGCCAGCCATAGTAGCAGGTATACGGGAACAAAATATCGCAGGCTGACGCGATTGTAGTAGACCCAGGCGAGACACATGAGGGCTAGGAAGCTGAGTCCTGCGGTGGCGAGGTAGTAGTAAGTCCAGGGGGAGTGCCGGATGGGGTGCGATCGCCCTTGAAGCCACAGGTAGACCATCGTCCCAACGCTGACCAACACCAGGACAGCATGAATCCCCAGCAGCCCCCCGTGCTGAAAGGTGAGGGTTTCCCAGGCTGCGGTCGCCAAGTGTGTTGCAGTGGCCCAGATCTGGTCAGGGTTGCTCAGGGTGCCATATTTTTTGGTGTGGCGCGTGGCCTGACTCTTGGCAAAAGCGATAAAGCCAATGCCAACCAGCGAGGCTAGACCCAGGGCCAGCAGGTCGAGCCGAGACAATCCAATGCGCTGATAGATGTGCCGCCAGAGAGGGAGTTGGTCGGCGGGGGTAGGGCGATCGCCCATCCGAATGAGCATCAGCGCGATCGCCAGAGTGCCGAAAATCAGCGCCGAAAAGTCAGAAATCCAAATTGCTAGAAACGCACAGAGGGCGATCGCCGCCAGGATCAACGGCTGATGCAACGGTTCGCCTGGCCTGGCTTTGGCAAGCAACTGGCGGCATAGCAACAGCGCAATCCCCAAGATCACGAACTGCGACCGGTAGGGATGGGCCGGCAACACCAATTCGACAAACGGCTGGAGCGGCAAAAACCAGACCAAGGCAAGAATGACAGTGATGAGCGGTTGTCTGAAAAACCGGGCAAAGATCCAAAACCCAGCAATCAGAATTCCATGCTGAACAATCGAGAGCGCCACCACCGGGCGCAACGGCAGCAGCGTTAGCAAACCGTGAGCCAGGATAGGCTCCAAACTGCCGAGGCGATCTTGACCCCAAAAGTAGAGGTCTGTGGGCAGTTGCAAATCTTCAGCCATCAGCACATGGATCGCCTGATCGGAATTGAGACGGGGCGAATAGTATGCCGAAAAGTTTAGCAGGGAGAGGAGGGCAATCAGCGTGGAGAGGGCGATCGCCAAAAGCCACTGGGTTCTGCGGGACAAAGCTTGCGCTGGGCGTTGCATGAAGCGTTGCATAGGGCGATGCACGGGGCGTTAATCCAAAAACGCTGAAACAGGGTTTGCAAACCAAGCGGGAGGCGACTCTGATTTTCGCTCCCGCTTTTAGCTACGGTAGTTAGTATGAGCCAAAATGTACGCCAAAACCTGAGGCAGGTTGCCCTGGATGCTCTGCGGGATGTGGAGCGGGGCGCATTTGCCGATGCCGCGTTGGACAAGCAGCTACACTGGGGAGATCTGTCGGAGCGCGATCGCCGTTTGACCACCGAACTGGTTTACGGCTGCGTGCGGCGACGGCGCACCCTCGATGCCCTGATTAGCCAACTAGCCACAAAACCTGCCGATCAGCAGCCGCCCAACCTGCGGCTGATTTTGCATCTAGGACTCTATCAACTGCGCTATCTCAGCCATATTCCTGCTTCGGCGGCTGTGGATACCACCGTGGATCTGGCAAAAGGAAACGGCTTTGCAGGGCTGGCGGGTTTCGTCAATGGGCTGCTGCGGGGGTATCTCCGGCAGGCGGCAGCGTGCGAATCAGGCGACCCGCTAAACCTGCCGCCCGACCCGGTTTCGCGCATCGGAACCGCACACAGTATGCCCGACTGGATCGTGCAGCAGTGGATCGCGCAATTTGGCAAAATCGACGCTGAGCAACTCTGCGCCTGGTTTAACCAGCCACCCAGTATTGACCTACGGGTGAATCCCCTGCGGGCCTCGGTGGAACAGGTAGACGCGGCAATCCGGGCGGCAGGCGTAACGGTCGAACGGCTGGCGGGCTTCCCCCAGGCATTGCGACTGCGGAACCACCGGGGCGCGATTCCAGCACTACCGGGCTATGCAGACGGGTGGTGGTCGGTGCAGGATGCCAGCGCTCAGTTGGTGGGGATGCTGCTCGACCCGCAGCCCGGAGAAACCATCATCGATGCCTGCGCTGCGCCGGGTGGCAAGACGACGCACTTGGCAGAACTGATGGGCGATCGCGGCATGATTTGGGCGGGCGATCGCAGCGCTACCCGCCTCAAAAAAGTGCTGCAAAATGCCGAGCGGCTGCAACTCACTAGCATCCAACTGTGCCCCGGCGATAGCCGAACCCTCACCCAGTTCTTTGGGCAAGCCGACCGTGTGCTGCTGGATGCCCCCTGTTCGGGTCTGGGCACGCTGCACCGCCATGCCGATGCCCGCTGGCGGCAGTCCCCCGACTCCGTGCAAGCGCTTGCCCAGTTGCAATCCGAACTCCTGCATCATGTCGCCACCTGGGTCAAACCGGGCGGCACGCTGGTCTATGCTACCTGCACACTGCATCCCGACGAAAACGAGCGTGTTGTGCAGCAGTTTCTAGCCACTCAGCCCCATTGGAAAATCAATCCCCTGCCCAGCGACCATCCCGCTGCCCAGTTTCAACAGCCAGAGGGCTGGCTTCGCATTTTGCCGCATCAGCACGACCTAGATGGCTTTTTTATGACAAGACTACGACATGTCCGACATGAATGATGTCCTGCGACAGGTCGTTGCCTACTTGCAACCCCGATCGGGGTGATATCGCAAAATGTGATATCGCAAAATAATGCTGATCTCAGCATGAATCGCGGTTGCGTTTGACCTGCGCTGTTACGATTAACAGATAGTGAAATGATTGTTGCGGCAGGGTATAGCTGAGCGTTATGGTTGAACGTCCCATTAAGAAATCTGAGCGTCAGACCCAGAAAGCATCTGAGCCTACTTCTGATTCTTCCAATTCAGAGACTCATTCTAACACTGTGTCTTCTGGTACTCCGTCCGGGGGCAGTAAGCCGCGCCCGGTCAAAAAAGGCGATCGCCCAGCCGGAGATGAGTCGCCACGCGAACGGTCGGAGGATTCGCGGTCGGGCGATCGCCAGCGTCGCAAGGGCAAAGGCGGGCGTGACCGAGACGATCGCCCTTCGCCATCCGTTAGCCCTGCTCTGATGCGCGGGCCTAAGCCGACTCAGAAGAAACCCGTCGAAGAACCACCGCCAGAGGAAGTGGCAGCCGAAGAAGCAGCGCCAGAAGTCGTCGCAGAGGAAGTCGCTGTAGAGGAAGTCGCCGTAGAGGAAGTCGCCGCAGAGGAAGTCGCCGCAGAGGTTGCCGAGGCCCCAGCCCCCGAACCCACTGCGGAACCTGTACCAGAAGCGCCTGCACCCGAACCGGAATCCGAACCCGTTTCCGAAGCACCCGCACCCGAACTCGCAGCAGAAGCGCCTGCACCAGAACCAGAGCCGGAATCGGAACCTGTAGCAGAAACGCCTGCACCAGAACCAGAGCCAGAGCCAGAGCCAGAACCCGCAGCAGAAGCGCCTGTGCCAGAACCAGAGCCAGAGCCAGAACCCGCAGCAGAAGCGCCTGTACCGGAACCAGAGCCGGAATCGGAACCCGTAGCAGGAACGCCTGCGCCAGAACTAGAGCCTGTCGCAGAAGTGTCTGCTGCTGAAGAATCTGTGGCTCCCGAAACCGCAACGCCTGCACCAGAACCAGAGCCGGAATCGGAACCCGCAGCAGAAACGCCTGCGCCAGAACCAGAGCCAGAGCCAGAACCCGCAGCAGAAGCGCCTGTACCGGAACCAGAGCCAGAGCCAGAACCCGCAGCAGAAGCGCCTGTACCGGAACCAGAGCCGGAATCGGAACCCGCAGCAGAAACGCCTGTACCGGAACCAGAGCCAGAACCCGCAGCAGAAGCGCCTGCGCCAGAACTAGAGCCTGTCGCAGAAGTGTCTGCTGCTGAAGAATCTGTGGCTCCCGAAACCGCTGAGCTTGAGACGGCTGCTGAGCCAGAAACTTCTAACGCATAGCCTAAGGATGAGTCAAAGCATGACGGATTCTAGGGCGATCGCCCTCACCCGTGACCAGGCGCAGCGTCTCCTTAAGCAGTTCGATTGTCAAACTGCTGCGCCAACGCTATCCGCTGAGGAAAAAGCACGTCTCCGCGAAGCGCTGAAGCTGGTCGCACAGCACTCTGATTATCAAATGCTGGGGGTTTGCGCCAGTTCTCAGGCAGAAGGCTGGAGGGCGCTAGAGCATTATGCGATCGCCCTCGGCTATGCACCGCAGCCACCAGCCGCCTCGATGGAGGGCCCGGTCTATCTCAAGTTCAACCCCAAATCGAGCCTCTGCTACGCAGATACCTACCCTGGCGAACATCGCGGCGTGCTGGTGTCGTGCCAGTCTGCCGATTCCGATGACATCAACGACCTCTATGGTCATCTGCCCCTAGATCTGTGGGATTAGGAGATCTAGGGGTAGGAAATCTAGGGGATTTATGGAATCTTGTGAACTCCAAGATTCTTGTGAACTCCAAGATTAGTATGTGAACTCCAAGATTAGTAAACCTATTGCATGAATGCTGTTTTGAGGGCGTGAATCGTAGCGCAGTGGTACCGCGCCGCGATTCACGCAAAAAGTCTAGTGTTTAGGGCCGGGTTTAGGAGCAACCTTGGTCCGTGATACTCCTATCTCTCGCACTCAGAAACAAAAAGCCTCAGCATAGCATCATGCCAAGGCTTTTCCGTTCAACTCATTCAATCAGCCAGTGAGCGTGGTTAAGATATCCAGCTAGGGCAGCCCTACAGACTACCCTAGACTTCCTAGACTTCTATGCTCTACTGCCCGGTCAGATACGAGGGCGACAGGCTCGACCAGGACTGCTTCACCAAGTCGGCATCTGCCGTCACGCTGCCCAGATAGTTGCCTGCGGGCAAGGATGGGAAGCGCTTGTAAGGCACCACGTCTTCGCCAAAGTAGCGCGAATATTCAGCACTTTCTACCATCGCGTCTACGGCTGCTTTTAGACCGCTATCGGCTAGCAGCTTGTTGTATTCGCGAATCTCGGCTTGAGTCGCTGGGGCCCGTCCCAGCAGATGGCGGAACAGAAACTCGATCACTTTGGTATTGGGATAGGGCGTGTAGAACCGCTTGCGATAAATGTCCGAACCGGCCAGCGTCTTCACAAACTCGCGCACCGAGATTTCGCCATTCCGCAGCTTGCTTTCCAGATCGCTGCGGCGGAACTCCGCCGGAACCTGACCGCTAAACACATCCATAACCTGCACGTAGATTGCATCAATCACTAGCTCCGTCTCGCCCCGCGTCATGCTGGGGTTCATGCGGAAGATGCGAGCAGGCTTGCGGCGAGAGGTTCCCACCCCAATCTCTACCGATTGACCCTGACCTTCCGGCAGGAAGGAACGGCCCAGTTCCATAAACTTGGGTTTGGTGGGGTCAGCCTGACGAGCTTGAATGGATAGATTGGCGATCGCCAGCCCAGTCAGCGGCAGTTTAGCCGGGTCTAGCTTCGACTTTACGGGTTCAAAGCTCGGCACTACCAGCGCCTTATTCTGCTTCGTCAGCGTGTTATACAAGCGCTGCGTATTCGGGAAGTTGGCAGCGGGCAGCGTCAGGAAGCGGTTGTAGGGAACCGTATCTTCGCCAAAGGCCTGCGCGTATTCAGCACTATTCACCATCGCGTTGATAAAGCCCTTCAGCCCCTGAGATGCCAAAATCTGGTTATACTTGCGAATTTCCGCCTGATCCAGCGGCGCACGACCCAGGAAGTGCTTCGTGCCCAGTTCAATCACCTTGGTATTGGGATAGGGCGTGTAGAACTCCTTAATATAGAGGCTCGACGTGCCTAGCCCTTCGATGAACTCCTTCAGATTAATCTCGCCATTGCCCAGCTTGCTCTCCAGCGCAGTGAACTCGTTCTGGACAATGTAAGGCGCGATATCTCGCTCAAACACCTGGCGATAAGCCGCACCGATCACCGTCTTCAACTGCGCGACATCGGCCGTCGAAGTTAGCTTAAACACTTTTGTCTGTTCGCGCTTCTTAGACACACCCTGGTTAGTGCGGAACTGCACGTCTGGCTCTGTGCGGATTTCCGTCACCGCCCCTAGCTTCACAAAGCTCGGCGTTTCTTCAGCCACAGGCTTCAGGATGCCCTTATCGACAATGCTGCCAACGCGGTTGGTTCGCAGTGACAAGCCTGCCGGGGTTAGATAGCGCTCATAGGGCACTGTGTCTTCCCCAAAGGCTTCGCTGTATTCCAGGCTGTCGATCATCGCATCGACCACCGCATAGAAGCCCTTCTTAGCAGCAAGGTCAAAATAAGCGTTGATCTCTCTGCGGCCGTAGGTCGGACGACCCAGCAAGCGGCGATGGATATACTCAATCGCCTTTGTGACATACAGCGGTGTCCAGTAGAGACTGCGGAACAGGTCAGACTTTGCCAACATCCGCACAAACTCACGCACCGTGATCTCACCGTTTTCCAGCTTGATTTCGGCCACTTTCTGGCGCTGCCCTTCATACACATCGCGCCCGATCACTTGTAGGTAGATGGCGCGAATCACAGCTTGCGTCGAACTTTCCGAATACTTAACGCTAATGCCCTTGGTGTCGCCGCCTTTCTTACTAAAAGTACCCGTGTAACTGGGGATCTGATCCAGCTTAAACACCTTCGGCCCAAGCGTGCCCGGAGCAACACCGCGTGCGCCAGGGTTGCTCAACTGGTTGTTGATGCCAGGGCCGCGATTGATCAGAATCCGGCGGGTGTCCTTGCCGAAGGGCGCAGGACTGGTGCTGGGGTTGCGGGTCTGCTTCGGAAAGATCGCGCCAAACTGGATTTCCAGCGGGTCGTTGCCAGAACCGTACACATGTTGATCAGGCAACGGCTGGTTATATCTAGCAAAGGTAGTGATGAAGTGCGGCACCTTGCGGAAAGGGGCGCTGTACTTAAACAGGTCTTGCTGCGGCCCCCAGTTACGACACTCTTGGGCTTCCTGCCCCAAACCGCGTAGGTAGGGCACCGTCTCTTCGCCAAAGTAGTCAGAGTATTCCTGCGAATCGACCAGCGCATCCACCAGCGCCGATAGACCGCCCTTAGAAACGATGCTGAAATACTTCTGCACCTCTTCGCGAGAGCTGGGCCCGCGACCCAGGATGTGGCGGAACGCTAGCTCCAGAGCGCGACTGTTGATATACGGCTCATAGAAATTCTTGCGATACAGTGGTGACTTGGCTAGACGGCGAATGAACTCCTTCATGGAGATTTCGCCGTTTTTTACCTTGGATTCTAGGTCAGAAATGCCGAGGGAATAGGCGCGAGTGATGTCGCGCTCGAAGACTTGGCGGTAGGCAGCCTTTACCACGTCGTTTTTCTCGCTGGCCGACAGCCCTGGCTTCATGGCGTACTTAGGCCGACGCTCTGCTGCATTAAAATAAATTTGGGGCAGTTGTAAACCCTGCTGGTCGCCGGAGGGACGCTGACGTAGCTTGTTAGAAGGGCTGGGCGCAACGAACTCGTTGATCAGCACTTCAAAGTATTGGGTCACGATCAGCGCGGCATCAGCATCATCGCGGAACAGCGTCAGCGCGCCGACCCGCATTTCTTGCAGGGCGACGATGGTGGCTTCACCAGAGCAAGCGTTTTCGATGATTTCGCGCAGACCGCGCACGTTCACCGAGATGATGTTGGGGTCGCCTGCGACGATTGCATAGGTGACGTAGCGCAGGAACCAGCTTAAGTCCCGCAGCGACTTCTGCATATTTGCAGGGCCATAGCGGGCCACATTGATCGGACGGAAGCCCGGCGGCGTGGGGCCGGCGCTGGGTGTAGCAAATAGGTTCCGCAGCCCCTCCAGTAAGCCGCCGCCACTGCTGCCAGAAACGTAGGTCACAGTGCCCAGCTTCATGGCTTCTTGGGTGTCGAGCGCAACACCGCCCATCGTCATCATGACGGGCTCTTCTTCGGGAGGCTTTTCGAGAAACGCCATCGGGGAGCCGCCGACAAAGATGCGGTTGGCAGCGCGGGATACGATGAGTTCAGAGTTTTTGGTAATGGCATCGGCGATCGCCAATCGCTTCAGGCCAGAAGAGAAGAAACTGGTTAATTCGGCGAGTTCACCCCGCCCCAGGAATCGGTCTTGCTGCTCCGCCTGGGAAATGGTTGAGACGGGTAGGGTTTGATAAAGATTTGGACGCGCAACAGAGCTTCCACCGCTTGCTGTGACACTCATTGGATTTCAAAAGCTCCCTTAATAAACAACTGCCTCAGGTGAGAAGTAGACGTTCCCAGTACGAAATTCAGAACAGCTTGAATCACGACACCCTCCGACGGGGCAGAAGAGATTGTCGCAAGCGATACTAAACAAGCGTTCTGGGGTCTTACAGATTAATTTTTAGATTAGAACGTTTAGGCCCCTCCATGCAGAATGTTAAAAAGCATGTCGAGAGTCCTCTATAGAGTGTCCCAAAAAACCTGATTTTGTGGATGGCATCAGGCTGAGAGGAGTGATAAGTTTTGTTGCGAAACAGAGAGAGGGTTACGTAGGTGGTGGGATAGGAGATCGGGCTTAATCTGACATCCCAATACTTCGACTCTCCAAACTCTCCGACCGTTCAACTCTCATTACCCCTCCACCGGGCGGAGCAGCATTTCGTAAAGCTGATAGCGGGATACTGGGTCAAGATGATGGAGGCGGGTTTGGTTCCAGTTTGTCAGAATTTGCTGCTGGTTGGATTGCACCAGTTGTCGCAGTTCCAACAACTCTGTGCCTTTGGGCAGCACGTCGGCTAGCAACTCCAACAGCACCTGAATATCTTGCAAGCTACCGAGACTGTCTTGGAGCGACTTTAGCCCAGCAATCCAGGCTTTGAACTGAGCGCCATAAAAACCGACGAAAAACTCTGCCTGGTAGCGGACGTGCTTACAGGCTTTGCGGAGGTCGTGCAGCGTAGGGGCAGTGTCTTCTGTAACCTCTTCGGTGGCGATGAGCCAGCCGGGGTGCAACAGCGAGGTCGATAGCAACGGGCTGAGTAGATCAGGCAGAACGGTTGCTATTGGGATTTGAGCTAGGGGTGTGAATTGGGGAGCGCTGAGCCAAGTTTCGTAGGCAGTTTTCAGGTCTTGATAGCGGCTCTGGCTGAGGAGGTCGCGGGTGCCTGCGAGAGCTTTGCAGCGCTTTTGCTGGAGGGCGGCGATCGCCCTTTCCAGATACGCCTGCTCTGGCTGGCTCAGATGGGGATGATAGTCAGTCTGGAGCATGGCGATTTGCACGTCTAGGTCGCGCAGTTTGCCCAGCGCCTTTGTGAGCGATCGCACTCGTTTAGAATGGGCTGCTTTAGGCAACTCGATGGCGGCTCCGAAGACTTGCAGCGCCGTATAGAGCCGACGGCTGTGAACGCGCATTTGGTGGAGATGCTCTGGGTCAGTATCGGCCAGGACATGCTTTTCGTGCTTCACCATCTGGCGATACTGCTCACCCACGATGCGATGAGCATATTCTCCCAAGGTCAGGAGTTGCGGCGTTTGCTTGCCTTGCTGACTTTGCTTGCCCTTGCTCCGCTGCTGGGTTGTCATGTGAGGAATTTATGAGAAATTTACCAGTTTTTATTCTGATCTTAACCTACGGCTTTTCATGACCTACGACTTTTGTGGCCTATGGCTCGAAAATGACCTGGCCCTGCCGCAAAATGCTCCATCCCGCGTCCGTCCATTTCACCACTGTCGAGGGAGTTCCCGAACCTGTATAGGATGCAGACACCGAGAGCGATCGCCCCAGATCTGCCAGCGCCAAATCCGACAGTGTATACACATCGGGAAACTGTACGTTAATATCCGCCAAATTTTGCAAAGCAGGCTCCCCAGAGCGGTTTACGCTGGTGGTGGCCAGCGGGCCCGTCTGTGCCAGCAAATGCCGGGCCAGGGCGTGGTCGGGCACGCGGATACCGATCGTCGTCGGATCAGTCGGGTTCATGGCGCGGGGGAGGCGATCGCCCGCAGGCAGCACCAACGTCACCGCTCCTGGAAAGTAGCGCTCTGCCACCGCCTGCCACTGCGCCTTGGCCACCGAGTCACTGGCGACAAAAGGCCATAGATCTTCCACCTGTCCACCCATGAGAATCAGCGGCTTGCGCTCGTCTCGCTGCTTAGCGGCATAGATTAATCCTGCCGCATCCGGTCGCGTCGCCAACGCGGGGACGGTATCAGTCGGGAAGCTGATCAGCCCGGCACCCTGCCGAGCAATATCAACCAGTTCAGCCAGAGACACTTGCGGCATAACAGAAAACCTTCATAGAAAAACAGGAGACTTTAGCTTATCTCAAACTCGCGCTATTCTACGGATTACAAGGGTTTGAGGCAACTTTTCGGCGCTAATCCTCTGTGAATTCCCTGCTGTTAATTCCCTGCTGATTTTTTACAGCCATCCGGTCATACGGCTATATTTTCACGGGCTATATTTTCACGGGCTATATTTTCGCGGGCTATATTTTCGCGGGCTATATTTTCACGAACCGATTTTATCCACCGATTTCACCCTTCACCCTATTAAGCGTTGCAACATGGACAACTCTTCTACGCCGACCCCTACGCCCGTGCAGCAGCAGTGTGCCAGCCTGCTCAAAAACTTTTGGCAAGCCAAATATGCCGCCTATCAGAGTGGAGAAGACTCAACGGAGGAGATGCCCCTGCGCCAAAATGCAATCGGCAGCATTGGCATTGCAGGCACGCCATCACTGCCTGCCAACGTCCAGGCTGCCTACGATTTCTACGACGAAAACGTGATGCAGCGTGACTGGGGTTCGGTGTCGGTTTCTCAGATGCCGATGGAGGGCGCACCCAACGGCGCGGTTTATGCAGTGGTGACGACGACCGACGGCGACGACGGCTGGCTAGAACTCTTTGACCTAGACGGCAACCCGCTCGGCGCAGCCCGCACATATTTGGAACTAGTATCGTGGGGCGATCCGGCGGTGCTGCGGGAACAGGTGCATACGGGCGAGTTTCCTGAAGAGTTGCAGGCACGGATGGATACGACGCTGTGGGGGAAGTAGAGGATTTTGGATTTTGGATTCTGGATTGGAGTCTGGGAGGATGGGCTGGCTTCGTCGCCCATCACGCCCTTACGCTCACGGCAAACCGCTCGATCCCTGATAGATCGGCGTGAATCTGAACGGTGGCATATTGCCCGGTGTGGGTCAGGATTTGGGTGACGGCTGGGGCTTGACCGGCCATCATTTCCAGCAGCAGTAGCCCGCCTGAGGCGAGGTAGCGGGGGGCGGTGTGGGCGATGTGGCGAATGCAGTCCAGCCCGTCGGGGCCACCGTCGAGGGCGGTGTGGGGTTCGTGGCAAGCGACCTCTGGGTCGAGGTGGATGAGGTCGCAGGTGGGAATGTAGGGCGGGTTTGAGACGATGCCCTGCAACGGTTTGGCAAGCAAAGCCAGAGGCTCGAACCAGGAGCCTCGATGAAACTGGATGCGCTTGCTCAATCCAGCAGCGGCGGCATTTTGGCGGGCGATCGCCAGCGCAGGTTCACTAAAATCAACGGCGTGGACGGTTGCCAGCGGAAATGCGGCAGCCAGTCCAAGGGCGATCGCCCCGCTGCCTGTGCCCAGGTCGGCCCAATGGCTGGCTTCATCAACGGGCAAGCCCAATTCCAAGACTGTCGATTTTGCCAGATCGATCAGCAGTTCGGTTTCTGGACGCGGAATCAGCACCGCAGGCGACACGGCTAGGTCAAACTCCCGCCAGGGCGCGTGGCCGACCAGATATTGCACAGGCATCCGAGCTTCAAGCCGCGTTTGCCAAAGCTGGGTCAATTCCGCCAGCGAACGGCTCAAGGAAATTTCTCGATAGGACGGTGGGCCAAACTTTAGCAGCAATGGCTCAACATTTGCTCCATGTTGCAGCAGCCAATCGACCTCCGCTGGATTGACCTGATGGGCGATCGCCGCCTGACGCGCAGCTTGTCGCCACTGCCAGAGGCGATCGCCCATCACCGTTTCCACCATAAGTTCAGCCACAAACACTAGCGGGTTCTGCCGCCACTATTGCGACTGCCGCCGGCCGGTGCTGCACTGCCACCATTCGGTTGCAGCGTCCGAATATACTCCAGCGTTTCGCGGGGCGGCACCAGCACCACCTGATTCAAGTCAGGATCATCGCTGCTTTGCAGGATCTGGATCAGCGTTTCCAGACTGGTTACCTGCACCCGCGTCCGTCCAGCCAGGCTAGGCTCTTGCTGGGTAATGCGGGTTACCATTGCCTGCAAGTCTTGCTGAGTGAAGAAAATCGGAATCACCCGCTGGTTGCCCTGCTGAATGGTGAGATAACCACCGCCCTCCTGGGTTGATTCCAGGAAAAACAGCGGAACGCCCTCAAAGTTCTCAGGATTTTGCCGATTTTGCTGAAGTACGGTACGGGCTGTTTCGACCTGCTGGCGCATCGGCACAAAATAGAACCGCAGCGCATCCTCGTCGTTTTGCTGACGCACTGCCAGTTCAAAAATCTCTGCCAGCGAAACGGTTGTCACCTGCACCGAGTTGCCCAGTTGGGGATTGCGAGATTTTAGCCCCTCCACAAACTGCTGCGCGTCTTGGCGGCTAATGAAGACCCCTGCGACGGGGGTGCTATTTTCGCCTTCTCCCGTCGTGGCGACGAGCGGGGTGCCGTCGGCATCGGTAACCGCGAAAACGGGTACAGGGCGGAGACGCTCTACGACTTGCTCGGTGGTCAGCGCCAGCACGCGCAGCCCGCCCGCCAAAAGACCAGTCAACGCGATGCCGCCTGCTACTGCGATCGCCGCACTCCGTTGAAATAGTGACCTCATAACGACTTAATACTCCTTAATTACAGGCCCAAACGGAAGTTGATTTGGGGCTTGTTTGGGTCATTGGGGAAAGCCTTAGACGGTTGCCACTGGGCCGCTCGTCGGAGATTTTTTCCCTTGGCACCACCAGCGCCGAAAGTTGGATTCATTCTACAGGCAAGTGGGTCGAGTTAGCAGACTGCTTGTGCCAGAGGCAGGTTCCGCCGCTGAGAGGCATGTTTATCTTAGGCTACAGAGTGATGGAGGGTGGGTGGGGTGGAGGGTGGGTGGGGTGGAGAGTTCGGTGGGATGGAGGGTGGGTGGCTGCTTATCCGCATACCCACTCACCCACATACCCACTCACCTGCATACCCACCCGCCTACCCACTCACCCGCCTACCCACTCGCCCGCCTACCCACTCACCCGCCCACCCACTCCCCAAAATGCTCCTCGGAATCGACCTTGGCACCAGTTCCCTCAAAGCACTGCTCATGAACGCAGATGGAACCGTCATCGGCGAAGCCTCGCATCCCTATCCGGTGAATGCGCCGCGACCGGGCTGGGCGGAGAGCGATCCGCAGGACTGGTGGGAGGCGACGGCGATCGCCCTTCGTCAGGCGGTCGGGGCAAATGCCTCGCAGGTCAGGGCGATCGGGCTGTCGGGGCAAATGCATGGCGTGGTGGTGTGCGATGCGGCGGGAAACCCGCTCCGGCCGGCGATGCTCTGGGCGGATGGGCGATCGCACGCTGAGTTGGATCATTATCGAGCGCTGGGGGGCGAGGCCCTGCGGCCGCTAGCCAATCCGCTCACCGTTGGCATGGCGGGGCCAAGCCTGCTGTGGCTGCGGCAATGGGAACCGGAGATTTATCGTGCAGCTCGCTGGGCGCTGCAACCCAAAGACTGGCTGCGGCTGCGGCTGACGGGAAGCGCGGCTACGGAGCCATCGGATGCGTCGGGCACGCTGATGTCGGATGTGGCAAGGGGAACCTGGGCGATCGCCCTGCTGGAGGCGCTGAACCTGCGAACCGACTGGCTGCCACCGATTATCGCTTCGAGCGCGATCGCCGGAACCCTGACCCGCAACGCTGCGGAGCATCTGGGGTTGCCTGCCAACCTGCCCGTGGCGGCCGGAGCCGCCGACACTGCGGCGGCGCTGCTAGGAGGCGGACTGACCACACCCGGAACCTGCCAACTCACCATCGGCACGGGGGCGCAAATAACCCTTGTGCGCGATCGCCCCATCCTCGATCCACACGGCTGCACCCACCTGTTTCACACTGCTCTGCCCCGCCAGTGGTATGCTCTCGCCGCCATGCAAAATGCGGGACTAGCACTGGATTGGGTGCGGCAACTGCTGGGCCTAAGCTGGGCCGACCTCTACAACCAGGCATTCACCATAGCACCGGGCTGTGACGGTCTGGTGTGCTTGCCCTACTTCACCGGAGAACGCACCCCCCACCTCGACCCGACCCCTGCCGCAGCCTGGATTGGGTTGGGTCTGCACCACACCCGCGCCCACCTGGCCCGCGCCGCGCTGGAAGGCGTTGCCTTTGCCATTGCTCAGGGCTTTGCCGCACTTCAGAACACTGGAGCCAACCCCGACACCTTGCAGCTGGCGGGCGGCGGCAGCCTGCATCCCCAATGGCGACAGCTTCTGGCCGATGTGCTTCAGCGGCCCCTACACAGCGTTGAAACCGGATCGGCCTCAGCGCGAGGAGCCGCCCTGCTGGCCGGGCTAGGAATCGGGCAATATAGGCAAGGAGAAGCCGCCTGGAAAACCCCAAACCCCAGCGAGGCGATCGCCCTACCCCTCCAGCTCACCCACCCCAACCCCCTCCACCCAGCCCTGGAAACGGCCCAACAGCGCTTCGCTCAACTTTATCCGGCAGTGCGATCGCAAGCGTGAAAGAAGGGGTTAGGGGTTGGGGAAGAAAGAAGAACGAAGAGAGAAGAACGAAGAGAGAAGAGGCTCTGTTTTTCGTTCTTCGTTTTTCGTTTTTCGTTTTTCATTTTTCATTTTTCACCCCCTCCCCCCCTCACCCCCTCTCCATGCTCACCCCCGTCACCACCTGGTATCTGGAAATGCTCAGCCCGGAGTGGCTGCGGCCGACTGCTTCCAGCCGCGCTGATCTGGTGGTGATGCAGGCAGAGGTGCCGTCGCCAGAGTTTAGCCGCTTTCTCTATACGGCAGTGGGGGGCGACTGGTACTGGCTCCAGCGGTTGTCGTGGAGCTATGAGCAGTGGTTGCGCTATCTCGATCGCCCACAGGTGCAAACTTGGGTGGCCTACGTGTCGGGTACGCCAGCGGGCTACGTGGAGCTAGAGGCGCAGCCCGAAGACCATGTAGAAATCACGTATTTTGGGCTGTTGGGGCAGTTTATGGGGCAGGGGCTGGGCGGGCACTTGCTGACCGTCGGCACGCAGCAGGCATGGAAGATGGGGGCAAAGCGGGTCTGGGTGCATACATGCAGCCTGGATGGGCCCTATGCGCTGAAAAACTACCAGTCTCGCGGATTCAGGCTGTATGACCAGCAGGTGCATTCCGAGGATCTGCCAGAGCAACCGCCCGGCCCGTGGGCTTGAGGAAACGTCAATTGTTCATATCCATTCCCCCAAGCGGCGCTGTGCATAAAAGTGCTGGAAGTTCCCCAAGCGCCTGACAGTCAATCAAAATCCAAAATCCAAAATCAATCTCAGCCCTCTTTGGCAGCAGCGATGGTGGCGTTTTCCGGCTTGGCGGCTGGCGCTGGATGAGGATTTCCCTCAGCATTGAGGATTGCTTCCAACAGTGCGGGAGGTTCCTGGTTAAGTCGCCCTAGCTGCACTAGCTCGTAGTAGGCATTGGATTCAACGGCCAGCAGTTCTTTTCGCAGCGTCTCGATTCCCAACTCTGCCAGGGCTGGGTCTTGCTGGCACAAGGCCTGACTTTGCTGCTGCAATTTGAATAGCTCTGATTCGATAGTTGACTGCTCTGCCCGGAATGCCGCCGGATCGATGCCTGCGCTAGTGCCCGGTTGCTGCATGTAGTCCAGCACTTTTTGCAGGGCGGTTTCCCGCGAAATGAGTTCTAGATACTGCTGCTGGATTGGGTTTGCCTGGATTAGGTTAAGCGCTTGCAACAGCGGCTTGACGGTGATGCCCTGCACCAGGATGGTGAAAAACACCGTGCCAAACACCACGGCAATTAGCGCATCACGCTGGGGAACCGTTTCGGGCACGCTCAAGGCTAGGGCCAGCGCAACACCACCCCGTAGCCCGCTCCAGCAGAGCATGGTTTGAAGATCCCAGCCGATATCGACTGTGGTGATGCGATTGCTGATGGCTGTGAGGAGGGCGATCGCCACCACGCGAGTCACCAAAACAGCGGCGATCGCCACGGCAATGCCCGCTAAGCCCGACCACACCGAGTCGATCAGCAATTGGTCGCCAATCAAAAAGAATAGGATGGAGTTGAAGAAAAAGGCGATGAATTCCCAAAATTCGCCAACCACAACCCGCGTCCGGGGATTCATGCCCACCCG
Organism: Cyanobacteriota bacterium; assembly: GCA_046719575.1. GTDB lineage: Bacteria > Cyanobacteriota > Cyanobacteriia > Elainellales > Elainellaceae > Thermoleptolyngbya. The sequence goes on from JBDNCP010000007.1 coordinate 49,257, forward strand.
CGACCCAAAGTTGCCCATGATCAGCCCCACGGTGACCGTGCCGATCACCCCCGACCCGCCCAGGTTTTCGCCAATCAGATAGGCAGCGTAGGCTCCTACTAGCGTCAAGGACTGCTCTACCAGCGGTAGGTCAAATTGTTTAGTAATCAACGAGATGCCAAAACCTACCAGCAGCCCTATGCCGACACCAATGCCAACGACAGCGGCAAATTCCACAATCAGGTTTTGCAAATCAAAGGTTTCAGTACCCGTCGCCAGCCCCAGCAGCAGGCTAAACGCCACAACCGCTGTACCGTCGTTGAACATACTCTCGCCTTCCACCAGCACCTTGAGCCGCGACGGTGCGCCCAATTCTCGCAGCAGCGTGCTGACCGCCACTGGGTCGGTTGCCGACAGACAAGCGCCCGTCAGCAGCGCCACTGGCCAGAGAAAATCTGCCCATTGCGCCAGGGCAAAGGCGATGCCCAAAATCGTGACCACGACACCCAGCGTGGCGTAGAGCGAGATGGGAACCAGATTGCGCCGCAGCTCGCCCCAGCGGATATTCCACGCCGCCTCGAACAGCAGCGGCGGTAGAAAGATCCACAGAATTAGCTCTGGTGATGGCGAGAAGAAGTGAATATCCAGCAGCGCCAGCCCCATTCCTGCAATCACCAGCAGCACGGTATAGGGCAGCTTCCGCATCCAGGGGATGCTCTGGGGCAGCACAGCGATAATCAGCGCCGCTGAGATGACCAGCAAGAACTGCTTTAAGTTTTCTTCAATTGAGACGGGTTCAACCAGAGATTCCATAGCGCTAACCCATGAACCGACAAGTGTGGCATCGACAAATGTGGTTTAGTGTAGCGTCTTTTCTCTGAAAGCCTGGTACTACAAAACTCACCAGCGCTTTAATTAGCGATTTGATTGGGGTTTTGCAGGTTGTTGAGCCAGTTGGGGCGATCGCCCGCCCAGCCCCGTCATCAGCCGCAGCGCCAGAAACCGCAGCGGTCGCAGCTTGCCCATCAGCCGCAGCGCCAGCCGTCGCGCCGCCACCAGCGGCCGCCAGCGGTTGGAAAAGGTGCGATCCAGCAGATCGGTAAAGCCCAGAATCGTCAGGTTTTCCAGCTTGCGCCAGCGCTCATAGCGCTTTAGCACGGGCAGCGTGCCCAGGTCTTTGCCGCGGGCGTGGGCCTGGGTCAACACCTCCGCCAGCGCCACCGCATCGCGAATGCCCAAGTTTAGCCCCTGCCCGCCGACGGGATGGCAGCAGTGGGCCGCGTCGCCCACCAGCGCCAGCCGGGGCTGCACATAGCGATCGCTCTGCATCAGCCGCACCGGAAACAACGCGCGATCGCCCACCAGTTCCAGCCGCCCCAGTTGCCCGCCATAGCGCCGCTCTAGCTCGGCGAGAAACGCGGTTTCGTCGGTTTCCAGCAGCGCCCTGGCCTCGGCGTGGGGAGCCGTTAGCACGATCTGGCAGCGGTTTTCGGGCAGCGGCAGCGTGGCAAAGGGGCCGCTCGTCCAGAAATGTTCGCGGGCAATGTTGCCGTGGTCTTTCTCCGGGCGAATCACCGCCGTCACGCAGGATTGCCAATATTGCCAGCCGTGGGTGCCAATGCCCGCCGCCTCGCGCAGGGGCGATCGCGCTCCGTCGGCTGCTACTAGCAGTTGCGTGGTGAGTTGTCGTCGTTCACCGTCCTGCTCGATTTGCAGCGCGACGTGATCGGGCGCATAGTCTACCGCCACCAGCGTTGCAGGACAGTGCCAGGTGAGGTGGGGCGCGTCGGCCAGCGCGTTGTAGAGCGATCGCAGCAGGACGTGATGTTCGCCCACATAGCCCAGTTCTGCCGTGCCCAGGTCTTTGGGCTGGAGCGTCACCACGGCGGGCGAGTCTTCGTCGGCTAGCCGAATCTGGCGAAAGGTAGCGATTTGCGGCAGAATCTTGTCCCAAAGCCCCAGTCCGGCGAAAATGCGCCCCGTCATCAGCGTTAGCGCGTAGGCCCGCCGCCAGGAAAACCCCGCCTCGATGGGCTTTGCCTCGATCACGGCGACCCGCAGCCCAGACTGTTTCAGCGCACAGGCCAGGGTTAGACCAACAATGCCCCCGCCGGCGATCGCCACGTCATAGTCCAGCGGCTTGGCAAGTTGTGGGGCAGTGCGATCCGGCGTGGGGTGCTGGGAAAATCTCTGCTGATCTATCGGCTGATCTAAAAGGTCTGGAACTGATCCGTAGCGGTCAAACCAAGAAAGCTGATCTAAAACCATGTCAGAGCGCAAAGGCAGATAAAAAAGAAAATTGAAAGTGTTAAGTAATTTAACTAACTCTATTGTGACGCGATCGCCCCTTCCTGATCAAGCGCAGCAGGCGATCTAGCAACCGCCTGGGCTGGCACTCCAAGATCGCCAATCTAAAATCGCCAATCTAAAATCGCCACTCCAAAATCGCCAATCTAAAATTGCCACTCTAAAATCCAAAATCGACATCGCTGTTGCTAAGCCTCCAACACTTGAATGTGATAGCTATAGCCCTGCTCTGCCAAAAAAAGCTGGCGATGACGGGCAAAGTCTTCTTCGCAGGTGCGGAGCGAGACGAGCGTAAAGAACTGGGCGCTGCGACCGTCCGCCTTGGGCCGCAGCACGCGCCCCAGCCGCTGCGCCTCTTCCTGGCGGGAACCATACTTGCCCGACACCTGGATCAGCACGTCGGCATCGGGCAAATCCAGCGCAAAGTTGCCCACCCGCGACAAGATCAGCCCGGAAATTTTGCCAGCGCGGAACTGTTCGTAAATCTGGTCGCGATCGCGCTGCGAGGTTTTCCCGGTGACGATCGGCAGGTGGGTCAACGCCGCCAGGTGCTTGAGCTGATCCAGATATTCGCCGATGATCAAAATGCGGTGTCCGGCCTGCTGCTGCAACAGCGACACCACTACGTCAGCCTTGCGCGGATTTTCGGCGGCAATGCGAAACTGCTGGCGTTTTTCTGCGAGGGCATACTCCATCTGGCGGTCTGGGTCTTGGGGTATGCGGATTTCGGTACATTCTGCCGCTGCGATGAAGCCGCGTCCTTCGAGTTCCCGCCAGGGCACGTCGTAGCGCTTGGGCCCGATCAGCGCAAACACATCGCCCTCTTTGCCGTCTTCGCGGATGAGCGTGGCGGTCAGCCCCAGGCGACGACGAGCCTGAAGCTCTGCGGTGATGCGAAAGATGGGCGCAGGCAGCAGATGCACCTCATCGTAAATAATCAGTCCCCAGGAGCGGGCGCTAAAAAGCTGGAAATGGGGAAAATCGCCCGTTTTATGGTCGTGATAGCTGAGAATCTGATAAGTTGCCAGGGTAATCGGGGCAGTTTGTTTGGTTTCGCCGCTATATTCGGCGATCGCCTCTGGGGGCAGCGTGGTTTTGTCGAGCAGTTCCCGCCGCCACTGGCGCACGGAGGTGAGGCTGCTGGTCAACACCAGCGTATTTTCCTGCACTGCGGCGATCGCCGCCATGCCCACCATCGTTTTGCCCGCACCGCAGGGCAGCACAATCACGCCACTGCCGCCGCGCACACTGCCCGCCTGATAAAACGCCTCGGCGGCCTCTTTTTGATAGTCCCTCAGCGAAAACGGCTGCCCGCTCTGGCTAATGGGGCGCAGCTCGATCGACAGCGCATCGCCTTCTACATAGCCCGCCAAGTCTTCGGCCGGATATCCAGCGGCAAGCAGCGCTTGTTTCAGTACGCCGCGATCGCCCGCCGCCACCTCAAATACCAGCGCCGAGCGGCGATCGCCCAGAAACTTGGCAACCGACTCATTGCGGCTGAGTAGCTCTGCCAGCGGGCGATCTGCCATTTTCAGCAGCAGGCGATTCCCGTAGGGATCGCTTCGCGAATCGCCCTCCCGCTCGATCACCGTCAACCCATAGCGGCTGCCCAGGGTTTCGATTTCCTGCGCCACCGCGTCGGGCATGGGATATTTGGCGTGTTCCCGCAGAGCGGCGATCATCTCCGCAACGGGCATCCCTGCCGCCCGGGCATTCCAGATGCTAAGGGGCGAAATCTGGTAGGTGTGGATATGCTCCGGGCTTTTGACCAGTTCCGCAAAGGGGGCGATCGCCTCCCGCGCCGCCTCAGCCCGGGGCGAGTGAACCTCTAGCAACACCGAGCGATCGCTCTGGATGATGAGGGCATTGTCGGCAACATAGACCATTGCAGGGGTTGGGGGTTAGGGGTTGGGGATTGGCGGTTAACCGAGGCCGGGCAGACTGTAGCCCAGCTTTTTCAGAGCGTTGCTGAACTTGGTTTCAGAGTCTAGCGGCACGACGAGGTAGGCCGCCTGGCCAGCAGCAATCGCCTGGGGCTGGTCTGCCAAAAAGCAGTAGGCTTTGGTGCGCGAGTCGTTGGCGATTTGCATGGCCAGGGCCGCATCGGCGCAGCGAATCACGCGGGCAGTGCTGAGCGGCTGCAAGCAGGTAGCGCGGCCTTGCAAATCGCTGAGAAATTGCTGCACAGGCTGGGGCAATGCTTCCACGCTGTTGGCTTCGAGAAAGGCTTGCAGTTCTTCAACGGTGCGTCCCTGGGCGATCGCATCCAGCAGTTTTGCCTGATCGAGTTGCCACACCGAGTCCGACACGGGCTGCAAAAAGCTGTCGAGCATCAGGCGATCGCCCCGGCTGAGGGCTTGCAGGGCCACCACTTCTCGGTTGGGCAACACGCGCAGCACTTGCTTTTGCAGCAGAGCGGCAGGCACGTAGCGATCGCTCAAGCCCAAAAGGTAGGCTCCCAGCGGCGTTAACCGAAAATAGCTCAGCCCGTCGTAGCGGCTCAGACAAGCCTCAGTGCTGAAACTTCCAAACGGATCGTCTTCATTCAAAGTCTGGATGGCTCTGTCTAGGGCTGTTTCTTCCCCCGCTGCCGCCTCAGTGTTCTCGGTTGCAGCTTCAGCGCTGAGCAATCCCCCGCCAGAAGACCATTGAAACAGCGCATCATCGGGATGCACATAGGCAACATCGATCAGTCCCAGCGTCGCCACGTATTCAAATAGAAAAGCAGCGGTATAACGGGCTTCCAGAATCAGAAAGCTGTCGTAATAAATCGGCCCGTAATCTTCCAGCGTCAGACTTTCCGGGTTGCGGCTGACCTCAAACTCGTAGCCCGCTGCAATGACATAGCGCAAGAAAGTCATCAGCGATACCCATCGCCCCACCGGGCAATCCTTGAGCGCCTCTACGATTTTGCTGCGTCGCCCTGCAACGGCGGTCAGGCTGCGCTTGGCTTTGCCCGTTTGCCCTTTGATGCTCTCGACTCGGCGCAGTTCGTCTAACAGCGTGTTTTTCAACCAGGCTTTCCAAAGCGTTTGCAGAGATTTTTCGGGCGAGTCGCTGAGGGCTTTTTGTCCTGCTTTGGTGAGGCTGAGCCGCTTGCCGCTCATTTCTACAAACTTGGCTGCTTGCAGCAGCATCACCCAGGCAAAGGGCCGGATGAACCCGATGTCATAGTCATAGCGCCAGCCGCCAGGAGACAGCTTGGGCGACCAGTCGCTATAGTAATCCCCACTTTCCAGCACATCGGCGATCGCACTCAGGGTCGCAGTCGTAGGGAAAAACGTCTTATCGCTAACCGACACCTTGCCCAGATCCACCAGCCTCAGCACCGTTTGCAAGTCTCGACGGGCAATCTGCTCTGTGTCTTGAAGTCTCTGTGGCAATTCGAGGATGTGGATCTCAGACTGCCGCTGCCTGGATTTGTATCGCTTTTGCTGGGCAGGCTGAGTTTCCCCCAAAGTTTCGACAGATGGGATGGGCGTTGGCACTGGCGGCGGCACAAAGGCTTTGAGCCGTGCTTTCAAATCTTTGGGCATCGTCCCGTGGTAAAAAAACAGGGACAGCACCGATGGCTTGTAGTGATAGGAATAGGTGGAACCCGTGCCCCACCTGGGCGACTTGCCATATTTGCAGATAAAACGGGTTTTGTGGAACCGATCGTCGTCGGCGTGAACCACCTCGGCGATCGCCGCCCGTTGCAACCCATCGCAGCGGTCCCAAACTCGGTGCAGCGCGTCCCCCTCCATGCTCTGGAGAATGCAATCGACCAACTCTGCTTTGCGAAGCGGGAGCTTGCCCTCCGACACCAAACCTGCCAAGCTCTTAAGCTGATCGACATTGAGATGATTTAGCGCTTCAGACAGGCGGGGAATCGAGTCGGGCTGACTGTAGTAAGCCATAGGACAGAATCGCCGAAAGAATTTATCTAGGGATAATCTTTGCATCCTAAAGGAACTGGCAAGAAATGCAAGGATTCTTCCCGGTAAAATAAGAGCTTTGTGGATGCCGGAGGATGCCGAAATCCCAAAACCGCTATAAATCTCTACCGCACAACCTCCTGTCACAAAACTTCGCACGCCGACCTCGATTTCAGACACTCTAGCTCACCATGCAGCAACTCAGCCCCACCGAACGCCTGATCAAAGCCTACGTAGACCTGGGCAACACGCTCTATCGCCAGGGCGACTTTGCCCAATCGCTGTCCTATTTTCAGCAGGCGCTGGATGCAGCCCCGGATTTGGGCGCGTTTCAGAAGGCGCGGCTGCTGTATAACATCGGCGTGTCGTATCTGAACCTGGGAGAGCGCGATCGCGCGATTAGCTACTTCCAGCAGGCGATCGAACTCTACCCCGATCTGGCTCCAGCCCGCGCCGAGCTACAGCGCATTGAGTACGATGATCACGTCCAGACCAAGGGCTACGAGTTTACCCAAGACTGGTTTGGCCGCAACGTCTGGCTGTGGCGCGAACAGCTTCGGGCGTTGGTCGGCAAAGAAAACCTAAATGCGCTGGAAATCGGCAGTTGGGAAGGGCGATCGGCCTGCTGGCTGCTGGAAAACGTGCTGACTCACCCCAGCGCCCGCCTCACCTGCGTTGATACGTTTACAGGCAGTTCCGAGAATCTATCGCTAGATCACGAAACCGACGGCATCGAAGCCCGGTTTGACGCGAACATCGCCCGCACCGGAGCCGCTGAGAAAGTGACGAAGCGAGTCGGGTTGTCAAAGGATGTCGTGCGATCGCTCCCCCTCGATTCTTTCGACTTCATCTATGTCGATGGCTCTCACCACGCGCCCGACGTGCTGACCGACGGCCTGCTAAGCTGGCTCGTCCTCAAACCCGGCGGCATCCTCATCTTCGACGACTACGACTTTGGGCTAAAAGGCTACGGCACCAAAGAGGCGATCGATGCCTTCCTCGCCACCTTCAAGAGCCAGCTTGAGCTATTGCACCAGTCGCACCAGGTCGCCGTGCGGAAGAAGGCTTAATCGGTCGGCTGAGGGCCCAGTCAAGCTTCTACTTCTACGCCATCCAGCACGCGCCATACGTCTTGAAGCAGCGCATCCAGCCCGATTTGGGCTACAGCAGAAATCTGGAACACGGGTAGACCGCTGAGGCGTTGCAGTTCAGCGGCGATCGCCCCCACACGCGCCAAGTCGCCCCCCAGCGCATCGACCTTGTTTAGCGCCAAAATCTGCGGGCGATCGGGCAGACCGCGGCCGTAGGCCACCAGTTCGTCTTGAATCACCTGGTAGGCGGCGATCGGGTCATCCTGCGTTGCGTCGATCAGATGCAGCAGCACGCGCGTCCGCTCGATGTGTCGCAAAAAGTCGTGCCCCAGCCCCGTGCCCAGGTGCGCCCCCTCGATCAGCCCTGGAATGTCGGCAAACACCGTGCCGTCGCCCGTGGGCTTGCGGACGACCCCCAAGTTGGGCACCAGCGTTGTAAAGGGATAGTCGGCAATTTTGGGTCGCGCCGCCGACAGTGCCGAAATCAGCGTCGATTTGCCCGCATTGGGCAGACCGATAATGCCCACCTCGGCCAGCAGCTTTAGCTCCAGACGAATCATCCGATGCTCACCCGGCAGCCCCGGCAGCGCCTTTTCTGGGGCGCGATTAAAGTTATTCAAAAAGTGCTTGTTGCCTAGCCCGCCCTTGCCGCCCTTGGCCACAACAAGCCGCTGGCCAGGGGTCACTAGGTCGCCGAGTTGCTCGCCCGTTTCGGCATCGTAAATCGTCGTGCCGCAGGGGACGCGAATCAGGCGATCGCTCCCCGAAGCCCCTGTCATATTTTTTGGGCCGCCGCGCTGGCCGTCTTCTGCCTTAAACTTGCGGGCATAGCGAAAGTCGAGCAGCGTTTGCAAATCCGTCGCGGCTTCCAAAATCACCGAGCCGCCATGCCCCCCGTTGCCGCCCGACGGCCCACCCGCTGGCACATACTTCTCCCGGTGAAAGGCAACCAGCCCATCGCCGCCTTTGCCAGCCTCAACCTCAACTTCCGCCTGATCGATAAATTGCATTCCCACTCTTGCCAACCTACTTTTCTGATGGTATCCGAATCCTTGCGAGTCAAGCACCTCGGCGAACAGGGCTTGCTCCAGCGAATCCAGACCTTTTGCCCAGCGGGGGTGATTGGCGATGACGCAGCACTGCTGACGGTTTCGCCAGGGCGATCGCTCGTGGTCACCGAAGATTTGCTAGTGGATGGTGTTCATTTCAGCATTGGGCTGGCTTCGCCAGGGGTTGTCACCACCTCACCTGCCGATGCGGGCTGGCGAGCAGTGGCAGCAAATTTGTCAGATTTGGCAGCGATGGGGGCTGTGCCGCTGGGCATTACCGTGGGGCTGGGGCTGCCCGGTGACCTGCCCGTAGATTGGATTGAGCAGCTTTATCAGGGCATGGCGGATTGCCTGAGCCGTTTCGACACGCCGATCGTCGGCGGCGATCTCTGCCGATCGCCTGTGTTTACCGTGGCGATCGCCGCCTTTGGAGAAGTGCAGCCCAGCCGCGTCCTGCGTCGCGCCACCGCCCAACCCGGCGATGTCATCCTCGTCACCGGCCCCCACGGAGCCTCCCGCGCTGGGCTAGAGCTATTGCTGCACCCCGACCGGGGCGATGAACTGACCGCGGGCGATCGCACTACCCTGATCCGCGCCCATCAGCGACCCCTGCCCCGACTAGACGTGATTCCCCATCTGTGGGCCTGTGTCGAAGAAGCAAACAACAAGGCGCGTGATGGAATCAAGCGTGATGAGCGCTCTCCACTAATCCCACCCTCCCACCCCCCCACTCCCCCCTCGCTCACAGCAATGGACAGCAGCGACGGCCTCGCCGATGCAGTGCTGCAAATCTGCCGAGCCAGCGGCGTGGGTGCGGTGCTGCACCGTCGCCAGATTCCCCTGCCCGCTGGCCTGGTGAGATGGGTGGGGGAACCGCAGGCGATCGCCTGGGCGCTGTATGGTGGCGAAGACTTTGAGCTGGTGATGTGCCTGCCGGGGGCGATCGCCCGATTGCTCCAGGCTCGGTTGCCAGGAACGGCCATCGTCGGCGAAATTATCTCCGGTCACGATGTGATCTTGCAGGATGAAACAGGCGAAACCCCCGATGAGATTTTGACTCTCGACCGGGGGTTCCAGCACTTTGGAGATTAGGGGCGAATTCCCTTCTCTCTATCCAGCGTAGCGGGCCTCGATCCAGCGTCGCATCTCGTCTTCAGAATCCGTCGAAAAGTGGCGATCGCGCTCTGGGTCATAGGCGTGCCAGTCAATTTGCCCATTTGCGCGGCGGGTCTGCCAGACGCGCAATTGTGGCGCTTGGGTCAACCAACGAACAAATCCCTGCCATGCATTGCGCTGGCGCTGAGCGGAATCCGCCGTGGGAGTAAACTGAGTCGTCGCGGCTGCTTTGAAATTTTCAAGCTGCTTCAGACTCAACGTGAGTTGAGTGGCGAGGTCATCGGATGGCTGCGTAGGGCGTAGCGATGACACAGACTGAGTTTTCCCACGGAACAGAACCTCAAAGCCATGAGCAATTGGCGTAAAGAGATTGATTGATTTCATAAGCTCAACCTCCAAACTGAACTCAAATCGGGCATATCCATCCGTGGAATACCTTCTATATCTAGAATAGAAGGTGTATCTGGAAATGCACAGGCTTAACCCAAGGTAAAACAGCTTAATAAGTTTAAAAACAAAGCAGTTTTTGCCCTATGAGTTTAGAAACAGAATGAG
>JBDNCP010000070.1:0-23589 GCA_046719575.1 Cyanobacteriota bacterium
GGCGAAGCTGCTCCGGTGGCTCTGGTTGCCCCTCAAATCAATGGCTAGGTTTGGCGACTGCTTAGCTTCTGCTGAGTTTGCCTTCTAGTTTCTGAGCGCCTCCTGCGGGGGGCGCTTTTTCGTGGGTTGACTCTGTCAGACCTGACAGGATTGACCAAATGCTTGCAAACGCTGCCCCTGAGAGGAGCCGCACGTTGTAAAAATTCCACATCTCTTGAGCATCCAAACACAGCAGCAAAATGCAGCGGACAAGGCTGCTGGGCTTGAGGTATTTTTGCGGGCAACGTCATTTTTCGAGAAGTCGCGGGCAGACATGACAAGCGTGCTAGGGTGAAGTTCGGCCCGTTTTCGATGTGTTTTGAAACACACACATCAAAGTCTGTCTTTCCATTGCTATCTACTGTATGTCCCGACACCCGACCCTATTGAGTGATGCTGCTAATCAGAAACGAGATGCTGATTGGGATACTGAAAATTCCGCGCTGCTGTCTGATCCGGGCTGGTGTTTGAGACGACGTGATCCTGACTTTATTCGCGCCTGTTTGCCCTGGTGGGCGTGGGCCTACCGCCATTACTTTCGAGTGCAGACCGCTGGCTGGGAGCATATTCCCAGCGTCGGGCAGGTGTTGGTTGTGGGGGCGCACAACGGGGGCTTTGCAGCGCCCGATATGTTCATGATGATGCTGGACTGGTTTCGGCGCTTTGGCGTGGAGCGTCCTGCCTACGGGTTGATGGATGCCAATGCCTGGAAGCTACACCCGTCTCTATCGGAATCGGCGGCAAAGCTGGGGGCGGTGGTGGCCCATCCCAAAATGGCGATCGCCGCTTTGGATCAGGGCGCTAGCGTGTTGGTCTATCCGGGCGGCGTGCGAGATTTGTTTCGCCCCCATCATTTGCGCGATCGCATTTGTTTGTTCAACAATCAGGCGTTTGTCAAACTGGCACTGCGCTACGAATTGCCGATTATTCCGGTGATTTCTCACGGGGCCCACGACACGCTGATGGTGTTGGGCGATGCCTATCCGCTAGTCAATCAATTGCATCAATGGGGACTATTTCCCTGGATCAATGGCGTTAATCCAGGTGTGTTTCCAATTTATCTGGGGCTGCCGTGGGGCGTGGGACTGGGGCCCTTGCCCAACTTGCCGCTGCCCATGACGATTCATACGCGGGTCTGCGAACCCGTCCGGTTTCCGCGATATGGCGCAGCAGCAGTGGGCGATCGCACTTACGTCAACGCCTGCTATGAACAAGTGCAAGACCACATGCAGCGATCGCTCGACCAGCTGATTGCAGACGTTTCCTAACCCCTGCTCCTAACTCTTAGGCATGATAGAATTGAGATTCTGTGCATTTAGCATTTCAGGAATTGCGCGTTGCAGAAAGGCTATTTTGCATTGCGCTAAGCCTGAGTTTGCCCACAGGTCAGATTTTTTCAGACTCCGCTCCTGATCACCGAACTCTGTCAATCGTTACAAACTTTACAAAACGAGGTCAAGAATGGCTAAGCGCCGCAACCAGAAAAAAGAAAAAGCACTCCGCAACCAAGCCTACGCCCGCAAGTTCCGCAAGCGCACGAATACTGGACGCTTTGGCCGCCGTCGTTCGGGCTTTGGCGGTTCTCAGATGGATGAAGAGACGGATCAAAACCGGAGCGGCACGGGCGCAGAAGAAGGCGCAGAGTAGTCTATATCTGGCAAGGGGCGGCTGTCCAGCATGGCGTTCACCGCGTCGGCAGCCGCAATGCCCGATTTTAGAGCTTGTTCAACGCCAGGAGTTGAGTTTTCGTCAGGGCTGCACCAGTCGCCCGCCAACACCAGGGGCGCAGGTTGGGATGCCGACAGACAAGTTTTGGAAGCGGGCGATCGCACGGTTGCATATCGCCAGCGATGCACCTGCAAGATTTGGGGCTGCACCTGAGACAGCGGTAGCCCAGACAGCAAGCACGTTTTTACATCCTCTAGCAGCGCCATTCCGACTGGCATTAGGTCGGCTTTGTCGAGGTGTGCTGCGGCAAAGACGGGGCTACTCTGAACCACCAGCGCCGGACAATCAGGGTTACGCCCTTTAGAATTTTCTCGCGAAATCCAGGCAGCGGGAGCCTCTGGGGAACCCTGCACCGCCGCCCAAGGCAGCGCTTCAAACAGCCCCCGTTCCGCCTCCGAAAAGCAGGCGATCGCCGTAATGCAGGGGTTAAACTGCACTGCGGTCAGCGTTTCTAGCAATTCTGAACCCAGAACGGATGTGAGCGGTTGCAGCAAATCGAGCGCCTGGGGAGCGGGAATTGCCATCACCAGCGCTTTTGCCGAAAGCATCTGCCGATTGCCCGTCAGCGACTCTAGCGTCAGATCCCAGCCCTGCGCCGTTGCCGCAATCGCCGCAACCCGCTCACCCCGCCAGATTTCTAGCCCAGTGCCTAGCTGTTTTGCGACGGCGGTAATGCCATCGGCTGCGACATAGCGAGGAGTCGCTGGCAGCGGAACGAACCCATCCGGTTGCCAGCGATATACCGTGCCTGCCCAAGGCTCCAGTCCGCGCCCCAGCATTGCCCGAATCAACTGTTGCGACTGGGGGCCCTGTGCTTCGAGCCAGCGAAGCCCGTGATCAGCGCATGTGTCAGGTAATCGCCGGGTCGCCATGCGCCCGCCCAATCCCCGCGATTTTTCGAGGACCACAACCCGATGTCCAGCCCGATGCAAGCGTTGGGTGCAGACGAGGCCAGATAATCCAGCACCGACGACTGCGATATCTACAACAACGTCATCTACAACGTCATCTACAACGTCGCCAGCACTGGAGGGTTCGGCGTTTTTGGGAACGGGCATTGATTCTGTCATTGGCGTTGAAGCTGGGAGGTTGAATTTGAGGGGGTGAATAGGGCGTAACGTTCACTAGAGAGATTGTGGCGACTTTACGCGGGAAAAGCTGTTCAGAGGCGACTTTCCCAGGATTCGCCAATCCGTGATCCCCCTGCGGTACTACACTAAGTTTTGGCATGACTTTTGGCAAACCTTTCGCTGGTATGGGTTCATGAAGGCTCGCTCGTTTTACCTGGCGCTGGGTTCGGTGGCGCTGACGCTGCTGCTGCTGGCGATCGCAGGATTTTACTGGCTGGTGGGGCAAAGTCCGCTGCGGCTGCTGCAAGGGGGACGAGTCGCCAGTCCAGAGGCGGCGATGTTTGTGCCCAAGCAGGCTCCGGCGATGGTGTCGCTGTTGGTGAAGCCGGAGCAACTGCGGGCGTTTCGGCTGGCAGTGTCGTCGCTGGGCGATCGCCGCAAAGCGCGAGAAGAACTGGAGGCGCTGGAGCGCACCCTGCTCACCAGTCGCGGGCTGAGCTATGACGCAGACATTAAACCCTGGCTGGGCGACGAAATTACGCTAGCGGTGACTAGTCCCGACATTGACCGAAATCCTACTAATGGACAGCAGCCCGGCTATCTGCTGGCGCTGGAAACCGAAAATCCGCAGCAAGCGAAGGAATTTGTGCAGCTTTTTTGGCAAAAGCGGGCGATCGCCGGAAGTAATCTTGTGTTTGAGCAATATTCCGGTGTCAAAGTTATTTATGAGCAGGGGGCGGGCTTGACAGAGCCAGGAATGCTAGCCCCAACGCTGGCAAGTGCAGTGGTGGGCGATCGCTTCGTGTTGTTTGCCAACTATCCCAAGGTGTTGCGCGATGCCATCAACAACGTGCAAGCGCCCGACCTGAGCCTAAAAAGCAGCCAAAAATATCAGGATGCGCTGGCAGCACTGCCAGAGCGACAGATTGGTCTGACGTTTGTCAATTTGCCGCAACTGGGCGCTTGGCTGGGCAGCCAGAGTCCGCTGGGCAGGCTGAGCAGCGAAAACAATCGCCAGTTTGAGAGCTTGGTGGCAGGCATTGAACTGGCGCGGCAGGGGCTTTTGGCAGAAACGGCGCTGCTGGCGGCTCCGGGGCGATCGCTGACAGCCCACAAGCCCGCTCTCACGGAACCCGTCGGCGCATTGCAGTTTATTCCCCCCGCCACACCTTTTTCCGTATCGGGGACAGACTTGCACCAGCTTTGGGGGAAACTGACCGAGGGCTTGCAGGACTATGGCGTGCTGTCGGCCCTGCTGGGGCAGCCCATCGCCGCCCTAGAAGATCAGTGGGGGGTCACCTTTGAGGAAGACTTGGTGCCCTGGGTGAATCGGGAGTTTGCGCTGGGGCTGGTGTCGCCGCCGGGCCGCGAACCGGAGTGGGTCTTTGTGGCAGAAAAATCGCCCGAAACGGCTGCGGGGATTGAGAAGCTGAATGCGATCGCCCAGCGACGCGGCCTGACTGTCGGCCCCATCACCCTGGAGGGTCGCCGCACCTATACCTGGACGCAGCTTTCGCCCAGCGGCAAGCGGCGCGGCGCAGAACTCCAGGCCGACGTGCAGGGCGTTCATACCATGCTCGACAAGTATGAAATCTTCACGACTTCGGTTGAGGCGATGGACGAAATTTTGAAGCATCCCCAGCGGTCACTCATCACTGCAAAACCCTTTCAGGAGGCGATCGCCCCCCTTGCTCCCCAAAACGATGGCTATCTTTATCTCGACTGGGATAGCGTTCGCAAGCCGCTAGAGCAGCGGATTCCGGCGCTGAAGCTGGCGGAACTGGCGGGCAAGCCGTTTTTCGATCACCTGCGATCGCTCACGGTGACCAGCTACGGCAGCGACACCAAAGTCCAGCGCGGTGCAGTGTTCGTGCAGTTGAAAAACACCTGATTTCACCTGATCTCAACGGCGCTCAGAAGGCACCGACAAAAGCGGGCGGCGCGTTGCCAGCAAGAGTCCGCTGGCCCAGGACAGTTTGGCGATCGCCCATTCGTCCCGCTGTTCCAAATCAGCAATTAGCGCAGCCACCTTGAGCGCGTGTCCGGCGGGCCAGTTTGCCTGGGGCAGCATGTCGTCAACGATGTACAGACCGCTGGGTTTCACCAGCGAAAGCGCCAGATCCAGATGGGTGTATTTGCCGGGCCAGGTGTCGGCAAAGATCAGGTCAAAGGACTGGCCCTGCTGCGCCAGCGTTTCTAAAAATTCACCGCCATCTTGTACATGGAAAACCACACGGGGATCGGCGGCAAGGTGCTTTTGGGCGATCGCCACCCACGCCGCCTCACTATCTACCGTTAGCAGCGTAGACTGAGCATCCATCCCGTCCAGCATCCAGGCCGTCGCTGCGCCCGTGCCCGTGCCCAACTCCAGAAACCGCCCGCCTGGTTTGCTGGCACAGAGCGATCGCAGCAGCGCCCCCGTCAGCGGTTCCGAGAGCATCTGAAAATCGATCGCGGCCGGGTCTGCCAAAATTGCTGCCAGCACCGCAGGCGGGTTCAGGTTTTCTGTGTCGTTCATCCGCTTTCCCTAAAACTGGAATGTCGTCCGCAGCGTGCCGATGACAAACGAATCAAACAAATCGCGGTTTTGTTCCGGAGCCGTCACGACGATCACACCGGGCGTGATCGAAATATTATCCGTAACGCGAATGCGGTAGAACGCCTCAATGTGTAGCGAGGTGTCGCTTTGCAGCCCCAGATCGGCCAGCGTAAATTGACCGCGCAATCCCGTCAGATGGGGTTCTACGCCCACCATCACGCCGCCCAAGTTGCCTGCACCAAACAGGTCAGGAAAGGCCAGCCCCAGCCCGTAATACCAAATATCTCCCCGTCCAGTTTCCAGCAGTGTCAGATTGGTGTAGCCGCCAAAGGCGCTGAGGCTGATGCCAGAACTGATGCGCCACGCCAACTCCAGCCCGTAGGAATTGGTGACCGCAGGGACACCCAACGCGCCATGCAGGGCATTGGCAGGAACGGTGCCCGTGAAAAAGCGGCGGCTGCCCAGCCCCAGATCAAAGATTGCGTTGGGTGTAGAAATGCCGCCGCTGGCGACTTCCGTATGGTAGCCGTGGACGTAGGTCAGGCCGATGTTGAAATCCTGGCTGGGTGAGAAAGTCAGTTGCCCCAGCGCGGCATAGTCGCCGTTAAAAAAGCCGCTGTCTTCACCGGGATTGGCGGCGTTGTCGGCTAGGTAGCCGAGGGACAGGGCCAACGTGCCCTCATTGTCAAAGCGATAGTTAAACCCAACGCCTGTGCCGCCGCCGATGCGATAGATCGGGCTGTATTGGCTGAAGGCTGACAGGGAGCCGTTGCCACCGTCTGCATCGTCGAAGAAGGGGCTGAGGGTGCTGTGGACATAGGCTTGATGCGTGCCGCCAATCGCCGCGACGTAGGCACTCAGGCGATCGCCCATATTAAATCCATAGGTGAGCCGATCCACCTGTACATTATTGTTGGTCACACCGCCAATCGCAGGCACGAGGACTCCTTCAGCAGTGCCGACAGGCACCACATTTGGCACTACATTTGGATTGCCAAAGCTGCCCACGACTGTCCGGGGTCGCTGATTGCCTGCCGTCAGCCGGGTTTGCAGCAAGTCATCGCCCCTGAAGCTGGTTTGAAAATTCAGCCGAGCGCGATATTGAAACACCGTGTTGTTGCCAAAGGCTTCAAATTGGTCACCGAACAGGTCATTGATATCCAAAATGGCCTCTCCCGCCAGCCGCGTCGTAGTAGAAAACTGGTTGGCTTCTAGCTCAGCCGTCCGGTCTTCTAGCACATCCACGCGCCCCCGCAAATCTGCCAACTCACGGGCAAACTCTCGCTGCAACGCCTCGATTCGCGCCAGGGCTTCTGGGTCGAGATTCTCCAGCCGCCCGATGACGGCATCCAGGCAGGAGGCCAGACCAGCCGCAAACTCGTAGCGGGTTAAAGCTTGTCGCCCGCGAAACGAGCCGTCTGGGTAGCCCTCCAGACAGTCCAATCCGCCCTGCTGTTCGCTATTGGCCAGATACGATAAGGCTTCGTAGGCCCAGTCGCCGGGGCTAACGTCGGCAAACTCGCTGACGGAAGTGACCTGGGCCAGGGGTTCGGGATCAAGCTGCACGGATTGCGCCAGGGCTGGTTTTGCCAAGGTTGCTAGGGCGATCGCTGTCAGAAGAATCTGACCGAGCTTGAGGGAAGAAGATGGCGTTGGGCTTGGAAGATGCATGGTGATTGGGAAAGGGGGACTAGGGGGACTCGAAAAAGGGATGAAAAAACCGGGGTTCACCGATGTCACCGATCTGTGCCTCAAGATTTCTGCCTAGAGGGACTCGAAAAAGGGATGAGAAAACCGGGAGCTATTGAGAGCAGCAAGATTGAGGGCGATCGCCCATTGAGAAATCTGGATGCGGTGAAATGCTCCGGAGCGAGGTTTCAGAGCATTTCACCATCAAGCGTTACCTTTTGTGCCAGATCCCGACACCAGATTTCTGCACGCTTACGTCTGGAAGCTGGCTTAATGCTCAGCCTTGCTGCTACGTAGGCTTACGTAGGCTGCGGAAAGACCACATCGCCCGGATCTGGCTTAGGATCGACTGGGTTGCGCGGGCGCGTGTCCTGAATCACCACGACATCAGTGATTTGGGTGAGTTCCCAGTGGGGCAGGTAGCCGTCGCCCGGACGGAGTTGCACAACTACACGCTCGTTGTCTTCGTCTTGATTATCGGCGTGGGGCGTGACCCAGATAATGCCCTGTCCCGTTTGGGGGTCGATGCGGACGCGCTGTGGTGGATCGAGGGTATAGTCACGGGGTTGCGCGGCCTTGCGAGCGTTGCGGTTTACCTCATAGTTCACGAACATTGGCGCGGGCGGTTTGGGGCGAACGGTTACCACAAACTTGCCCTTGTCGGCGGGGCGCATGGCTCTCTGTGCCTGGAGATCTTTGGGTTCCCTAGTCCAGCGTTGGGTGGCTTGCAGCGTGGCGATCGGCATATCTGTAATCACAATGGCTGCGGTGCGCCACGGCTCACCCGGATTGGGCACGCGATAGGCAGCATCGGGCAGCAGTTCCAAGACAACATGCTCCGGCGTGTCGGCTTCATCGCCTGGGACATCTGCGCGGGCAATCACGGGAATGTGGGCCTTGCGGCTGGTGGGATCGACCTGCACAACGCCGCTCAGCGGTTCATAATCCTGACCAAAGGTGGCGTTATGCAGATCGGGCGGTGTAATGACGCGATAGCGCACGGTTGTCTGGCTCTGAGGGACTACCTCTTCTAGGCTGACCTCGAATAGGGCGATGTGTCTTTCGGCGATCGCCTCTCCGGGGAGGGGTTCTCTCGCATTTCGCAGCATCCGGATGCGGGCTATGGGCAGCGGCGGCGGCACGGGGCGATCGAGAATGCGGATGCGGGCGCTGCGGCCAGGTTCGCCTACGGTGGGCAGGCGATAGGTCAGGTCTGGCACCAGTTCTAGCACCACATGCTCTTGAGGGTTCACCTCGTCGCCTGCCACATCTGCCTTGGCGACGACACGGATTTGCGCCGTGCGGGCAGCGCGGTTGACGGTCACCACACCACTTAGGGGTTCATAATCTTGACCGGGTGTGGCGTTTCGCACATCGGCGGGCATAATCACCCGATAGCGAAGCGTTGTATTCTCTTGCAAGATCGTGCCTTCCAGGTGAACCTCGAAGAGGCCGACGTGAAATTCGGTCAGGGCTTCGCCGGGGCGGGGTTCGAGCGCCTCCCGCACGGCATAGATGCGAGCCAGGGGCGGCGGCGGCGGCAGCGCCGGATCGGTAATCGACAGGGTGGCGGTGCGCCCGGCCGCACCCACAGCGGGAATGCGGTAATCCACCTGGGGCAGCAGTTCTACTGTGACATGTTCCACGCCTTCGTTGCCCGCCACGTCGGCCTTTGCAACGACGCGAATCTGGGCTTTGCGGGTGGCGCGATTCACGGTCACTGTGCCGCTCAGCGGTTCATAGTCTTGTCCTGGCGTGGCGGTGGGCAGGCCCGGTGTCTCGATCACGCGATAGCGCACGGGCGTATTTTCTAGCGGCAGGTCGCCCGCCAGCGAGATTTCAAATAGACCGATATGGGTTTCGGTCATGGTTTCGCCGGGGCGCGGCTCGACGGCATCGCGCAGCTTTTGCACGGTGGCCACAGGCGGCGCGTAGTTGGCAATGAAGACGGTATCTTCGGTGCGATCGCCCAGTTGATAGCCCCCGTTTTCATAGCCCAACAGTTCCACGCAGACCTCTTCGCGGCCCTCGTGGGGATCATTGTCATCTAGCGGTGTGACGGTCAGCAGCACGCTGGATTGGCCCGCTGGAATCAGCACACGATCGCTGCTGGGCGGCATGGCGGGCGACGAGAGAATGAAATCTTGATGGGCGATCGCCATGCGCGGCGTGGGCAGATCTTTTAGCCGATAGCGCACCCACAGCCCGCCCGCCGGAGCCGTCTCACCCGCCGCCAGGCTAATGCGAAACTGTCCGGGCACGGCGGCCGCGTAGGGGGTCGGCTCCACCGCATTCGGCTGAGTCGCCTCAATCCGCACGCGGGGCAGCGGCTTTAGCAGCAGCGACGTTTCAATCCGAAAGGTGCAGCGATGGGTGTGGCGTTCGGCAAAAAAGAAGAAAAACTCGTAGGTTTCGCCGACCGTTAGCTCCAGATTTAGCGGCGCGTAGGCATCGCTGAGGTTCAGTCCCAAATGCTGACGCAGATTGAGCTTTAGATGGCGATTCTTGTCGGCTGCCTGATTTTGAGGATTGGTGAGGCGCAAGTCGAGCCTGCGGCGCTCTTTGCCATGAACGCCACCAATA
Organism: Cyanobacteriota bacterium; assembly: GCA_046719575.1. Classification (GTDB taxonomy): domain Bacteria; phylum Cyanobacteriota; class Cyanobacteriia; order Elainellales; family Elainellaceae; genus Thermoleptolyngbya. Next base: position 9,649 of record JBDNCP010000070.1, read on the forward strand.
TCAATAGCGAGCAATGCGCCAGTGCGGCCGCCGCCAATGGACTGATTGCCAATGAACACCCACAGGTCATCGTCGCCTTCAAAGACAAATTCCTCCGTGCCCTGATAGGTAAACTTGGCTGAGGTTTCCAGCGTGAAGTGGTAGTTATGAAACTTGCCGTCGTCGGGGTGGCGATAGGCTTGCGGCGTGGTCAGGTTAAATCGGTCGTCGGGATTGGAGTTCTGGTTCTTTTTGGTTCTCAGTTGTTCGCCAACAGGCGACAGCGTATTCGTCGGAATCCCGTTGCTGTCGAGTAGAAATAATTCCTTATCTAGATTGCCAAACAGCCGATCGTCGATTGGGAAAAAGCTTTCGCGATGATAGCGATAGGTTCCACCGGGCTGCACGATGCCGTTGTCTAAATCTAGCTGAATTTCAGTTTCGGCATTGATGCCGGGGACGCTGCGAAACCATTGGTCAAAGGTGCTTTTGCTGGTAACGGTATGGCTGCGGGGCGATCGCCCTTCGTTAAACACGGGCTTATTATCTTCACCCAAAATGGGCAGCACCAGTCCTGTTTCTAGCGGGGTTCGTTTGTTTTCAAAATCGGGATGATCCGCTCGAAAATCTCGAACCTTTGCGGTTAGCTGAATCATTGCCATAGTTGCGCCCTTGTTGATGACAGGTGTTTAGATGCCAGTTGCGACTCCGAGAACGAGCTAAACAGCTTGCGGCTTTTATGCCGCCCTGACTCGCGTCTACCCGGAACAAGCATCTGCGGGGGATGCAGCATGGCTTGGAGCAACGGGCGTAGGTGACTACAGTGGTGTCACAATTTTCTCCGGATACGCCAAATAAAAAAGTGTCGATTTGCAACAAATCCCGCTGGGAGGGACTCTCGCTAGAAAACGCCGTCCTGAATTGGGCAATCGGGTGAACGGATTGAACAGTCAGGGCATTGGGGCGATCGCCCCAATGCCTCAGCCCCGCCTCAGGAGGACCGCAGGTATGCTATAATTCAGAATGCTGAAATGCTTGATTTTCAAGCCTTTTGGGCGCTTTCTGAGGCCTCACCTAGAGCCAAGTCAGCTCGGTTAATGCGGTTGGAAGCAAAGCAACGCTGCATCTGTAAAGAAGTATGTAGACCCTTCTCCTTAGGCGCAGGTTGATCGTAAAAATCCAGGATTTTCCAGGATTCGACCCAGCCTGCACATCCAAACTGAATGCAAGACTGTGATCCACATGTGGGTCACTATGCCCGGTTTCCAATCCCCTTCTAAACTCTTTTCGGAGCGTTTCAATTTATGACCTTCTCCTCGGAGTCGCCCCAAGACCGGATCGTGCCTACAGACCTCCGCACGGAAATGTCCCGGTCATACCTAGAATACGCCATGAGCGTGATCGTCGGGCGGGCGCTCCCCGATGCGCGAGATGGTCTCAAACCTGTTCACCGCCGCATTCTCTACGCGATGCACGAACTGGGCCTCGCGCCCGATCGCCCCTTTCGCAAATGTGCCCGCGTGGTGGGCGACGTGATTGGTAAATACCATCCCCACGGCGATACGGCAGTGTATGACGCACTGGTGCGGATGGCGCAAGATTTTTCGATGCGATCGCCCCTGGTAGACGGACATGGCAACTTCGGCTCGGTAGACAACGACCCGCCCGCTGCCATGCGATATACCGAATGTCGCCTGCGGGCCATCACCACCAACGCACTGCTACAGGATATCGAGTCAGAAACCGTCGATTTTGTTCCGAACTATGACGGGTCACAGCAGGAGCCACTGGTGCTGCCCGCCCGCGTGCCCCAGCTCTTGCTCAACGGCTCGTCCGGAATCGCCGTTGGCATGGCCACCAACATCCCACCCCACAACTTGGGCGAACTGCTAGATGGGCTGGTGGCGCTAATTGCTAACCCCAACATGACCGATGATGAGCTGATGCAAATCATCCCTGGCCCCGACTTTCCCACAGGCGGCATTATCTTGGGCACGAGCGGCATCCGCGAAGCCTACGCCACGGGTCGCGGCTCCATCACCATGCGCGGCGTGGCCACGATTGAAACCATCGAGCGGCGCGGCGCACCCGACCGCGAAGCCATCATCATCACTGAACTGCCTTATCAAACCAACAAAGCCGCGCTGATTGAAAAGATTGCTGAAATGGTGAACGAGCGCAGGCTGGAGGGTATCGCTGATATTCGTGATGAGAGCGATCGCGACGGAATGCGAATCGTCATCGAATTGCGCCGTGATGCGTATCCCCGCGTTGTACTCAATAACCTCTACAAGCAAACACCGCTGCAAGCCAATTTTGGGGTCAACACGCTCGCTCTGGTGAACGGCGAACCCCAGCTTTTGGGATTGAAAGAATCCCTCCAGGTGTTCCTGGATTTTCGCATTGAAACGATTACCCGCCGCACCCGCTACGAACTGCGAAAAGCAGAGGAAAAGGATCACATTTTGCAGGGTTATTTGATCGCCCTGGAAAATCTAGATGACATCATTGCGCTAATCCGTAGTGCAGCCGATACGCCCACTGCCAAGCAGGAGCTAATGCAGCGCTATAGCCTCTCAGAAGCGCAGGCCGACGCAATTTTGCAAATGCAACTACGCCGCTTAACAGCCCTAGAAGCGGGCAAAATTCAGGCAGAACATGACGAACTGCAAATCAAGATTGCGGACTTGCAAGATATTCTGGCTAATCGAGAGCGCATCTTGCAGATTATCCGTGATGAGGCGGTGGAGCTAAAAGCGGCCTACGCAACTCCACGCCGCACAGTGATCGAACCCCTGGATGGCGAACTGGGCGATATCGACCTTATAGCTAATGAACGCGCCATGATCTTGGTGACAGAGCAAGGCTATATCAAGCGGATGCCCGTCAGCACCTTCGAGGCACAAAACCGAGCAACGCGGGGCAAATCAGGCACTCGCATGAAAGAAGACGACGGCATCGATCACTTCCTGACTTGCAATGACCATGATAATATCTTATTTTTCAGCGATCGCGGTGTGGCCTATTGCCTGCGAGCCTATCAAGTGCCCACCGGGTCGCGCACCTCTCGCGGTGTGCCCATCGTGCAACTGTTGCCGATTCCCGTTGAGGAGAAAATCACCTCTGTCGTCGCAGTGACTGAGTTTACCGACGACCTTTATCTAGTGATGCTGACGCAGAAGGGTTTCATCAAAAAAACCCAGCTTTCGTCCTTCGGCAACATCCGCACTAACGGACTGATTGCGATTTCTCTGGAAGATGGAGACCAGTTACGCTGGGTACGGCTGACTACAGCAGAAGACAGCATCATCATCGGCTCTCGCAAGGGCATGACGATCCACTTCCGCACCGATCACGAGCAACTGCGGCCGCTGGGTCGTCCCACGCGAGGCGTGCGAGCTATGAGTCTGCGCGATGGCGACGAACTCATCAGCATGGATATCTTACCCAGCCAGGTAGTGCAGACCATTGCTGAGGGCGACGACAACGACAGCGATGCGGAAGTCCCTGAAGAAGAATGCAGCACAGCGCAGGGGCCGTGGGTGTTGGTAATTACTACGGGCGGGCTGGGCAAGCGCGTCCCGGTGAATCAGTTCCGGCTACAAAAGCGGGCAGGCATGGGGCTGCGGGCGATTCGTTTCCGCAAGGCAGGCGACGAACTGGCGGCGCTGCGCGTGGTGAATGAAACCGACGAGATGATCCTAGTGACGAGCCGAGGTATTATCATTCGCCAGGCAGTGAACGCAGTGTCTTGCCAATCGCGGGCGGCGACGGGAGTGCGGGTGCAGCGGCTGGATGAGGACGATGCGATCGCCGAGGTGGCGCTGGTGCCGCCCTCTAGTGAAGCGGAAGATCCAGATACCGAGAACGAAGCTTCCGAAGGCTAAATGCAAGAGCGCGCCTTTAGCGACCTAATCGCTTTAGCGAATCTAATAGCCTAACCTAAGCCTAACCTGATAGCCTAACGGAAGGTGTCTTGGAGAATGTCTTGGGTGTAGAGGGCGATCGCCTTTGAAGAAAACAGCTTAGCGTTTACAAGCGCAACTTTAGCAACTTTACAGGCTTGGTCTAAGCAGGCCTGATCGACAGACAAAACTCCTGCAATCTGATTCTCTTGTAGGTTGGGCTAGCGTCAGCATAACCCAACCAAATTTAAGCTGATACTGGGTTTAACTTTGCTTAACCAAGCCTAGGCAAAAGCTTTGTCAGTCAACCAGCTACGCAGGCTTTAGATAAAGTGTTTAATTAAAGCGGTTAAGGCTGCCATTCTCCCCGGCTCATAATAAAAGTTTGAATGTTATCAGTTCCTAAACGTCCTCTGTTATAAACTTGCCACTGTCTCGTGAGCAGATAAATCTGTTGCTGGGATAGCTCCCAATCAGGAAAACCAATAGGAAGCGGGACGATGTGAGGCTGAACCTGATTGAAGTAAATCCAAGCCTTTACTTTCGGATATTGGGACAGACTATTGACAGCATCTGTAATCCATTGATTGATTGCATCTTCAGATCCGGCCACACCTACCTCACTAATGATCATCGGCTTATTAAAGTGATTAGCAATCCAATATTTCTCAGAAATTAGCTTAGAAAAAGAAGGAAGTTGGCTTGAATTTTGAGTATTCCACTCCTTTGTAGCATAGAGAGAAATCCCAACAAAATCTACATAATCTGATCCCGGATAGTATGATCGAGCAGAGCGATTTCCAGCAGGAGACCACACCCAAAAAACATTGCTCAAACCAAGCCGACGCGCATAGTCAACCACGTAATGATAGACCCGGACGTAACTATTGCTGTCCTCTTTTGACCAGGGGTACTGACCCACCATTTCCATTTCATGTGCCCACCGAAACAGCACTTTTTGAGGGGATTGCTGCTTCAGCACGTTCAAGATTCGCTCAATAGTTCTGTCATATTTGCCAGATAAAATATCTTGGAACAATGTTTCATTTGTCATACCATTCCAGTTCCAAGGCCACGGCTCCAGCGTAATCATCGGCAAACGATGATTATGTCGTGCTGATTGCAAAGCTTCGTCTAGCTCTTTCGCATTATCTAATCGCCAAGGAACAAAGTGATGCTCGATTAAAACTTCCGGATGTTGAAATGCCTGGTGTGGATCGTACACACCAAATGCAATACTGTGTCGATTCATAACTTGGACTGTGTTGGCCAACTTAATAAATAGGAAAGCCCCAACGATCCCAAGTAAAAGAGCCTTGATGAGTCGGGTCATGCGTTTTGTTCCTATTTCTAGATTTATGACACTTCGAAGACTGTGATTGTGTTTACAGGCAGGGTCAACGGCTGGCTGGAAATCGCTCCAAAAGGCACAATTCCCCACCTAAGACCTGACTCACTAATTTGATAAACTCTGACGGGCAAATTAGGATTGTAAGGAAACTCCCAGCCCTGAAAAAAGAGCTGTATAGTCTGGTCTTGCATCGATCGATTAACCAGAGAAAATGCGTTCCAACCTTCAGCATTAGTAGCATAGACGCTAATCGCTTGCTCATCAGTTGAAGATGCAGCAACCACATTGCCTAATAGTAAATCATTGTAAAGCTGAAAAACGTAAGACGATGGACGGCGCTCCCACTCGCCAAACGGGCTTAGCTTGCCATACCAGCCATCTGCTTCGGCCCAGGCTAAAGTTCCTGTTGCGCCCGAACGAGTAATTGATGCAAGTGCTAGAGCGTCATAAACGGCTCCAACAATATTGCTCATTCTCAGATCAGGCGGTCTGTAGCTTAAATTAAACTCGTTGTGAAATGTCTCAATCGGACGATCGCCATATTTCTGCAAAACCCATCGGATTGTAGCAGTGCGGCTGCCAAGAGTGTTGGCACTGTCCCAAATAGAGGTATTTGAGTCTTCAAGACTCCCACTTGTGTAAGAGTGATAGGATACAAAATCTAGGTGAGGATAGGCAACCTCAATAAATGGGTCCACAAGATCTAATCGATCTGGCCAGGTAAAGCTAGGTCCACCTACTTTGATCGTTGGGTCAACTGCTTTCATTGCAGTAGCAGCGCGGACATAGATCTCAGCTAGCTGACGCATTGCTTCTGGGGAACTATAAATTTGATCCATTTCATTTAGCACCTCCCAGTAAACAACGCCGCGCTTTTGTTCGAGATTAATAATCCGAACTAAATCAGCACAAAACTCTGCATAGGCGTCAATCATCTCAGGACGCAGCCGACCTACTGCAACCAACAACTCTTCCGGCACATCAGGCAACGACAGAGGGCGATCGCCCTCTGTCGCTAAAAATTTTGGCCAGTTTGCAATATTTATCTTCAGCATTGGATTTCCGTCGAAGGGTGCATCCATTGCCAAAGCAATCTTGTCGCGATCCCAGCGGTAGTCTGCATTGTCAGGAGAAATGACCCAACCATTCCCATTCGTCCATGCATCCTTCATCTGATCTGCATGGTGATATCGAAAAAAACCCGCCTTCATCGTTGCCAGTTGCCGTCGATAAAGGGGATCGCCAACTCGCTCTCCAACAATGTAAGGGTTAAAACCCTGCTTAAGATTTAGCCCATAGCTCTGCTTTGTTGCGATCGCCCCAGTTTCATAGCCCCAGTCAATACCTACCAGCACGACTTTTTCATCAGGCTGGCCCTTGGGGGTAAATGTGAGATGGGGAATATCTTTGGAAACTGGGGAAGCAGCTTCTGGCGCTAGCTCTACTAATCGATCAGAAAGTTGATGCTCTGAACCAAGAACAAGGCTCGTATCAGCCCCGTCCTCTAGGGGTGGCATATCTTGAATGACAAGTAAATCATTTGTATTACTGGATCCAATCAGCTCGTTCGCACTATCTGCACGCATGTCTGTTTGAGTCCTAACTATGAACCGAAATTTCTACCCTTACCTTCCCTTGATCTTCGTTGTGGGATGCAAGAAGAACCATTACGTCAGACTAGACCCAGTAGATTTACGGTAATCGTCGCAAACTTCATGAATGAATTGGGGTTGTAGAAGCGTGTAAAAGAAGAAAATTCATAAAAACTTTACATAAAGTGTCCTGTTTAACAAGGGTGTGTAAATTCTTGGCTTATTCTCTTTGTAGAAGAGTAAAGCCTTTCGTGTACCTGGTATCAATGTTCAAGTATGTCAAGTCCCTTAGTGAATTCCCTGATTCCTGCTTGAGGTGGTTATTTTGAATACTTTTCTAGTTCTGCAATTCCTTGAGCAAATGAAGTTTATAGAAGCTAGGAGTGTTTCAATGGCTTTAGAGCATCTACTGGTTTGTTCTGAGGAGTTTTATCACAAGCAGTTTTTAAGCAGTTTGACTGTGCGAAAGGATACGGAGCAAGTGAATTTTCTGAAAGTCCTTTTAAGCCGTTCATGCTCTATGTATAAGGGACTACCCTATCTGTTCCAACTGTTTCCCTGTGAAACGGCAACGCTAGCGTGCTTGTAAGCAGTACGTCAAATTATTCATGATGCAATGCCCTTGAGGCTGGCATCGCCTAAATTGTCTGCTTAGAGAGATTTCGTATTGGCTTTGCATGGCTTTTTACATAGCTCAGTGTGCCTCTCCACGGTCTTTGAGGCATGTCCTAAAGCCATTTTGTTAAGCCACAGCGAGATTTTCTATTGACTCATTTGCTAGAGCTAGAAGCTTGAAGTTTTAGTGCTATCGAATAGATGCAGCCTAAAAGCATCAACCGGTGCAAACTTTTCATGCTTTTGACATAGTCTCAATGTTCTTTCTTTGTGAGCTTTCTTCAGGCTAAATCTGATTGCCAAGCTGGACTAGAGGCACATGTTTATTCATGGCTTCTTTTAACTAGCATTTTATCGCTTTCAAAATACTGTAGACAAGTGATCTTATCTCAGGCTATTTGAATAAGGTTCTAGGCGATCGCTGTTCGCTCCTCCTATTCTTTGTGCGCTTTATCAAGCCAGCTTTGTATTTCTTTTTTGAGCTTTCTTGCTTTCGAAGAGTCTGATTTTTGACGTAATTACTAAGCTTGTTACCTGGGTGCGCTTATGACGGTTAGATTAAAGACCAAATCTCGTGTTACCTCTCTGCTTGTTTCAGAACAAGAAGTTCTGCTGGTGGACGTATTATCTTGGCGAGACAAAGTGATTTTCCTGGGTCTGGTAGGGATTTGGGCGATCGTCTTGGTTTGGTTTTGGGCTTGGTGGCTGCAGACCGAAAATCGCATTAGCGTATCGGGAACTGTGATCACAAGCTTGCTGATAGCTTGGAATACCTTGCTCCCAGGCTATTACTTCTTTTTTGCCGCACAGATGAAGCGGTCTAATCCAAACATCGCCTTGCCTTCCAATTGGCGTGTGGCGATGGTAGTTACGAAGGCTCCTTCAGAGCCATGGGCGATTGTTCGCAAGACTCTTGAAGCAATGCTCAGCCAGTCTCATCCTCATGACACCTGGCTTGCAGATGAAGATCCGCAGCCCGAAACAATTGCTTGGTGTCGCAAGCATCGAGTTAGAATCTCAACCCGAAAAGGCATTCAAGAGTATCATCGGTCGAGCTGGCCTAGACGCACCAAGTGCAAAGAGGGAAATTTAGCTTACTTCTACGACAAGTATGGATATGAGAGGTACGATTTTGTTGCTCAACTAGATGCCGATCATGTTCCAGAACCGGGCTATCTGGAGGCGATGTTGCGTCCGTTCGTTGATCCAAAAGTTGGCTATGTCGCAGCACCCAGTATTTGCGATGCGAATGCTCATGAGAGTTGGGTTGTGAACGCACGGTTATTTGCAGAGGCTACCCTGCATGGCTCCTTGCAGGCAGGCTATAACAACGGTTGGGCACCGCTTTGTATTGGTAGTCACTACGCAGTGCGGACTGCGGCGCTGAAAGAGATTGGCGGACTGGGGCCCGAGCTGGCTGAGGATCACACCACAACATTAATGATGAATTCCTACGGCTGGAAGGGGGTTTTTGCTTTTGATGCAGAGGCGCATGGAGACGGCCCCGGCTGCTTTGCTGATTTTTTGGTGCAGGAATATCAGTGGTCGCGCAGTCTGATGATGGTTTTGCTGGCTATCACGCCTCGCTATTGGCGAGGGTTGACGCCTCGCCTCAAGTTTCAGTTTCTCTTTGCCCAGGTTTGGTATCCGATTTTTGGATTGACAATTTTGGCGGGTGTGCTGATGCCGCCGATCGCGCTGATTTTTGATATGCCGTGGGTTCAGGTGAGCTGGCTAGAGTTTGTAGCAAGGTCTACAGTGCTATCTTTAGCATGTTTGCTGCCTGTGGCCTGGGTTGCGACGCGGGGCTGCTTGCGCCCACACAACGCAAAGGTCGTTAGTTGGGAGATGTTATTGTTTCAATTTGCGCGCTGGCCCTGGATTTTGGCGGGTGTATTCAACGCAACTGTGAGCTGGATTTTGCAGAAAGAGCTGCCATTTCGCGTTACGCCCAAGGGGGCAAATGCGCCGAAGCCGCTGCCTTTCAAAGTGCTGACACCTTATTTGTTATTGGCTGTGATTGCAGGGCTTACCGTAATTGCGGTGGATAGCGTGATTCATGCAAAGGGCTATTATTTTTTGACCTTGCTGAATGCAGGAATCTACATTGGACTAGCGCTAGCGATTGTGTGGCTCCATGTTCGTGAAAATGCGAACCATGCTAAGAAGTTACCTCGGTACTTGCCGCAGAAATTGGCGATCGCCCTCTCGGCGTTGCTCATGCTGTTTGCCGTTGGGCTGCGGATGAATGATGGGGTGGAGGTGATGACCAGGAATGCGCCGCTTTCTCGGTCGATGTTTGGAAACTTTTTGCGATAGGTGCTGGAAGCGTCTAGTTCAGAAGCATGTTTGTCGGATCTGTCTTGTTTAGCTTGTCTAGTGTGGTGTTGGCTGGTGCTGGTTTAGGCGTATTGGCTTTGTCGGTTTTGGCTCAGGAGCCTCGATCAGCCTCTTTGGGATTGTTGGTCGCCCAAGATTTGTCTCCAAGTTTGGTGATAGAGCCAGCCGAATCATCAGGTTCTTCTGATACGCAGGCGCAGCTAATTGACCCGCAGTTGCAGACTGCGGCAGAGCTAGAGACTCAGGGCGATCTAAATGGCGCGATCGCCCTCTATGAGTCTGTTTTGGCGCGATCGCCACAGAATTACACAGCCCGCACTAGGCTTTCCACCCTATATTCTTACATCCAGCAATATGATCGTAGCCTGCAACTGTTGGATCAGCTCGTTGCGGAGTATCCAGATTGGGTAGACCTCCAGATACAGCGGGCAGAGGTGACTAGCTGGTCAGGAAACTACGATCGAGCCATCCAGCTTTATCGCCAGATTGTTGAGCAAGATCCAGAAAATCTAGCGGTGCAGTTGAGGTTGGCTGAGGTCTTGAGCTGGTCTGGTCAATATTTTGAGGCTTTTGTGGCTTACGGAACCGTGTTGCAGCGCCAGCCTGAAAATTTATCAGCCCAGCTTGGGCAGGCGCAGGTGAGACTCTGGGACGGGCGGAGCCAGGAGGCGATCGCCCGCTATCAGTATATTTTGGAGCGATTGCCCGACTCTGTAGAGGCGAGGATTGGTTTGGCCAAGGCTTATCAGTTTACTGGGCAAATTTCTAAGGCTCTTGATATACTGCAACCACTCATCGATTCGCAGCATCCAGAAGCGCTGGCGATCGCCCGCGAGATCCGTACCATTCGGGCTGACACCGAGTTTCGCTGGCGATTTACCAATAATGGCGAAGAGTCCCAGCTTGTCCAGCAGACTATACGGTTTCCGGTCTCTGGGAGCGACCTCATTCCGACTGTTCGGCTTGGCTTCACCAACTTTGAGCAGTCTGGATTTGAACCCCTCCAAAACTATTGGCTAGATCTGGGCATTGAGACCCGCTTTGCGCCCTACAGCCTCCAGGCTTTTATCGGCGCTGATCTGTTTAGTCGAGAAGACCCCACCTTTCGCTTTAATTCAGCGCTCAACGTGGCAGTGTCTCCCAATCTGAGCCTGGGAGCTAACTTGCGCTACGGAGCTTACAAAGAAAATGTACAAGCCCTTGAAAATCAAATTACGGCTTTTCGCGCTGAGCCAACGCTGTATTGGGAAATTGGTCGAGACACAAGCCTGTTTCTGTCTTACACACTGGGCTTTTATAGTGACGGCAATACAGAAAATCAAGCGTTGCTATATCTTCGGCAGGAGCTAGGCGATTTCTATCTTGCGGGGACGTTGCTGTATTGGAGCTATGCCGACGACTTCAACAACGGCTACTTTGCGCCGCCCGACTATTTTCTGTATCTGGGCGAGGTGGGCTGGCAAGGACGCATCTTTGACCCGCTAGAGTGCCAAATCTCTGCCGCTCTGGGCCGACAGCAATATGACGAGACTAGCGATCGTAGCTATGTAGTGCGCTCGCGCTGCACGATTACTTTTTCTGAAAGTACCCAGCTTGATTTGAGCTACAGCTTGACAAATAGCGCTCGGTTGCAGGGTAGTTCCAGCCCTGACTCGGTTCAGCAAACTATCCAGGGACTGCTCCGATATCGGTTTTGACGTTGAACAGTCTGATGCCAGAAACCAGTGCAGAGAGCTTTTGAAGCAGTGAAAAAGTGTCAGTTAATAAAGTTAATAAAGTGTCAGTTAAAAAGTGTCAGGTCAGGGTAGTCCGATGAGTAAATTAGCTTAACACCCAGCATCGCCCACGACCGGAACCTCGACCGTTGCCCCAGCCCGCTCGATCTGAATCGTGCCGTCGGCGATCGCCACGTTTTCGATGTCGCCCTGTTCGCCTAGCGTCACCATCACGGATGCAGTGATCGTTCCCTCGGCGCTGCGAAAAGTTTGTGTTGTTTTTTGGCCGTAAAAATCTTGCCCGCTGCCGTCTACCCGGCTAAATTCCAACCGTTTGCCGTCAATCAGCATTCGCATGGCGCCGTCTTTGATGCCGTTGGAAAAAGACATCCTGATCGCGTGTGGTGCGATCTGGTTTCCATAGCGCCATACCGCAGCCATAAAGATTGTTTTCTGCCAGGGAGAAATCGCCAATGTTGGGCAGGGTCGGCGTTTTGGCATCAGAACCAACCTCAATAGACAGGCTACAGCCTGCCAACACCAGCGACACCAGCACTGTAGTTAGTCGTTGTTTCATCACGTTTCCTGAGCGAGACCTTGCAACCGTTCCTTGACGCAGAATGCAAAACCCTGGTTTCCCAGGCGAGGAAACCAGAGCCTGCAATCGACAACAAGATTCACAACAAGATTCACAACAAGATCCACGACAAGGTTGTCGCGTTATTCGGCAGAAACCGCACTAGCATCCGTGGAATCAGGGGCGATCGCCGTTCCTTCCGAAGGCGAGTCTGGCTCCTTAAACACCACCCGCAGCAGGGCTGGCGCAATAAAGGTCGTGCCAATCACCATCACGATAATAGCTGCCTCCAGCGACTTCGACAGCACGCCCGTTGCAGAACCCACGCCCACAAACACCAGGCCCACCTCGCCGCGAGGCACCATGCCCACGCCGATCGCCAGTCGATTAATCCCTGGCTTGCCAAACACGCCTAGTCCTGTCACTAGCTTGCCCAAAAACGCAACTGCCAGCAAGAAAATCGCGATAATCAGCCCTTCGCGGTTTTCCGGGTTAAACGGGTTTAGCACACTGACATCGGTTCTTGCGCCCACTACGACAAAGAAGATGGGCACCAGCATATCAGCGATTGGAATAATCTGCTCTTCCAACTCTTCGCGCTTTTCGGTTTCCGCCAAAATTAGCCCCGCCGCAAACGCGCCCAAAATTGCCTCAAGCTGGATCGCCGCGCCAACGTAGGCCAGTCCAAAGGCAAAAATCAGCGAGGCGATGAGCAATTGCCCCCGCGTTTTCAGCCGATCTACCAGCGCTACAAAGAAGGGACTCAGCAGCCGCCCTAAAAAGATAGAACCGACTAGGAATACGGCCGCGCTGACCACCAAATAGATGACATTGCCAATCTGCACTTCGCCTGTTTTGGCCAGACTGGCCACCACCGCCAGCACGATAATGCCCAGCACGTCATCCAGCACAGCCGCGCCGATGATGATTTGCCCTTCGGGCGAACTGAGCTTCTGAATTTCTGCCAGCACCTTGGCGGTGATGCCGATACTGGTTGCGGTCAGCGCAGCTCCGGCAAAAATGGCGGGCACTGTCGGTACGCCAAACAGCAGCATGAGTCCGGCAGTGCCTGCCGCAAAGGGAACCACAACCCCGATAACCGCGACAACCGCCGCCTGCGGGCCGACTCGGATCAGTTCCTTCAAATCGGACTCTAGACCAATTTCAAACAGCAGAATAATGACTCCTACCTCGGCCAGCACAGAGATAACCTCGCTCTCCGCCTGGAAGATGCCGCTAGCGGATTCTGGACTAACACCGCTCGTCGCTTCCATCAGGCGCATGACCAAGGAGCCAGACTCCTGGAAGCCGCTTTCGGGAAACACCAGCAGGTGCAGGGCAGACACCCCCACCACCACGCCGCCGATCAACTCTCCCAGCACAGGGGGTAGCCCCACGCGGACGCAGAGTTCGCCGCCTGCTTTGGCCGCTAGGTAAACCACGATCAGGCTGAGCAAAACGCTGCCTAAAACGAACGTCGCTTCTTCTGCGGAGCCAGACTCGGCTAGTAGCGAAAAAGCATTGGGGGCGATGGAATTAAGCCACAGGTCAGAAATGTCTAAATCGAACGAATGGAACAAACTAGCCGGACTCAGCATTCACTTGACAAGACTCATCCTGTTTACTTTACCGTGAGTGTTCCTGCGTAAAACAGCGATCGCCCGCCGAGATTCTTCAAGATCTCCAGACAATTGACGAAACAACAGGTGTCTCAGGCTTTGATAAAAGTTCCAAAGACAGACGATTAATAGGACTAAACCCTGGACTTTTTCACCAGAAAGCATAAAAAAGTTCTATAGCACAACGCAGACCATCCGCTCCGGCTCAAGCCTCCAAAACTAGAGAATTTAGAGAATTTAGTTAGATG
>JBDNCP010000071.1:0-23529 GCA_046719575.1 Cyanobacteriota bacterium
TAGATGAATACCCGTTAGATAAATACCCGGTGCTGCAAGGATGGCATCTGCCGCCGTACCTGCTCTAGCCGAGCGGGTTCAATAGAGGCGATCGCCACGCCAGGTTTTTCTTCCACTTCTGCCAAAATCAGTCCCCACGGATCGATAATCGCCGCATGTCCGTGGGACTGTCGCCGTGCGTTGTGTTTGCCCGTCTGGGCCGGTGCAATCACATAGCAAGTATTTTCGATCGCCCGTGCTTGCAGCAACACCTGCCAGTGATCCTTCCCCGTGTAGGCAGTGAAGGCGGCGGGTACGAACAGCACCTCCGCCCCCATCTGCGCCAAGTGACGGTAGAGTTCGGGAAAGCGCACGTCATAGCAGACCGACAACCCCAAGTTGCCAAAGTCTTTGGAGGGGTAGGTCGGGGGCAGTTGCGTCCCCGCCAAGACAATGCTCGACTCTTGGTAGGTGTTGCCGTCAGGCAGGTTCACATCAAATAGATGCACCTTTTCATAGCGGGCCAATTCGCTGCCGCTGGGGTCTACGAGTACGGCCGTGTTGTAGACTTTGCCGGTGCCTGTGGGAACGGGAAAACCGCCGCCCAAAAGCGTGACCTGATAGCGCTGGGCCATGGTTTTCAGAAATTTTTCGCTGCCTTGGGCGATCGCCTCTGCCTGGGCCAGCTTGGCATCCTCATCGCCCAAAAACGAAAAATTCTCCGGCAGCCCGATCAGTTCTGCGCCCTGACGCACTGCCAAATCGATTAAATCCTCTGCCTGAGCCAGATTTTTCTCCAGATCTGGCACACTATTCATTTGCACTGCTGCCGCTAGATAAGACCTCATGATTCCTTACGATTGAAAACCACATTCCCATTCAGCCCAAGATATTCGCCTTTCTCATCATGGCGACCGATGGCGCTGACAGAGGACTCTACACCACACTCGCGCTGAGTCCACCACTCATCTGCAATCCAATCACCTTCAGCTAGTTGGCGATCGCCCAGTTCTAGGCCACCGACGGTGGAGAGCCTCTCTCCCCAAATGCTTCGCTTGCCAAAGAGCAAAGGGTACAGAGCAGCAACATCAACAGCAACATCAAACAGCAACATCAAAGAGAATAGGGAAAGAGAACAGGGATGGGCATCTTTGAGTGTTGTGCCTAATTTTAGCCCTATTCTTTCCTGATTCCTTTGGGACTTCGCAGTCGAACGATTTCTTGCAGACTGCATGAGCCAGAAATCGTGAGCAAGACATGATGCCAAATTAGGCAACTCCCAAAAACTCCTTCCACTCAAAAACTCATCCTACTCGCTCAAGTTTGTCTTGAGCCAACTTACTTAGGCCAATTTATAAATCAAAAGAGGAAATTAAGTCCGCCTATCGCCTTAGCGCTTCACTAAACCTCTTGCATGAATGCTGTTTTGAGGGTGTGAATCGTAGCGCGGCGGTACCGCGCCACGATTCACGCAAGAAGTCTACTTCACAAAGGGATTGGCGACTTATACGGAAGCAGCGTGTCAATTTACACTCTATCTAGCAATGAATCTTTAACAAACTTTCAAAGAAACATTCTCGACATATAACTAGATGAATCTTTCATGAACTTCATTCGCCAGCCTGTTGTCGAATGTTCTATCAGCACCATTTAATATCTAAGCAATGGAGCCTACTCACTCTGTTTGATTGCTTCACTGGTCTTCTAGACATCGACACATTTGTCAGCCTTTTAAGGCCAACTGCGGTTTCGTGCCGGGCGATCGCACTTGGAGTCGAAGTCATCATCCGGGGTGCTAGTTTTAGGCGTGCAGTTTTTTTACCAGCCCTTCTTTATCTCTCGTAGGGGACTTTTGCGATTTGCCGAGTCCTGATCTGCGTGTAGATTCTGAGGTCGCATCTGAGTTCGGCATCTCCTCTATCGGTAGGAAACTGCTAGCTCCAATCCTATTCGTCAACTCTGATGCAACCCCTTCCCGACTTGTTCCCACAATGCAGTATCTTAGTTTGCAGCGCTAGATCGCAGGTCTTCTGATCTGAGCGATCGTTGGTTTAGCAACTTGGCTGTTTAGCAACTTGGCTACAGTATTAGCCGCCGCTTCATACTAAGTTCATAATGTGGATCATAAATGTGGAGTCGGCTGAGGAGTCAAGGCATTAACCAAAGCGTGGTATCAATTCTCAATTCTCAATTCTGGATTTGCGGTTTTGGATTGCTAGCCGAGCCTTTATAAAACTTTCAGCCATGTTATTTGTACCAATGCTTCAAAGAATTGATATTCAACTCCAGCAACAGGGGTCACGAGTCCGAAGTTTTCTAGTCAAGATAGTCAAGATACTCAGTCAAGGTATCTAGAAGCAAGGTATCTAGAAGCAAGATATCTAGGAGCTTGGACTGTCAGACATGCACAGCCTTGCCAAGGGTTGAGGGAAACCAATTTCCGCTCTTCCAGCGCTACAGGCTTGGACTGTCAGACGTTCACAGCCTTGTCTAAGCCTTCTGACCAATGCCTCATTCACCAGCATTTAGTTGTGACAAGAGAATCTTAGACGTAGCTTGTCCCAAGCAGTCTACTTAGCTGTCTCGTCCTACTTCACCCCCTTATTACACTCTCTTACTGTTTGCATTCACTGAGTTGCCCACCCGACACAAACCTGGAAGTCATGCTAAATCTGAAGCTTCAAAACACCACAGCAGACACCCTGCCATCTGTCGGAGAATCTAATCCCCCGCTCAAAGATTCACGGTTGGCAGACTATGAAACCAATTTCGACGACACCTGCTCCGTCGAGGCCATGTTGGAAGCCACGAAATCGAGATGCCAGGTTAGCCAATTCTTTATTCAAGCATTGCAAAATGGTCGCAAGACCGTCTTGATGACAAACCTGCTGCACAACCCGTCGAAGTCTACCGAGCCGGGTACGGTTTGGTCTCTGGGTCGCAGTTCTACCTGTGCGATCGCCCTTGAGCATCCATCTATCTCGCGTTGCCATGCTGTGATCGGCTATCACCCCGACGAAGGACTTTACATTTCCGACCTTAATAGCAGCAACGGAACCTGGGTCAATCGTCGTCGCGTCTTGCCGATGCAGCGCATTCCGCTACAAGATGGCGACATTGTGCGGCTGGGAACCTTCGATATTGAGTTTTTTACCTCCAGCACAGCCGCAGCCCCCTCAACCTTTCAAGACATCACCCGCTTCTAGCTTTCTAGCTGTCCGCTTCCAGAGTCGGACTCCTCAATGTCTGCGATTCATTGTTTGCTTATAAGTAGATAGACCAAATTAAAAATTAAAAACAGATTCTAAACCCTGCGCCGCCCGCGCAGGGTCTTTGAGTTTTATGTTTATTAATGTCTACCTACTGAGTTTTTCCAAGTTGCCGGGGCTGATCCTTGCTAAAGTTGGGCGTGAGCGCTGCAAAGAGTGCCTGCGCCTTTTTTGCTGGTCTTGCCCGACTCGCTATGCTGCTATTTCTCCAGGTCATTCTCTGCGTTAGCTTGGTGGTGTGGGTGGGGTCGCGGCTGTCGCAGAGCGCCGACGTGTTGGCAGAAAAAACCGGGCTAGGGCGCAGTTGGGTCGGCGCGATTTTATTGGCGGGGGCGACCTCTCTGCCAGAGTTAGCCAGCGGCATCAGCGCAGTGGCGTTGTTTCGAGTCCCCGATCTGGCAGTGGGCGGCGTGTTGGGAAGCTGCCTGTTTAATCTGCTGATCTTGGTAATTGTAGATATCTTTACCGGGCCAGAGCCGCTGCTGCGCCAGGTGCAGGCGAGTCATGGGCTGTCGGCTGGGCTGGGCTGCGTCATGCTGGGCGTAGCGGCGACGGGCATTTTGCTGGCAGAGCGGGGCGCGGATCTGACGGTGGGCTGGGTGGCGCTGCCCAGTGTGCTGCTGTTGCTGCTGTATGCCGTGAGCGCCCGGTTGATTGCCCAGTTTGAACTGCGCCGCCACGCCCAAGTGCGGGAAGAGGAAGCCGAAACCTTGCAGTATGGTCACATTTCGCAGCAACAGTCCTACCGCACTTTTGGGCTGTTGGCGATCGCCATTGTGGTGCTGGGCATCTGGCTGGCGGCTTTGGGCGATCGCGTAGCCGTGGTGACTGGGCTAGGAGAAAGCTTCGTTGGGGCGCTGCTACTGGCGGCGGCCACCTCACTGCCAGAAGTCGTGTCGTCGCTGACGGCAATTCGCCTCAATGCCGTTGACCTGGCAGTGTCCAATATCTTTGGCTCCAACCTATTCAATTTGGCGATTCTGGGTATTTACGACCTGGTTTATGGGCAAGGCAGCCTGCTTAGCGCCATCAACTCTCCAGTTCATGCGCTTACCACCATTGTTGCCATCATGATGACGGCGATCGCCCTTGTGGGGTTAATCTATCGAGCCAGCAAGCGATCGCGCTTATACCTGACCTGGGATGGCATTGCAATTTTGCTGCTCTATGTTGGGGGGATGTATGCGATTTATCGAGGGTGAGTCAGGGGAGCGGGGTGAGGCGCAGAACCTGAAAGCCAGCATCCCCCCTTTACTCCTCGATCTCATCCTTTAAGCTTGGCCCGTCGGTCAAAAACGGCCCGCTCAGCATTAGTGCCGTTTTGACATCCAGGGTTCCGGTAATGCTGAGGCCAGCGGCTTGCTGAAATCGGCGCAGTGCCATGTCAACGGTGCCCTCATCGGCGATCGCGCTGCTAGAACTCAGGTAGCCGAGGCGCGTCAGATAATCTCGCACCTGAGCCGGAGACAGCACCGCATCCTCTGGGCGAAACAGCGGCACATATTCTCGTCGCCAGATCCGCTGAAACTGCTGGCGATCGAGACGATAGATGCGGCCCCAAGCGGGGTCGGCGATGGTGGCGATATCGTTCGTTAGAGACAAGAGCGCAATGGCGTGGGGCGATCGCCGACCCGTTCGGTTAAAGAGCCAGCTTGCCAGCACGCCCGGCCGGTTAACGCGCTGCATCTGCTCCCAAGTTGCGCTCGTAAACTCTACCCCGTCCATCTTGAGCTGATGCGCGGCGGCAATCAACTGGGGCATAGAGGTTCCTAGGCGGCTAGTACCCGCCAGTTTGGCCACGCTCGATTCGGTTTCTTCTAGTCCCCAGCGACGCAGCACGGTGGCCATAGCGGCGGGCGCACAACTGCTAGTAGAGGTTTGCTGAAACACACCGTTGGGTCGCAAGTTATCCTCTAGCGTGGGATAAATCGGAGCCAGCAGATAGGCCTCGGCTGCCGTAAAGCTGCCCAGCCCAATCAGCCCGATCAGCACGACTGCAACGACCTGCAAACGGCGCGTGTGCCAACTCACCACAAACGCCACACCGCAGATACCCAGCAAGATAATCCGCATGGCAGCCCAAGACACCTGCATCCCCGATACGCGCCACGCCAGCGGTAGCCATTGCCACTGGGGAATATACAGTGCTAGCAATAGCAAACCAATGTAAAGCCCCAGAAACGCCAGCGATACAGAGGTTTTTCCCTTAAACAGGTCGTTTGCAGTTGCTCCCTTTCGCAACAGCAGTCGCCCAAACCGAACGCCCCACCAAAAGGCAAGCCCGCCGAGCAGAATAGTGCTAGCAATTCCCAAAGTCATGAGCAACAGCGCAAGTAGAGGTTGACTAGAGGCCTATAGCGAGCTTGGGCGCGAAATCAGCAGCAAGATTCAGCAGCGGGATAAGGGGGCAACATGGGAGCAAGCTGGGGGCAAACTGCGATGGGTGAGGGCTTTCAGGCAGGCTGGCTACTCCAGGGATTCGCTCACCATGCACCCGCCAACTACTGGCTTCTATATAACTTCTATATAACTTCAGAGTGCCCAGCTTGGTGGGCGATCGCCCTACTTCCAAGGGCTGAAGTCAATGGCTAAGTTCGCGGCTCTCATTTGTTGCAATGATTACAACTGTTGTAGTCTGCTGTTGTAGTCCGCTGTTGTGATCCGCAGACAGCGCTCAAGCTGCGGCTTTATTTTCACACCAGACTTGACTCTCCAGCAAACTGGAGGATTTAAGGTCAAGATGCAGTTAGTCTATGAACTCGATCCGTTAACTGAATCCCTGTCAATATTGCTGTCAATTTGGTATCCACGCTGACCCATGAAACTCAAAAAAGCAAACGTCAAAACACACGTCAGGAAAGCACTGCTTGCAGTTGTCTTTGCAGGAAGTTTAGGTCTAGCCGCCTGTAGCCACGACTCTAGCCACCAGAGCGGCCAGTCCACCGCCCCAGCAACCGCCAACCGCAACATAGGCGGCCACGATATGGGCAGCATGGATCACAGCAGCATGAGCCTGGGGCCAAAGGACGAATCCTTCGACCTGCGGTTTATCGACGGCATGATTCCCCATCATGAGGGCGCGGTGCTGATGGCGCGAGAAGCGTTGGAAAAATCCAGCCGCCCTGAAATTCGCAGCCTGGCCGAAGCCATTATTCGCGCTCAGGAACAGGAAATCGGTCAGCTTCAAACCTGGCGCAAAGAGTGGTATCCCAACGCAGGCGACCAGCCCGTGATGTGGCACGACAGCATGAACCACATGATGCCCATGACGCAGGAAATGCGCGATGCCATGATGATGGCAGGCGACCTGGGCGCGGCGGATGATCAGTTTGATCGGCGGTTTATCGACGCGATGATTCCACACCATGAAGGAGCGCTGGTGATGGCGCAGGAGGCTCTGGAAAAGAGCGATCGCCCCGAACTCCGCAGCATGGCAGAAGAAATCTTTGCGTCTCAAAAGCAGGAAATCGAGCAAATGCAGGCCTGGCGCAAAGCCTGGTATGGGGAATAAGTCCTAACCGGGGGACAGCACCAAGAGACCGGTCAGAACAGCACCAGACGAAACCCTCTCCGAAAAATCGGTTTGTAGGCGAGTCGCTTATCCTGATTTGCGGCAATTGGCACGTATGTATTAAGTGATGGGCGCTGGGTTATGTTGAGCGGTTTTGCCTCAGCCAAATCAGCGCCTCATATCGATTCTCGATTTTGGATTGCAGATCAGGCATCTGTGAGGCTTCCAGCGATTTCATCTGTAGCGCTCCTTGAGGGATTGATATCACTTGCAGGTTTCCATCTCGCCGATTCCCGCCGGACTGATTCCCACCGTACTGATTCCCGCCGCACTGATTCCCGCCGCACTGATTCCCGCCGCACTGATTCCCTTTTTGCCAATTCCCTCCTCGCCGATCCCCTGAGACTCATGGCTATTTCTCAGCACATTTCCCATGTTGCGGTCTATACGCTAGCAGCACTGGCCGCCCAAGACGCGCCCCAGACGGCGATCGCCCAATCGCTGCGAATCGACGCGCCGCCGACAGTGGTTGGGTTATCTGCTCCCCAGTTGTCTGCTCCCCAACAGAGCATTCACACCACGGCAGCCTCGCCCCACGCCAAGGTTGCGCCGCCGGAGGTTGCCGCAGCAAGCTCTGGAGAATGGGCAACATCGCCCGCAGAACTGGTCGAATCTGTCGAGGTTTTGTCTACTCCGGCGATCGCCCCAGCGCCCCTGCCCCAACCCCTCACGGCGATCGCGCCACCAGAAGCACTCGACCGGGCGATCGCCCCCCAGGTGACTCAGACGGCTCCGCTCTGGCGGCCGCTGGCTGCGCCCTCAGTGGCGATCGCCCCACCAGACCCCCTGTTTGAGGAACCTATCGGCTTAGAAGCATCCACCCCTCTCTTTGACCCGTGGATCGACGCAGAGGAACTGAGCCTGCTGGATCAAGAATGGTCACCGTTCCAGGATGAGCTGTGGAACCTGCTGGCAGAGTCGCCGATGGATGCACCCGCTGGCGATTGGGGATGAGGTCAGCCGAGGCTCGTGTCATCTCCAATTCCCACAAACAGCGCTACAGATGAAATCGCTGGAAGCCTGACAGATGCCTGATCTGCAATCCAAAATCGCAAATCTAAAATCGCGAATCTATCTAAAATCGCAAATCCAAAATCGAGAATCGATATCGCGCTGCTCGGCAAGGTCGAGATATTGCGGGGGCGTTTAGGCAGGAGCATTTAGGGGTTGAGCTTGAAAGCCTCTGCTGTCTCAAGCGTTGCTGCTAAACCTTAATAGGGCTTACGCAGTTGGACTATTTCTCGCAGGTGCAGCCCGCGAGAAATAGTCCGAAATCCAAAAAATTCATCGCAGGTGCGTAAGTCCTGCTTAAGTAATGCTGAATATAAAGAACCAAGATAAGTTTTGGAACGGTTTGAAGCGTGCCAATTGCTTAGGCAAGACCGTCCTTTGGTGTGTGAAATAGGTCGGGCGATCGCCCAAATAGCTTCGGCAGGGCATACCCTGTGTGGATTTTGCTGTTTTGACGAGAAAGTTAGAGATCACCGTAGAATAAGCATTCCAAACTTTTTTTGACTGTCTCTCTCTGTACTATTTCCGCGCAAAAGCCATAGTATGCTATTGCTTTGAGTTTTGAGCCTCCGAGCATCAAACTGTAGACCTCACACAGGAGCTTAACCACCTCCGGCATCGCAAATCTGGAAACTTGCGTTTCTTTGATTTCTCTAGAACTTCAGAAAAACTTCAGCGCAAGGCATTCTTTTCAGCAGTTGGTGTTAGTCTTACTACCCTATTGGGCTAAGAGATTCTTAAACCCAGCTCAAGTTGCCCCAGTGGTTTTAGTCAGATACCTGCGAGACGATTGAGGATCTTGCCATGATCTGGCGCGATCAGAACACCTGAGGAATTCAAACGGCATGGATTGCAGTACGTTTATATTAAAATTATTCCCACCCTTGCTGGGACAACTCAACCTCGACTTTGGCAAAATTGTGCCCAATATCCCCTATATCCTGGGGGGCATTCAGGTCACCCTTTTATTCACCCTTTTATCCGCTCTATTTGGCTTTGCGCTAGCCATTATCCTGTCTTTTTTCAAGGTTTCTACGTTTAGACCTCTGCGCTGGTTTGCCGACATTTATACTTCGATCTTTCGCGGAACACCGCTGATTTTGCAACTGGCTTTGATCTACTTTGCAACGCCGCAGTTGACAGGATATCCGATTTCGGGTCTACAGGCCGGTGTGATTACCTTTGCGCTAAACTCGGCCGCCTACAGTTCAGAAACGATTCGGGGCGGCATTTTGGCCGTAGACAAGGGGCAGCGAGAGGCCGCACAGACCCTTGGCGTAGGCTATCCCATGATGATGAAAGACATCATCTTGCCCCAGGCATTTAAGAACATTTTGCCAGCGCTGGTGAATGACAGTATTGCCCTTTTGAAAGACTCGGCGCTGGTGTCTACGGTGGGGGCGCTAGACGTGATGCGGCGATCGCAGGTGGTAGCCGCAGAAAAGTTTATCTACTTTGAGCCATTGCTATTAGCAGGGGTCATCTACTACGTTTTGGTGATGGGGCTGACGCTGTTTGCACGACGATTTGAACGGAGGATGCGGAGAAGTGATTAGAGTTGAATTTTTGACAAAATCCTTTGGCAAGCTGGATGTATTGAAGGACATTTCCACCGAGATTAAAGATGGCGAAGTGGTGGCGATCATTGGCCCCTCTGGCTCTGGCAAATCCACCTTTCTACGGTGTTTGAATTTGCTAGAAACACCGACTCGCGGACGCATTTATATCAACAATGTAGAAGTCACCGACCCCAAATGTGACATTCAAAAAGTGCGGCAAAACGTGGGCATGGTGTTTCAGCATTTCAACCTGTTTCCTCACATGACGGTGCTGGAAAATCTGACCTATGCGCCGCGCAAGGTGAAGGGGGTATCCAAGGCGCAGGCAGAAGAAAAAGGAATGGAACTGCTGGATCGCGTGGGGCTGGCAGAAAAGGCGGGCGTATATCCTTCGCGCCTGTCGGGCGGGCAAAAGCAGCGGGTGGCGATCGTGCGGGCGCTGGCGATGGAGCCGGAATATATGCTGTTTGACGAACCGACTTCGGCGCTCGACCCAGAAATGGTGAAGGAAGTGCTGGACGTGATGAAGTCGCTGGCTCAGACGGGCATTACGATGGCGATTGTGACGCACGAAATGGGCTTTGCGCGAGACGTGGCGGATCGGGTGCTGTTTTTGGAAGGCGGCAAGATTGCAGAAGACGCGCCGCCGGATGTGTTTTTCTCTACGCCCAAGAGCGCCCGAGCGCAGCAGTTTTTGGAGAAGGTGCTGTAGGGCTGGTGCGGGTTCGCTCTGCTAGATCTGCCAATGCAGCGCAGTGCCACTAGCCTTGGCCACTTGCAATCAACCTGCAATTAACGCGCAACCAACTTGCCGTTAAACGGTCAGAAAGTTCAGGTGATAGCCTGCCTGCGATCGCACGTCCTTCATCGTTCCAGCGATCCGCAAGCGACCCTCTTCCAGAAACACGACCCAATCCGCCAGCGCAATCACGTTGGGGCGGCTGTCATCAACTTTTGGGCGGCTGTCATCAACTGTTCACTCAAAATTGTTGCCTCAAAATTGTTGACTCAAAATTGTTGACTCAAAATTGTTGACTCAATATCAGGTTTCTCAGGAGGTTCAGCCCGTAGCCTGGTTTGCTAAGCAAGCGGGACACGGCTTATCAGAAATTCAACCACTCCACCCCTAGGCGATCGGGGACAGGGGCAGAACATCGCTTAATTAGGGCTTTTACGACTTCCGAGTGTCCCGGCCCTTTTATCGACTGCTACAAGCGCGGACCGTAATCTCTGGCGCTCATGCAGAACAGAGGTCGGAGGGGGTTTGGGGGACGCGCTTCGTCCCCCAAGCGGGGGTTTGGGGGAAAGCTTCCCCAAAGACTCGCTGGCTCGCACCCGCACACAAGCCCTTTAGCCCAAATCTAAGCTGGCTTGCACGGTGCTGCGGAGCTTTTCGGTCAGTTGCTCGACGGTCTGGGTTCGGTCTTGGGTGTAGTGGTCGAGGTGCTGCTTTAGGTTTACGGGTTCGCCGACGCGCAGGATGACCGTGCGATCGCCCTTGGGAGGCGGCTGGTCGATGCCAAATACGGCCCGCTCTAGGCGAGTCAGCGTGTCCAGAAAGCGCTCTGGCGTGGGGTTGGCGGCCACATAGCCGTCGGAGATAGCGTTGAAATTGAGCAACTGGGCAGCGGCGCGGGCGATCGCCTCATGGGTTCGCAGATCAAGAGTGCCCGCCTGCGCCTCCAGGCTCCGCTGGATTCGATAGACGCGCTCTCGCAGCGGCTCGTGAGCGTTGAGCGAAATCTTCAGCGTTTGTTCACAATAGGCCAAAATATGATCTCTGACCTGCTGAATCCGTTCATGGCGCGATCGCCGCACCGTTTCCACAATTGGCAGTCCGTAGTCGCGCTCAAACCCTAGCAAGACCTGTTCGCCAATTACCAGCAGCCGCTCATACCAGTCGGGGCTACTAGGAAACACCCACAGCGCTTTCTCTAGCTGCTTCAAGGTTCGCTCGATCACCGGAGCCATGTCACCCTGATAGCGATACTTCAGCGCAATGGGCACGGCGTAGAGGTCCTCCAGCGCCTCGACGGGCGTACCCTGCTTAAGCTGCCGCTGCATCGCCTGCATCGCCAGTTGCACCGCGCCCGTGCGAAATGGCATTACCGTATCGTTTTGAAACGAAAAGCCGCCCTCTGGAAACACCACCAGCCGACAGCGGGGCTGCGACAGCAACTCTAGTGTTTTGGCAATGCTAGGGCGATCGCCCAGTCCCCGTCGCAAAGAATACGCCCCCATCCGTTGAAGAAACCAGCCCGTCGCGCCGCCAAACCGCTCATGTGCTGCCAGATAGTGAAACGGCTGCCCCCACTGCGCCGATAGCAAAAACAGCGCAATCCAGTCGTAATGCGTCGGATGGTTGACCAGCAGTAGCAGACGATGGGGCTGGAGCGTGCGGAGCCTTTCCAAGTCACTGGGCTGCACCTCTAGCCGCATTTTGTAGTGATATTGGGCAATCAGCGGCGACACACGCTGTACCGCCCACACCAGCGGCGGCGACAGCTTGGGCGGATAGAAGTCTGGCATAGCGAGGAGCAGACGGTAACCGAATAGAGGCCCAGGTCGAAGCGCTGGGGATAAGCCTACAGATCGAGGATTAGATTCAGATCGAGGATTGAATCGAGGACTGGATTACTGGGACGGCGGGAAGAATAGAATCGGATGCCAGCTTCGGCGCAGCAGGTCGCCCGTGAAGCTGGGAACTGACAGTTCTACCAGCCGCCCGATGGTTTTAGACGACGTGGCGATCGCCGTGATATCAATATCAATCGCCGTTTCGAGCGCCTGCGTCACAGCGTTTCCGTGGGCCAGCACCGTGTCTGTTTTCACGCCCAGCGCCTCTAGCTCTCGCTTTGCTGCCTCCAAATTCTTAGCAGCCTCTTCGCGCTTTGCATCCAGCAGCACAGAGCTACGCCCCACATCCTCAATCGATGTAAACAGCAAGGCTTTCTCCAAGGTTCCAGGGGGGCGATCGGCTGCCAGCCGCTTTACTTGGCGGAGCATCGCCTGTCCTGCTTCACTGCCATCATAGGGCAACAGCAAATATCGAAACAGGTGGCGCGCCCGTAGGTCTAATTCCTCTTCGGTGTAGGCCGAAATCAACTGAGGACGCAGAATCAGAAGCGCCACATTCACCTGCTGACAAAGAGAAACTGGCGTACTGCCAAACAGTTTTTCTTTGAGCAGCCCATCTCCCGCCGTCCCAATAAAAATGATGTCGCTCTGATACTTCTTTCGGGATGAAAGGATATGCTCGACGGGCTTGCCCCACGCCATCTCTACCTGCACATCCACGCCAGCAGGCACATCGCCTAGCAACTTGGCAAAGCGCTCTCGTGCTTCCACAAACGGCTTGTCTGTTTCGCGAGGAATCTGTCCCTCTGGAACTGGAATTGTGTGTAAAAACGTAATCTGCTCCAGCCCAGAAGCCGCAAGGCTGGGGACGAATCGGGCAAAGCGATACAGACCGTCCTTAAAGTCAGTGCAAATCAAAGCACGCTTGAACATACGCGATAGAGGGGCGCTATTAAATGCATTATCAACTGCATAGTGAGAATTGCCTAGCGAATTAAGGCTACCGATTGGCGCGGCAAAACTCTACCCAACCCTACCATCTCAACGCAAAAAACTCGAACCCTTTTCCCATGAAACTGCCTATGCAAAGGCTAGAGAGAAAGACTCGACAAAGAGAGTTGACAGAAAAGATGGACGGGGGATGGATGCCTACCAGCTCTCAATTGCAGGGCACTGGGGAAAGAGTCTGGAGGGCAAAGGTCTTAATCTTGGGCTGCTGTCGGAGCGCCGTTCAAACGCGCAACTTGAAATGATTGACAGAGGAGCCTAAACCACAGAGGAGCCTAAACCAAGGAGAAATCTGGAAAGCTAAGGAGAACTTTGGAAACTGGATGGCGATGAACCGTGAGGAGGAGGGTCAACTAGCCAAAAACTCACAGCATTCTAGGGGATGCAGCCCTTAGAGCGCTCAAAACAGAAGAGTCGGACACCAACCCTGGACAGCAGCCTAACTCAGACCGATAGACAACCAATGTCGGACTTATAAAACCTATACTTAATAAAACCTATAAAGACTGATAAAGACTGAGCAATTAAAGACTGAGCGATTTGCTTTGGAGATCGAGCAGCGCCCCAGCATCCCCAGCTCCTTTCCCAACAGGGCAGGAATCGAGCAAGAGAGGGAGGTCGCCAACTGCGACTCTAGTGAACTAGAACTGTGCCCCGCCTTCGATGCCCCACTGGTGCTTCAGCAGACTCTTGTAGGTGGCATCTTTCAACATCATCTGTTCGTAGAGCTTGACCAGAAAGTGCTGGGCCTGTTCGCGGCTCATGTTTTCGACCTGGGTTTCAAACGACCGCAGGCTGAATTGCTGCTCTAGAGAGAGTTCAATTCGTTCGTTCATTGGAGTTCTCCTTGACTGAGGTAAACAACGTTAGAAGTCGAACAGGGTAGGATTCGAGCTTCTCTAGGAAGCTAGCTTGATAGGTTCCTAGTAGGGTTCCCTAAAGTAGGCTTCGTGCTTCCATCCTTCTATTAAAAAAGATAACAATCGTTTGACAAAATGCACAGTCCCCCCGTGGGTGAGTCTTTGAAACCTCGGCCAGATCTATAGGCAGATCCTTGGCTCAGCGATCCGCTGACTTGTCCAATGGCTCGGAACTGATACAGTCTGTCGGGCGATCGCCATCTTCCGGTTATGGATCATTACCTGGCGGCTGAGGCATAACCAGATTGGAGATACTTTTAGCAAGTAAAGAAATGTAAAAAAGTTCGATCTGAACATCCTGAAGGCTTGACAAAAATCACATCGTTCTGAATTTCTTATAAACATTCATCAGCATGGCTTTGGTGGAATACGCAAAAAAAGCTTAAAGAAAGACGGAATCGAGGCTGGGGGGCGATTCATGAGAGTGTTTGTACCGCGATCTGAATGCAAAAGATTTTTGCCATAAAAATTTGCCAAAAAAATGGCGATCGCCCTGGGGATAGAGGCGATCGCCATTTATGTAATCTGCCAAATAGAAAAACGTTGATCAGGGGTCGGCTGGATCTGTGAAGGTCAGCTTGCTCCAGTCAGGTCGCAGCCTAGCCCAGGTCGTGCCTAGCCGATGCCTAGCCGATGCCTAGCCGATACCTAGCTAATGCTGCTGATGCCTAGCCAATATAGTCGGCTTCGGCTTCGAGTTGACGGATCAGTGCCTCATCGCCTTTGGCGCGAGCGGCTTCTAGACGGCGCTGAATATTTTGGCGCAGGTTATCGTGGTGCATTTGAGCAACCTGTTCGCGAGAAACCCGATTTTTTCTGTTAAGTCCCAACATTTGCAATTCTGATGGAGGTAATAGAGGAATACTTCCTTTAGAATAACACCGCTCAGAATAAACGGTAGCTTTTGCTACAAAAATTAGGATTATGGGCGATCGCCCTAAAACTCAATTCCTGGCTGCGCCTTGATGCCCTGCTCCCGAAACGGGTGCTTCACCAGCGTCATCTCCGTCACCAAATCCGCCTGGTCAATCAACGCCTGCGGTGCGCCGCGTCCCGTGAGGATGACATGAGACTCGCCTGGCTTTTGCGCCAGCCCGTCCAGCACGCGATCTACCGCCAGATAGCCAAGCTTCAGAGCGACGTTGACCTCATCAAGCAACACCAGCCTAATCGCTGGATCTCGAATATAAGTCAGAGCAGTCTCCCAGGCTTCATGCGCTTTTTGCCTGTCGCGATCGCGGTCTTGGGTTTCCCAAGTAAAGCCCTCGCCCATCGCGTGAAATACAAGCTGCGGTGCGTCGCCCTCTGTCCAGGGTTGCAGCACGGTTTTTTCGGCGGGTTCCCAGGCTCCCTTGATGAATTGCACAATGGCGACGCGGTGGCCATGACCGAGCGATCGCAACACCATGCCCAGCGCGGCAGTGGTTTTGCCCTTGCCATTGCCTGTGTGGACGATGACGAGTCCTTTGGAGAGCGATCGCTCGGCCAGCCGCTGCTCCTGCACCTCCTTGCGGCGCTGCATCTTGCGGCGATATTGCTCATCGCTGAGTCCCGGATTTGTGGCTTCCTGGTCAAGCTGCTCGGCTTCCTGGTCGGCTTGGGGCGTGAGGGCGGGAGTTTCGGTCATGGCGATAGAACCTGAAATCTAAAATCCAAAGTCATCATCGTAAATCACGTAAACGCAAATCACGCAAATTGTAACGGTGTTACCGTCAGGCATTGATAATTCTACACGCCAGCTTTAACCAGTTCTTAGCCTGACAGTAATCGCTGCTTTAACTCCCAGTGATGTACTTAACATTGGCATGATTCTGAACCTTTCGGCACTGAGAGAACTTCCCCATGAGTCAAGACCCCCAATCCAAATCTCCCCTGCGCGTTTCTCGCCGCTCGTTTCTGGGCTGGAGCGCTGCCGGATTTGGTAGCGCGATTCTGGCATCCTGCACCCAATCGACCACAACTCCGACGGCTTCTCCCGCAGCCAGCCCAGCGGGTGCATCTCCCGCGGCCAGTCCGGCGGGCGGGCTACCCCTGACGGCAGCCGAAGCGGGTGGACTAGAAGCCATCATCGAGCGGGCCAAGGCTGAGGGCGAGCTGTCCGTGATTGCTCTGCCCGACGACTGGGCCAATTATAAAGAAATGAAGGCCAGCTTTTTGCAGAAGTATCCCTTCATCAAGCTGAATGACCTGAACCCGGACGCTAGCTCCGCCGACGAAATCGAAGCCATCAAAGCTAACCGAGGAAACAACGGGCCCCAGAACCCCGATGTGATCGACGTGGCCTTCAAGTTTGGCGAAGAGGCAAAGAAAGAGGGACTCCTCCAAGCATATAAAGTGGCAACCTGGGACACAATTCCGGCGGCTCTGAAAGATCCCGAAGGCTTCTGGTTTGGCGATTACTATGGTGTGATGGCCTTCGAGGTCAATGCCGACGTAGTGAAGACGCTACCAGAAGACTGGAGTGACCTACTAAAGCCCGAATATCGCGGACAGGTGGCGCTGGCGGGTGATCCGCGCAAGTCGGGTCAAGCCATCAATGCCGTATGGGCAGCCGCGCTGGGCAACGGTGGGTCTCTGGAAGACCCGGGCCCCGGTCTAGAGTTTTTCAAAAAAATGAACGCAGCGGGCAACCTCCTACCGGTGATTGCCAAGCCTGCGACGATCGCCAAGGGTGAAACTCCGATCGCCCTGCGGTGGGACTACAACGCGCTGGCCAACCGCGACGCAACAGGTGGCAACCCCGAAATTGCGGTGATTTTGCCTAAAACCGGGCTGCTGGCAGGTGTTTACGTCCAGGCGATCAACGCCTTTGCGCCCCGTCCCTACGCGGCTCGTCTGTGGATGGAGCATCTCTACTCCGACGAAGGTCAGTTAATCTGGCTGAAGGGGTATTCGCGTCCGGTGCGCTTTGATGACCTGAATGCCCGCAACGTGATTCCGGCAGACCTGAAGGCGAAGCTGCCCGATCCTGCGATTTACGAAAAGGCTGCATTCCCGACGGCAGCGCAAATCACCCCTGCCAATGACAAGATCACCAAAAATTGGGATAGCGTGGTTGGCGCTGATGTGAAATAGGTTGCTGCCGCTATCTGGCTGACGGTTTCGCTAGATTGCTTTGTGAGATTGTCTTGTGAGATCGTTCCGTCAGATGGCGACTTTCGTTGTATGGATCATGACGCTTGTTCAACCGCTGAAATCGATTCAATCGGCTGCGAAGGGCGATCGCCGCTGGGACTGGCTAGGTCTGGTGCCATTTTTTACGTTTGCCTTTGCCTTTCTGATTTTGCCTGCGCTGTCGATTGCCGTTCGCAGTTTTCAGGACAATGCAGGGCAGTTTACGCTGCAAAATATTCTGGATTTGCGCCAGCCAAATATCATGTCTGCCTATGCTGTGAGCATTCGCCTTAGCATCGTGACGGCCCTGCTGGGCGGCTTGCTGGGGGCGCTGATGGCCTACGCAGTGACGGCGGGCGGGCTGCCAGAGAGAGTGCGATCGCCCCTGGTGACGTTCTCCGGTGTGGCTTCCAACTTTGCGGGCGTGCCTCTGGCGTTTGCCTTCATCGCCACGCTGGGGCGGCTAGGTCTGATGACAGGCTGGCTCAAAAACATCGGGCTAGATCTCTACGCAGAAGGCTTCAATCTCTACACGTTTTGGGGATTGATGCTGACCTATCTGTATTTCCAGATTCCGCTGACGGTGCTGATTCTGGTTCCCGCCTTCGACGGGCTGCGGCGCGAGTGGCGCGAGGCAGCGGAAAACCTGGGCGCAAGCTCCTGGGACTACTGGCGGCAGGTGGCGCTGCCGATTCTCATGCCGTCGCTGCTGGGCACGCTGATCCTGCTGTTTGGCAATGCCTTTGGGGCCCACGCCACGGCCTACGCGCTCACAGGCGGGCAGATTAACCTGGTGACGATTTTGATTGACGCGCAGATCCGAGGCGATGCGCTGCAAAATCCTGGCTTGGGCAATGCCCTGGCGCTGGGCATGGTGTTTATCATGGCGGTGTCGATTGCCCTCTATTCCTGGCTACAGCGGCGCACGTCGAGGTGGGTGCGATGACGGACTCTAGCAAGCGTGGCAATTTCTGGGCGTGGCTGTGGATGGCGATCGGTACGCTGTATTTTGCGATCCCGCTGATTGCCACGATCGACTTTTCACTGCGGGCCCAAAAGGACACGCTCAGCCTCGCTGCCTATAGCAACATTTTCAACGATCCCAAGTTTTTTGAGAGCTTTACCTTTTCGGCGCTGACGGCGCTGGGGGCGATCGCCCTCAGTTGGCTGCTGATTGTCCCCACAACCTACTGGGTGCAACTCCGGCTACCCCGAATGCGTCCAGTAATGGAGCTAATCACACTGCTGCCCTTCGTCGTGCCCGCTGTAGTGCTGGTCTTTGGTCTAATCCGCACCTACAGCACCACGCTGCTCAACACGCGCACAGGCGGCTGGATCTTGCTCACCGTTGCCTACGTCGTCCTCTCGTTCCCCTATATGTATCGCGCGGTGGACACCGGGATGCGGGCGATCAACGTGCAAACCCTTACCGAAGCCGCCCAGAGCCTTGGCGCAAGCTGGCCCGCCGTCATCCTGCGCGTCATCTTCCCCAACCTGCGCGTCGCCCTGCTCAACGGAGCCTTCATCACCTTCGCCATCGTCATGGGCGAGTTCACCATCGCCGCCCTGCTGGCCCAGCCCGCCTTCGGCCCCTACATGAACCTACTCGCCAGCAGCAAAGTCTACGAACCCTCCGCCCTCGCGGTCGTCAGCTTTGCCCTCACCTGGGGGGCGATCGGCATCGTGCAACTGCTGGGACGCGGCAGCAGCGGGCAGTTGGGCGGGCCACGGTAGTAAAGGGAAGAACGAAAAACGAAGAACGAAAAACGAAAACCTGTTCTTTCCTCTTCGTTCTTCTCTCTTCCCTCTTCGTTCTTCCCTCTTCGTTCTTCTCTCTTCGTTCTTCCCTCTTCCCTCTTCGTTCTTCCTTTTTCCCTCTATGCACCTCTCCCTTAACCAACTCTCCAAATCTTACGGCGGCGCGACTCTGGCGGTACGCGGGATCGATTTACAGGTGCAGTCGGGTGAATTTGTGTCGCTGCTGGGGCCATCGGGCTGCGGTAAGACGACAATTTTGCGGATGATTGCGGGGTTTGAGAAGCCAACCGGCGGCACGATTTTGCTCAATGGGCAAGACATCACGCGAGTTCCGGCCAGTCGGCGAGATATGGGCATGGTGTTTCAGTCCTATAGCCTGTTTCCCCACATGACGGCGGCGCAGAATGTTGCCTTTGGGCTGGGGCTGCGAAAAATGAACCGGGGAGAACAGCAGCGGCGCGTGGAGGAAATGCTGGAACTGGTGGGGCTGGGCAGCATGGGCGATCGCTTTCCGCATCAGCTTTCGGGCGGACAACAGCAGCGGGTGGCGCTGGCGCGGGCGCTGGCGATTTCGCCGCAGGTGCTGCTGCTGGATGAGCCGCTGTCGGCCCTGGATGCCAAGGTGCGGGTGCAGCTTCGTAATGAGATTCGCCGGATTCAGCAGCAGTTGGGCATTACCACGCTGTTTGTGACGCACGACCAGGAAGAGGCGCTGTGTGTGAGCGATCGCGTCGTGGTCATGTCGCAGGGAAAAATCGAGCAACTGGGCACACCAGAGGAGATTTACTTGACCCCTAGCACCGCATTTACTGCCTCTTTTATCGGCGCGATGAACCAGATTCCGGGCTTTTGGGTAGATGGCAAGGTCCGCATCGACACCCACCCCAACACCAGCCTGCCGGATGAGTTTTTGCAAACGCAGCCAACAGAGTTGCCCGACGGCAGCCGCGTGGTGGTGCTGGTGCGCCCAGAGAGCATCACTGCCCAGCCGCCAGAGCAGACGGCTCCGCCCAACACCAATTTGCTCAGCGGCTTGATCACGGGTCGCACGTTTCTTGGTGCGGCGGTGCGGCTGTCTGTGCTGGTGGGCGAGTTTTATTTGAATGTGGACGTGCCAACGGGACAAGCAGAAACATTCGCCGCTGGGCAACTGGTGCAGCTTAGCTTTCCGCCCGATCAGTGCCGCGTGCTGACGGTCGAGACTGCCCCTGTATCGGTTAAACGGGCAACGCCCCTGAATGTCGAAGATCCGGTGCGCGACTAAAACAGAACCCAGTGGGTCGCTCACCTTAGCTAGAGAGCCAGTCCTACAAATCACCCATTCGGGGCTGGAAATTTTGCTGCATTTGAGTAACCGTTCTTTACATTAGGAAATGGTTTAGAGTTAGTCTGGTACGCAATTTCTATGCGTTGAGTCAGACTTTTCTTATGACTGATATTTCACAACCTGCCTCATCAGAAGACACGCCTGCTGGCGTTTCCGAAGCCCCTGCTCTTGCCCAGGCTGCACCATCAGAACCGCCGCCCAGCTATGTCAAGCTGGCCATGCGGAACATGGTTCGCAAGCGGGGCACGTCGCTCAAGCACTTTGCCCTGACGACGGTGGGGCTGCTGGGTCTGCTGGTGGGGCTGGCGTATCTGACGCGGTGAGCGAGTGATGATTCAAGAATTTCCAGCTTCAACTGACATCACAGAATCCTCCGGAGTGGCGCTTTCGGATGCTGAAGTATGGACTGAGACAACTGAAACCCAGTCTGCTCAGGTGATTTCGGTTGAGGTGGATGTGCAGGAAGAGGGGGCGATCGCCTCTCCCATTGCTCAGGACACCTGGGCTGATTGGTTTCAGACGTGGCTCACCGTACTCGCGCCCAATCTCTCTCCTATTGGCGCGTATGAGCTAAGCCTGCGGCTGACCACCGACGCCGAAATCCACCAGCTTAATGCCCAATACCGTCAGGTCGATCGCCCGACGGATGTGCTGTCGTTTTCCGCAATGGAGTCTGGCATAACGCTGCCGGCCAGCCTGCTTGCAGAGGAACCCTTTCCTCTAGGCGACATCATCATCTCGCTGGATACTGCCACCACCCAGGCGCAGCAGCATCACCACACGCTGACCGAAGAACTGGCCTGGCTAGCGACCCACGGGCTGCTGCACTTGCTGGGCTGGGATCATCCCGACGAAGCCCAACTCCAAAAAATGTTGCAGCAACAAGTTAATCTGCTACAAACTGTTGCCCTAGAGGTTCAGTATGATTAACCAGGGAGTTATAGCTGTGTCTATGCCATCGTGTCCATTGTCGTTTGGAACTGGGCACTCTGATGATTGGCGAAGTCTAATGCTTGACAAAGTCTGAATGATTGACAAAGCGAGACGACGAAATTACCAGCCGAGTTATCCTCGCTGATCTAGCCTCTGCCTCTACTGGGACTCTTTTCTCGATACGAGTTTGATTTTTGATCTGAGTTCTCAAGCGATCGCCTACTGGTCAATGCTTAGATTTCTGTCTTAATCCGGATTCAAGTCACAATTCAAGTCGCAATATTCAAGTCGCAATATTCAAGTCGCAATGGGTTCTATGCCTCAGCCACTCTCCACCGAAAACTTACAGGTTGTTCCACCGCCCCCGATTCCGTTTCCCAGCAAACCCAACCGTGAGCTGTCCTGGAAGGTTGCATCCAGCCTGTTTGTTAGCTTTCGATACGCTTGGGCAGGGCTAACCTATGCCTTTTTTACTCAGCGGAACTTCCGGATTCATTTGCTGGTCGGCACTGTTGCCATTGGCCTGAGCCTCTGGCTTCAGTTGAGCCGGGTGGAAATCGCCATCATTGGCCTTACTAGCGGTCTGGTGCTGACGATGGAGTTGCTGAACACTGCTCTGGAATCCGTCGTTGATCTCACTGTCAAGCAAACCTATCACGAACTCGCCAAGACCGCCAAAGACTGCGCTGCGGGAGCGGTGCTAATTTCGGCGATCGCCGCTCTGCTGGTGGCTGGTTCGCTACTGCTGCCCCCGCTGCTTGCGGTGCTAGGGCTGGTCTAACTTAATACAACTCCCAACCCCTCATGATCCTGGTCATCGACAACTACGACAGCTTTACCTACAACTTGGTGCAATATCTGGGAGAACTGGGCGAAGAACTGCCCGTTGCTGCCGATGTCCGAGTTTATCGCAACGATGAAATCACAGTGGCAGACATTCGGCGCTTGCAGCCAGACGGCATCGTGATCTCGCCAGGGCCGGGTCGGCCAGAAGATGCAGGCATTTCGCCACAGGTGATTGCAGAGCTAGGGCCAGAAGTGCCGCTGCTGGGCGTGTGCCTGGGGCATCAGGGCATTGGGCAGGTGTTTGGTGGCCAGGTGACTTCAGCGCCTGAGCTAATGCACGGCAAGACCTCTGCCATCGAACATACGGGCGTGGGCGTGTTTGAGGGCATCCCAAACCCAATGACGGCAACACGCTATCACAGTCTGGTGGTGGATCGAGAAACCTGTCCCGACGTGCTGGAGATCACCGCTTGGGTAGCGGACGGCACGATTATGGGCGTGCGCCATCGGGAGTTTCCCCATATCCAGGGTGTGCAGTTTCACCCCGAAAGCATCCTCACCGACCAAGGCAAGCAGCTACTGCGAAATTTCCTGAGACAGATTCCGTCCCGTCCAGCGGCCGTGGGCTAGGCGCGTGCCGCCCAGTTGCTCGGCTTGTTTTGTCGCCATCCAGTAATGCCAGGCCTGTCCCAGCACTTCATGGTTCAGGTCATAGACTATTGTCAGCGATCGCTCGTATTCGTTCAGCAGCGGCGACCCGTTGGGATCATAGCCCTCCAGTGCATCCAGCGCCGCCAACACGCCAAAATCTGCAAACGACAGCACATAGCCATACACCGGGTCGTCACCGGGCGTAAGTGCCGGATAACCCATCGGCAGGTCATAGAGCGTGCCCAGGGCGATCGCCTCCACACTCGCCACCACTTTGCCCTCGCAGTAGCGCGGGTAGAAATATTCGCCGGGTTTTAGCGTGCCGTAGACGAAGACGTGCGTGAGGTCAGACGGAAGCATAATTGGAGAGGGCGAGAAGGAAATCAGTATTTGTATTTAGGCTTCTGTGTTTTGACTTTGCTCATTGGAGAGCCAGAATTTTTGCGTCAGGAGGGGTTCAATTTCCTTGGGAAATGGGCATTGATTGGGAAGTGCAGCGCTGGGATAGTCGTCTTTCACTTGTTCAGCGGCGTAGCGCCAGGATGCTTCAAAAATCTCGGCGAGATGACCCTTGAGGCTGGGCGAATCTTTGAGAAGCAGTTGGATTTCGCTGCGATGTTCTTTGATCGGGTTTTCCCAGCCCCGGTAATCCTCTGGAGACTCGATGTAGCCCCGCTTTAGCAAATGACTCAGCAGCACTCGCAGGCGGCTTTCTAGCTCTCGGCGATCGCGCTTTGCCAATGTCTCAACCTCCTCAATCAGATGCTCCCAGTCCACCGTGCCAAACTCGCCCGCCCGCAGTTTGGCGACCGTTTCATCTACCCAAAGGCAAAAGTCCTGGTCATAAAGCGTGGTTTTTGCTGGAATCTGGGTCATACCCACCTCCCGTAATGTAAATTTCTCCAAAGCCAGGATTTTAATTCGATGCTTGGGATACTGCCCCTCTTCGTTCTTCCCTCTTCGTTCTTCCCTCTTCGTTCTTCCCTCTTCGTTCTTCCCTCTTCGTTCTTCCCTCTTCGTTCTTCCCTCTTCGTTCTTCCCTCTTCGTTCTTCCCTCTTCGTTCTT
>JBDNCP010000072.1:0-23250 GCA_046719575.1 Cyanobacteriota bacterium
GCAGACGTTCCCTGAAACAACAGCTTCTAGAAAGCTTCCTAAAGCAACGCTCTAGGGAATGGGGATATCGTGACCCCAAATAGTTTGAATTCGAGCTGCGAGGCCGAGATATTTTTAAGCGCTAATCTCTCAAGAGCTGATCTCTACAGCTAATTTCTTTGGGTTGGCTAGGATTGCTTCACACCTGGGATTGCCTAACACCCAGACTTCTGGGAGATAGAGCTTCTCAATCGGCTTTTCGAGCAGTCGATGTCTGAAAAGCCTCGATCCTTCCCAGCCCTTCACTATATAGCAACATAGTAATATACAAAGCATTGAACACCTGCTGATTACTCTTAAAAATTTGTTTCGCACCCTGCTAGACTTTTCTATATCAGCACAGAGATATCCGCTACGGCCTGCTAAGGCTCCGCAATATGGCACCACCGACATCGCTTAAATATGTTGGTAAATATGTTGGATAGCGATCGCCTATTTATTGAACACCTCCTAACGAGCAACTCCTAAACAACCTTGTTCCCGAAGTTACTTGTCCCCTATTGCTCCCTGGATTAGTTAATTGACTGATTTCTGTAAGAAAAGCTACCAAACTCTCAATGCTTAGAATACCCGTTTGGTTAGGTTTTCTGTTTAAGTAAACTTACGGAAAGAAAGCTTTGCAGAGCTATCCAAAGCGGAAGGGATAAGTGTTACTACGGGTGATCAAGTTGTGAACAAATGCAAGGTACTGGAAAAGGGTAGTTGTAGACTGTGATTGATTTGGGTTTCTACGGAAGCGATTTCATCAATTGAAAGAATTGCCTTCTACAGTACACTTAAAGCATTCGTGATTTCACTGGAGAATCCAAGGTGAAAAGTTCAACGAATTTGTAGAAAACCCAACTGGAGAGTGGGTAAACTTGCTTCTACTGGGGAAGAAATTTAACAAGTATTATGGATACTATAGATAGTTCCTCAGGGAAATCTCGATTTTTAGCTTGGCAAGGTCTATACTAGGATTCCTATGCATACTAAGTTTTTTTGGAAAGCGTGATATAGCAGTCTCAAACTAATCGTGAGATTATCTGGGATTAGCAAATTTCAAGAGATATACCCCGCTGCGATGTGCCTTCTACAGTCTGTTTAGAATCGCTGTGGGGTGATCGATCAGAAGAATTGGAAGAGAATTTGGAAGAGAGTCATCGGGACAGCCCTGATTGACGGACAAAACCTGGGCACTAGGCGGTTGAAACCGCCGATACATCAACGAAGCCGGACTTCGCCGACTCTCTACTTGTGGAATCGCCTTTGTTCATTCCAGATTCATTCCAGTGCGGCATCCCAAAAAGTTGCTTCGATCTTGTGCCCGTCCAGATCGCGGACAAAGCATCCATAATAGGCAGGGCTGTAGTGTGGGCGCGGGCCCGGCTCTCCGTCACTCGTGCCGCCTGCGGCGATCGCCGCTTGATAAAAGGCATGAACCTCCTCCCGGTTTGCGGCAATGAAGGCAACGTGAGTCCCGTTACCCACTGCGGCGGGCTGCTCATCGAATGGTGTTTGTATCCAAAATTCGGGAAACAACTTGCCGTAGGCTGCCGCACCGGGAAATTCCTCGATTTTGCGGCAGCCCAGCGTGGGCATCACCTGGTCATAAAACGCGACGGCCCGCTCGAACTGGTTTGTGCCTAGAGAGACATGGGAGATGATGCTGGGGGTGTCCATGGACGGGTTTGGGGTTAAGGGGGCAAGGGAGAGATAATGGCATAGTACAGGAGTACGAATATCAGGGGCGATCGCCGTTAAAAAGCTTAACTTTTGCCGCCAATTGGTCTGTTTGGCTACGCCCCGTGCTACATTCTGCGAGTTAAAAGAAGAGGGGCGATTGAGTTGCTGTGCATCCTGAGCAGTGATCCTCTCCCCTCATCCCTGATACCTGATACCTGATACCTGGCTATGAGCTATCGCATGGATCGCCGCGCCTACGCGGAAACCTTTGGCCCCACCGTGGGCGATCGCCTCCGTCTGGCAGACACGGAACTGATCATTGAAGTGGAGCAAGACTTCACCACCTACGGCGACGAGGTGAAGTTTGGCGGCGGCAAGGTGATCCGCGATGGCATGGGGCAGTCGCCCATTTCCCGCGAGGGCGGCGCGGTGGATGCGGTAATCACCAACGCGCTGATTTTGGACTGGTGGGGCGTGGTGAAGGCCGACATCGGCATCAAAGACGGGCGCATCGTCGGCATTGGCAAGGCGGGCAATCCTTATATTCAGGACAATGTGACGATTGTGATCGGCCCGTCTACCGAGGCGATCGCCGGAGAGGGCATGATCCTCACGGCAGGCGGCATCGACACGCACATTCACTTTATCTGTCCGCAGCAGATCGAAGTGGCGATCGCCTCTGGCATCACCACCATGATCGGCGGCGGCACAGGCCCGGCATCGGGCACCAACGCGACGACTTGCACCCCCGGCCCGTGGAACCTTTATCGAATGCTAGAAGCGGCAGAAGCCTTCCCCATGAATCTGGGCTTTTTGGGCAAGGGCAACGCCGCCAAACCGGAGGGTCTGCGAGAACAGGTGGAAGCGGGGGCGATCGGGCTAAAGCTGCATGAAGACTGGGGCACAACCCCGGCGGCGATCGACACCTGCCTCGACGTGGCTGAACAATACGACGTGCAGGTTGCCATCCACACCGACACGCTGAACGAAGCGGGCTTTGTCGAAGATACGATCGCAGCCTTCAAAGGACGCTGCATTCATACCTACCACACCGAAGGCGCAGGCGGCGGCCACGCGCCCGACATTATCCGGGTCTGCGGCGAACTGAACGTGCTGCCCTCTTCCACCAACCCCACGCGCCCCTACACGGTGAACACGCTAGAAGAACACCTCGACATGCTGATGGTGTGCCACCACCTCGATCGTGGCATTCCCGAAGACGTGGCCTTTGCCGAGTCGCGCATTCGCCGGGAAACAATCGCCGCCGAAGACATCCTGCACGACCTGGGAGCCTTCAGCATTATCTCGTCCGACTCGCAGGCGATGGGGCGGATTGGCGAAGTGATCACCCGCACCTGGCAAACCGGGCACAAAATGAAGGTGCAACGCGGCCCGCTGTCGCAAGACTCCGAGCGCAACGACAACTTCCGCGCCAAGCGCTATGTGGCGAAGTACACTATTAATCCGGCGATTGTCCACGGCATTGCGGATTACGTCGGTTCGGTGGAGGTGGGCAAAATTGCCGACCTTTGCCTGTGGCGACCCGCATTCTTTGGCGTAAAGCCGGAACTGGTGATCAAGGGCGGGCTGATTGCCTGGGCCCAGATGGGCGATGCCAATGCCAGCATTCCTACGCCGCAGCCGATTCACATGCGGCCGATGTTTGCCAGCTTTGGCGGGGCGATCGCCAACACGTCCTTTACCTTTATGTCCAAAGCGGGCGTGCAAAACGGCGTGCCCGAAATGCTCAAGCTGCGACGGGAGGTGCTGCCCGTAACGAACATTCGCCAGGTGACGAAAAAAGACCTCAAGCTGAATGATGCGCTGCCCCAGATCGAGGTCGATCCGGAAACCTACGAAGTCCGTGCCGACGGAGAACTGTTGACCTGCGAACCCGCGACCGTGTTGCCGATGGCGCAGCGCTATTTCCTGTTTTGAGCGGGTTGAGCGACCCCGTTTTACAGTCGCTATTTCACAGTTGCTAGCTGACTTATTCTAGCTGGCTTATTCTAGCTGGCTTAATTCCCCCCGCCCAAGTCGGTCTTGTGAGTAGGTCACTTGCAGAAGTGTCCTATCTAGCTAGGCACTTGAGGAACTGTCATAGGATTTGGCGAGTCCTCAAAAATAAATGACACGATCAAATCATCGAGCGGGTTGGGATCACACGGGTCGCAGAGATGGCTGAAGTCAGGGAGCGTTCCTGATTTCCAGGTTGGCTTCAGGCTGAAGACAAGGGATTTCGGACAGGTTTGGCAAAAGCCCGAAAGCAGTGTGTCTCC
This sequence comes from Cyanobacteriota bacterium, assembly GCA_046719575.1. Classification (GTDB taxonomy): domain Bacteria; phylum Cyanobacteriota; class Cyanobacteriia; order Elainellales; family Elainellaceae; genus Thermoleptolyngbya. The sequence goes on from JBDNCP010000072.1 coordinate 3,984, forward strand.
GAAATCAGATCAGTAATCAGACCAGAATCAGACCAGTGGCGATCGCCCCCCTCGCTGAGCGTATGGGGAGTAGATAGGAACATGACACGTAAAGCAGTCTTTCAAAAGCGTAGATTTCATATCAACTGGCAAATTGTGCCCACGGCAGCGCTGAGCGTGCTGGCGATGTCGCTGGCGGCGATGGCCCAAGTCACCACACCGCTGCAAGGGGAGCAGGTGATCAGCGGCACGTCTGGCGGGTCGCAGGCCAGCAGTTGTGGCTTTGTGGGCGATCGCCCTGTGCAGACCGTGCGTGTCACCGAAGCCTTTACCTCGCTGCGGTTTCGCGTTGAGGGTGGCGGTCGCCCCACGCTGCTGATTTTAGGCTCCGATGGCAGCGTTAAGGGGTGCGCCCGCGCTACCAACTTTTCCAACGGCGTGATCGAGGCATCGGGAGCCTGGGAGCGCGGCAACTACTCCGTATTTGTCGGCGATCTGGATCGGGGCAGTCGCCATTCCTTCACGCTGACAATCGTGCAGAACTAGACGGTCATCTCAGGTCATCTCAAGTCATCTCATGTTCTCTCAAGTTCTCTCAAGTCATCTAGACCATCTCAGTTCATCTCAAAGGCTCTCTGGGGACGAGAGATTCAGGGAGATGGGTTTGGGTATCGGCATTGAGCAATTTTCCCCCAAGCCTTCGGCACGCCTTCCCCAGCGGAACCAAAGGCTGCGTTTCTGCGTCAAGTTTAGAAACCTAGAGGTTTTCCTGAGAATCGTTGCCTGAAAACGGGTGTGAAAATTAACGCTTGAGGTTGCGTTTGAGGTCGCGCTCGGTGCGTTAGGGTGGGGATGGTGTTGCCATCTTCACCCAATTTTTTTGGAGGAGCGGGAGGGATGGGTAGGCAGGGTGGGTGGATGTTGGGAAGCCCCTTATCACCCCGCCCCTCTCCTCCACCCCTCCACCACCCCACTCCCCCACCATTTCACGACTCCCACTCCCAGCCATGCAATTCGCTAACCGCCTCCAACCGCTGCGTACCAATGTCTTTGCCGATATGGATCGGGCCAAGGCGCGGGCCCGGGCGCTGGGGCGTGAGGTGATCGACCTGTCGCTGGGGTCGTCGGATTTGCCCACGCCGCCCCATGTGCTGGAGGCGATCGCCCAGTCTCTCCCTGATTCCAGCACCCACGGCTATCTGCTATTTCACGGCACGCGGGCATTTCGAGAAGCCGCCGCCCAGTGGTATACCCAAAAGTTTGGCGTGGTGGTTGATCCAGAAACAGAAGTGCTGCCACTGGTCGGGTCGCAGGAGGGCACGGCGCATTTGCCGCTGGCAGTGCTAAATCCGGGCGACTTTGCGCTGCTGCTCGATCCGGGCTATCCGTCCCATGCGGGCGGCGTGTATCTGGCGGGCGGGCAGATTTATCCCATGCCGCTGCGGGCAGAAAATGGCTTTTTGCCGGTGTTTGCCGATGTGCCCGCGCCCGTGCTGGCGCAGGCGCGGATGATGGTGCTGAGCTATCCGCACAACCCCACAGCGGCGATCGCCCCACTCAGGTTCTTCCAGCAAGCCGTCGAGTTTTGCGAACGGCACGACCTGGTGCTGGTTCACGACTTTCCCTATGTAGATTTACATTTCAGCGATACGCCGCCGCCCTCGGTGCTGCAAGCCGACCCGCAAAAGCGCCGCTCCATCGAGTTTTTCACCCTGTCCAAGTCTTACAACATGGGCGGCTTTCGCGTGGGCTATGCGATTGGCAACGCCGAGCTGATTTTGGCGCTGCGGCAGGTGAAAGCCGCTGTCGATTTCAATCAATATCGCGGCATCTTGAACGGGGCGATCGCCGCGCTGACGGGCCCACAAGACACCGTGCAAACCGTCGTAGACACCTTCCGGCAGCGGCGCGATGCGTTCCTCAGTGCCCTGCACCGCATCGGCTGGGCGGTGCCGATTCCCGACACGGCGATGTACGTCTGGGCGAAACTGCCAGAACCCTGGGGCGATCGCTCCATCGACTTTTGCACGCAGTTGGTGGAGGCGACGGGCGTGGCGGTGTCTCCTGGCGCGGGCTTTGGCAAATCTGGCGAGGGCTATGTCCGGTTTGCCTTGGTTCATGATCCTTCTATTTTGGAAACCGCCGTAGACCGCATCGCGGGTTTCTTGACACGGTAGCAAAGTCCAGTGTTTTAAGAAGCCATTTTTGCAGGGTTTCTATCCATCTTTGCGGCTCAAAATCCACGGCATTAGCGCAAAGACCAGTAGCATTCCGTAATACGCTGCGCCAGAAACAGCGTCGCGGGATGTAATGACTTCAATAGGGTGCATCCCACGCAAAAATACACCCACTCCAAAGTCTGCAATCAACATAAATAACAGCGCAATAAATCCAATTTTCAATCTCTGAATCGGCGCGGCGGTATGGCAATAATGCTGATTAATCCAAGGGGCTGCTATCAAAATCGCAACCAGTATGAAGGGCATTTCTAACAGTTCTGCGGTGCGCTCTCCAAGACGCGGCACAGCCCACAATACCCGGACTGTTCCTAACACAAATCCAGTGGCAAAAAGGCACAAAAAGTAGGCGATCGCAGGTTTAATTAGGTTTATCATAAGAGCGGACTCCTAGTTTCACCAACCTCTGCGCCTGCTAGTTCTTCTAGCGTGAAGCCCAGCAGACCGCAGCGCGCTTTCATCTGGTGGGCATCGAGTTTGAATTTGTGGCGATCGCTCTCCCAGTTAATCACCGTCGATTCCACGACATCACACGCTTTTGCCACCTGGAGCCGCGTCAACCCAAGACTTTTTCTTTTGGCTCTCAAAACTTGCCCTAACGTCATCAATCTTGCCCCAGCCAACCAAACTTTAGCTCGCCAGATCTTCTAAGCTAACTTTCAACAAGTCGCAGAGTGCTTTGGTCTGGTGAAGCGTCAGTTTGGGGATGTGCCTGCCAGACTCCCAGTTTTGCACCGTTATTACCGTCACATCCAGTGCAATGGCAACCTGGCGCTGAGTTGCACCCACTGCCTCGCGGCATCTTTTCAGCTTTTCCCCTAATGACTCCATCCAAATCCAGTCAATCTTTACCAAGTTGACTTACATTACAATAACTTTCATATATTGGGCATAATTTCCCAGACATGACATGAAGCCAGTGCATCCCGGCGACCAACCTTGCTGCACTGGCTTAGCTTCCCTTGCTGCGGAAACACCCACAATCAACGGAACAGAATCATTATGCCTTCCTTACCGAGGCTCTTTGAATCGGTGGCTTGTCGTGCGCCTGCTGCCCAAAATGCAGCGGATCACGGTGGCCGCCTTCTGCAAACGCGCCGATGCCGAGGGCTATTTGCAAGCCGTGCGGCGATTGGTGCCCCAAGCCCAGTTCGTCATTAGACTTCTTGCGTGAATCGTAGCGCGGTACCGCCGCGCTACGATTCACGCCCTCAAAACAGCATTCATGCAAGAGGTTTATTGTGTTCAATGCGGAGGCACAGTGCCATAGACAGGCAACGGTTGAAGCAGAAGAGACAGGAGTGCGATCGCCCTCACCCAGACCTCACCCAGACCTCACCCAGCCGCTCTCTCAGCCGCCCGCTTCCACAAACGCCTTCACGGACTCCGCCACCACCGTCGCCACCGGATTCTTGAACACATAATCCAGCAGTTGCTTCACCGCTTCCACGCCGCCTGCCTTTGCCGCGCTCAGCAATCTGGCTTTAAACGTGCCGTTGCGCTGGGCTTCGCGTTTGACGGCTTCTACCTGGCGATCGCTCTCGTTGGCGTAGGTCTGCGATAGTTGCGCCAGCAATGCCTGAATCTTGGCGGCGGCTTCGGCTAGGTCTTGCTCCTGGGCGTAGTTGTGCTGTATTCCAATCTGATCGCCGTGAATCGTCACGTCGCCAGTATTGATATTGCCGACCTGCTGAATATGGAACGTAGGCTGATTTTTAGAAGTTTCGGTCATGGCAATGCCTGGGAATCAAGTTTAATGAGCGAACAAATCAGACTGGAGGCGGAACTGTCGGCTGAGCAAAGTTTGGATGAGCTTGGACGAGACGCGAAAATTGGTTTGCTGGAGTTTGGCGATCGCCCCCGCAAAATCGATCAGCTTTTGCGCTGCTGCATCATCCAAAATACCCAGAACACCGACTACCTGTAAGCCACGCTGCATGGCGACTTGTCTCCCAGCTTTTTCGTCCATCAGCAGCAGCTTTGCGTTGAGCTTTTGGGCAAGGGCGATCGCCGCCTGTTCGCCTGCGTTCAAGCGCTTGATCTGATTATCGGTTTCGATGGTGACGGTTTGAATTGTCAGCCAACTGGGCAGATTCGCAGCCCACTGGCGCAGTTTTGCTGGTGCGTTGGCGGCTGTCATCTCGCTAAAAACAACGTCAGGAATGATGATGTCGCCATAGAGCTGCGGCAGGAGGTCGATCTGGTCAATCAGCAGCAGGTAAAGCAGGGGCGACGTGTCGGAAACAATGATCATTGCAGATCATTGCAGATTGGGAAACTGGGTGCGGAGCTGGTGCAGGGTTTCGCGCTCTTGGTCTAGATCTGCTTCGGTATAGGGCAGATCAGCGCCCGCCTGCTTCAAAAAAGCATCCACCTCCCAGCGAGACGCTAGCTGCAAAATGCGCCCCACTTCGGCGGTGGTGATTAGCTCGGCGCGATAGGCTTCGATGACGACCGATTCTAATGCGCGGCGCGGGAGGTTATCGACTTGTTGGGTCAGGCGCTGGGCAATGTCATCAGGAATTTCGATGGTGATTTGCATGGGGCTACTCCGTTGGTTCGGCTGTTGAGTTGTATTGAATACCGATTTGATCTCCCTCAATGTGAACGGTTCCAGTGTTGAGATTGCCCACAGAGCCAATGTTGTACGTAGGACTTCCTGGCTGAGGGCTGAAATCTGGCTCCGGCACTTTCAAACGAGCCTGGTAGAGATCGTAGTTGTAAAATCCGCAGCGAGACTGAATAGCGGCGATCGCACCCAAAAAATAGCTTCTTTCAGAAGCTAGGTAAAGCCCCCATAAATGCTTTAAAGCTTCCACAGCCTTAATTTCTGAAAGGGCATAAGCAGCTTGACTACTAACGAGATACTCTGAGTCAGAACACAAATCTACTAGGAGCGCGACCGAATCCTCAGTCTTCAACTCTGAGATAGCAATGATATCTACCACCGCCCAGCGTACGTGATATTCAGGATGCTTAGACTTTCTGAGCAACTCTGTCATTCCTACGCATTTAAGCTTTCCTAGTGTTTTGACGGCAATATTTCTAACTTCATAAACAGGATCTTCAAGAGCAGCTGAAAGTGCCGTGATCGCTTCTGGAATTCGCTTTTTTGCTAGCCTGGAAAGTCTTATTGCCGCATTGCTTCGCACAGCTTCATCACGGTAGCATAACCCTTTTAGCAATCCAGGAAAATCGGTTTCATAATTAAAAAATAAGCCTCCTTCTTCTGTGCCTTCTTCATCATTCCAATTAGCCGTTTCTTGATGAAGAAATTTGGGATTCTCAAATAAAAATGTGAGTTGATCGATTTGTTCTAGAATTTTAGAAATTCTAAATGTTTCCAGCAAACCTCTGCATATCAGGCTATGTTCTTTGTCTAGAGAATAAGCTAGCCTTGCACCTAGCATCAAGTCTGTATCTAGCACTTGTTGCATGATTTGCGATGCTTGCCGCGTTTTGTCTATCAGTGACAGCGCGATCGCCAGGGGTTCTGTCCACTTCAGATAGTTGAGATAGTGGCACTTGAGCTGGTCATCAGTGAGATCGTTCAGTTTGGGCAGTAGCGCTTCGGCAGCGTAGTATTCCTGAAAAAGCTGGTGATGAAACTCCACCTCATCGGGGTTGGCGGCGAGTTGCAGCAAGTGATGTTCCAGCAGGTCTTCCAGATATTCTCGCGCTCTGGAGGCGGGGTTGGTTTCCTGGTGGGCGCTGAGGTAGGTTTGCAGCAGGGTTTCGGCTTCGTCTTGGGGAATTTGCAGGCGAAACTCGGTGGGCGAGTCGCCCTGCATCATGGCAAAGGCGAGGTGCTTCAGCAGTTCAGGAGCCAGTCGGCGAAAGTCTTCGGAAACGGGCTGTTCGCGCAGCGGCTTAAAGGCGGCATATTGCTGGGAAAACTTGGTGCGAAACAGTTCGCCCCGACTGCGGGGAATCTGCCCATCCTGCTCAAATACTTCGCACAGCATCGCCAGCAGCAGCGGCGTTTCCGCCAGTTCTCGCAGTCGTCCCCCAAGCTGTTGCAAGAGCGTCTTTGCCCGGTCAGGCAGCCGCTTCCTCACAAACTCGCGCATCTGCGGTTCTGTCAGCGGCACCATCTCCAGCTTGTGGGCAATGCCCAGGTCTACGCCAGCCCCCAGCGATCGCGTGCTAAAGATCATCGGCGTGTCGGGATAGTCTCCCCGAAAGCGACTGACCTCCGCCCAAGCGTTTGCACTCGGCAGCTCGTTAACCCCGTCAAACAGCAGACAGAGCCGTCCTTCAAATAGCAAGTCTTCAATTTCTGTTGGGCTAAGCGGCTGCCTGTAGCGACGGAGCGTGCGCCGCACCAACTCTTCCACCGTGCCCTCACGCAACTCCCGCAGTTCCACTACCACAGGCACGGGCACAGGCAGCGCCGCTTCATCCACTCGCCCACTCGCCCACGCGCTCACACCCTCCCACACCAGCCGCCGCAGCGCTGTCGTTTTCCCCGATCCGGGCTTGCCGATCAGCAGCACCTGGCGATGCTCTTTCACCGCGTCTCGCAAGCCTTTCAGCACCTCAACGGGCGGTTCGCGGGGCGGCTCTGGTTGCTCAGATTTTGGCTCGCCTGGGCGCTGTCCCTTCTGCTCCTTTCGAGCCTGCACCTGAAGCAGAATCTGCGCCTGGGTAGACGTGTAAAGCTCTCGGCAGTCTTTGAACCTGTCGTTCTGCTGTAGCGATTCGAGGTAGCGCTGAGAGTCAATTCCTGCTGGGAGGTTGCGAATCGTCACGCAGGCGATTAGAACGAGGCAAAAACTTGTTTCTAATCTAGCCAAGATGAGCTGTGATGCTCAAACTAGCTGCTGAACCCCCTAAAAGAATCGCTATAAGTATTCCGCCAGGAAGTCGAGGGCTTCCGGCTCTGCGCCAAAGGGGTCGTCTTCCCAGCAGGGGGCAGGAAACAGCAGCGCCAGGTTTGCCAGCACGTCCGCTTCGATTTCGTCCAGGTTTTTCACTGCGAACCAGTCCTCCAGCACCTTCAGGTCGCGATCGCGCAGGGGTGCCAGCGTCGGCGTGTCGGTGGGTGGAACAAGCGGCAACTCAGGTAGCGGGGCAGATCGGCTCTCAGGCTCTAGCCGCTCCAGCGCCACATCGCCATCGGGCAGCCACACAGCGGGCGACGGGCCAACACCGTGCTGACGGGCAACGCGCTTGCGGGCGACGGCACGCGCACTGAACTCCAGCAGCTCTGCTAGAGACGGGTCGGCGTTGTCGTGGGGTGAGGTGAGGAACATGGAGGGTGTGTGGGAGGAGGACGGCGAGGATGGGGAAATCGGGAGAGAAGGGATGATAAAAGAAGCGCAGGCCGGGTTGCTGCGCGTGTGGCTGATAGGGGTGGTGAAACTGGGTCGCTGCGAGCTTAGTGCGATCGCGCTCTGTGTGACCCTATAGGCAAACAAGTTCCACAATCAGAGCCTGCACCAGGACACGCAAGCAGACCATGCAACTGGGAACAGCCATGCAACTGGGAACAGCGTTTAACTCAGTCTGTCGGGATTCCAGAACCCATGCCAACCGACCTTCTGCTGAAATGCCTACATAATGTCCTGAATATCAGGCAATGTGAGCCTGCGGGCACTTCAGAAGGATTCACCTTGTGGAGGTTTCACTTTGTGGACTTAGAGGCTAGCAACGGGCGATCGCTCTACTGAACCCCCCCGGGCAGATCCTGGCTACCAGAATGAACACCTCTAGAATTCAGCAAGATAGCGAAAATCGATACTGCAAAAACTCGGCCTTGGCTTCAGCAATGCTGCGGAATTTTGAGAAACACCCTCTTTCTTGAAGATACGAAAAAATCCGGAAAGTTGCCAATTTATTTACAGATCGTTCACGGTTATGCCATACGGCTGAAGCATTACTTCAAACACGTCGGCAAAGGATTGGGCGATCGCTCCTTGCACTGCCGCCACCGTAATTTCTGGAATCCAGTCGGCCAGGCAGCCCACCGGGCGATCGCCAATGCCACAGGGCACGATCGCCCCAAACCCGCGCATATCCGGGCACACGTTTAGCGAAAAGCCGTGCATCGTCACCCAGCGGCTTACCTTGATGCCGATCGCGCCGACCTTGCGCCCGTCCACCCACACGCCCGTCAGCCCGTCGATCCGCTCGCCGACCAGTCCAAAGGGGGCGATCGCCCGGATCAGCACCTCCTCCAACTGTCGCAGATACCAGTGCAAATCTGGCCGATAGCGCCGCAGGTTCAAAATCGGGTAGCCCACAATCTGCCCCGGACAGTGATACGTCACCTCGCCGCCCCGCTCCACGCGGTGAATCTCTGCATCAGTCCGCTCGATATCAAACTTCACAAAATCGAGTGTGGCTCCTTGCCCCAGTGTATAAACGGGCGGATGCTCCAGCAAGATCAGCAGGTCTTCCGAATCCGGCTGCTGGATCAGGCGACTCACGTGCGATCGCTGCCAATTCCAGGCGGTTGTATAGGGCACCAGTCCTGCTTCCCAAAGCCAGCAAACCCGACCTAATAGTAGATTCGATGGTGGATTCAATAGAGGATTCATCAGCGTTGCAAACGGCAGTCCACACCCCCTCCACAAATCAAGAATCATCACAGCTTGCAAAGCATTATGTAACGAATCCGTCGTCCAGAATACAAGGTGCTAGGGTGAAAATATACCCACTACAACAGGGTAATTGAATACCCACCATTAAGGGGAGGAAGCTCTATGAAGCTTGTCATCCAGGGCAAAAACATTGAGATCACCGATGCACTCCATGAATACGTTCGTCAGAAAATTGAGAAAGCCGTTAACCATTTTCAAAACCTGACGACTGAAGTGGATGTGTGTTTGTCGGTGGCTCGCAACCCCCGGATCAACCCTCGACAAACGGCTGAGGTGACAATCTACGCAAACGGCGCGGTGGTTCGCGCCGAAGAAAGCAGCGAAAACCTCTACGCCAGCATCGACCTTGTGGCAGATAAGATTAGCCGCCAGCTCCGCAAGTTCAAAGAAAAGCGGAACACCCACACCCCTATTCGCACGGCTGAAGTACTGCCCTATCAACCCGTAGACACCGACTTGCTGGCCAACCGCGAACCCGAACTGCCCTCGGAGGTGGTGCGGAGCAAATACTTTGCCATGCCGCCAATGACCATCCAGCAGGCGCTAGAGCAGCTCGAACTGGTGGATCACGACTTCTATATGTTCCTCAACGCTGAAACAGGTGAAATCAACGTGATCTACGAGCGCAACCACGGCGGCTATGGCGTGATTCAGCCACGCCGCACCAATGGCCACCACCCCGCCGAAAACGGCAACGGCAAAACCGCTCAAAGCGGCACCAAGGCCTACACGCCTTCGACGGCTGCCTCGGTTCATAAAGGAATCTAGACAATAGAGCGCATTTGTCTATTCGTCTAGGTCAGTTTATCTGTGCAAGTTACGGCAATAGACGGGAGTCCAGCAGTTTGCTGGACTCCCGTTTTGGCTTTAGCAGAATTTACGCCCCTGATGCCGATAGCCCTGAACTCACCCAGTCCCCAAAAAGTCAGGACTGATATCCCTTAATCCATTCTCGATTTTGAATCTGCGGTCTTGGATTGTTGGTCAATCACCTGTGGGGCTTCTGGCAATTTTATTCGTAGTACGACTCAGGAAAATTAGTATTCGTCTGTCAGATGAGATACTCCAGATGAGATGCTCGATTTAATACATCGACAAACCTCTATCGTAATTTTTTTGTCTAGATTTTATTTTGATGCTTTTATTTTAGGTCCTTTTAAGTCTTCGGAAGGCAGCTATGTATACGTATCTCGGTCTGAGTATATAGAAGTACTTCATGATGCCTCAATAAAAGCACCGTGAATTTTCTATAAAGACCTAGGGTTAGGCGTATCCAAGTCTTTAGCGATTCGGCTAACCTACGCTCTACAAAGCAAATTCATACACGAGACGGAAATGATAAAGATTTAATGGACTAACCGGATACCTCTTTCTGTCCGTAGTTACACGGTTTAAGTTGTACGTATACGCAGTTGGTTCTTAAAGGCTTTAAGAAGTGAGTTTGTTTACCGCCCAAGTCTGAGATGGGTGGTTCCACTGAGGTAGCCACAGGTGGCCTCTGAAATGGTGCTGATTCATCGCTCTCTTCGGCTGCAACGGGCTTTGACAGGAGTTTTGATACTGTTTTATGAATTCAGTCTTTGATTGGTTAGCGCAGTTTCTCTCGTATCAGAGTTTAAGCTCGTCGCCTAATCGACCCTAGTCTCGACCCTTGGTTTTGGGTGCATAGCTGGTCATCTGGTCTTGGGTGCATGTGTTTTGGTTATGTGTGAGTGTTAGCTGGAGATTCAAAAGAGATGGTTTCCATAAAATCCCTCTCGCTCGGTTCGGCATCTAGAACCCTGTCCGACTTGCGATCGCCCGCCTTTACTCAACTTCGTCGGGGGTTTGCGCTTGGCTGGCTGCGGATACTTAGTCTTCTTGTGTCTGATGGTGCTGCAATTTTGTTGGCTTGGGGGCTGGCGGTTTCTCTAGGAACTGAGCTGGACTCCCCCTGGAGCAGCCTCGGTCGTTATTCGTTTCTGCCGCTTATCCTAGCCGTCAAGCTAGGAGTGATGATCTCACGAGGGCTTTATGGATCAGGGTTGCCTCGCCGAGACTATTTGGGGGTTATCAAAGCGCTTTCGTTGGCAGAAGGGCTGCTGCTGCTAATCGCTTTCCTCTATGAGCCAGACCGCTATGTCTCGCGCTCAACGTTTCTGATTTCCTGGTTTCTGAGTATAGCGTTCGTATGTGGCGGCCGGTTTTTGATTGACCGAGGCACTGAAATTGTTCGCAAGCGAGGTGCGGCTTGCTATCCGGTATTTTTAATCTGTGATGATGACGAGCAGCAGCGAAATATTCAGTTTATTGAAAAGCAAAATCGCTATCGTTTGATGGGTGTGGCAAGCGCCCGCGCTCTAGACCGACAAAATCGGGATGAGACGATTCGGCGAGTCCGGCAGCTTGGCATTGCTGAGCTGTTTGTGTCTTGGACGGCGATTCAAAACCGGCTCCATCTCTGCTGGCATTTCCAAACGGCGGGCATCACGCTTCGTATTTTGCCAGGTGAGATCGCCTCTTCGTTTCCCAAGTCGCAGTTTCGGATGATGGGTGAGCTGCCGACGCTGACGCTGGAAGCGCCTGTCCTGGTGGGCAGCGATTTTTGGGTTAAGCGGTTCTTTGATTTCTGTGGCGCGGCGATCGCCATTCTGCTGTTCTCTCCGCTCTACATTGCGATCGCCCTGCTGATTCGCATGGATTCTCCAGGGCCGATCTTCTTCCGGCAAACCCGCGTCGGGCTGCACGGCAACAAATTTAAGGTCTGGAAGTTCCGAACAATGGTGCAAAATGCGGCTCAGCTTCAGGCGGTGCTGGAGGCGCAAAACGAAATGAAGGACGGCGTGCTGTTCAAGATGAAGGACGATCCGCGGATCACGCGAGTGGGCAAGTTCTTGCGTCGCTACAGCCTGGATGAACTGCCGCAACTGTTTAATGTGCTGGTGGGTGAGATGAGCTTCGTTGGCCCACGTCCCCTACCTGTTCGAGATGTAGAGCGCTTTCAGGAGCGCCACTTCATTCGGCAGGAGGTGCTGCCTGGAATCACCGGGCTATGGCAGGTTTCGGGGCGATCGGATATCACCGACTTCGAGAAGGCTGTGCAGCTTGATCTCATATACATTACCAACTGGTCGCTGTGGCTTGACTTCAAGATTCTGCTGAAGACGGTTCAGGTGGTCATTGGCAAGAGCGGCGCTTACTAAGGCTCTCTGAATCCCTAGGAGACGTTTCACTCGCCATCTTTGCGACTGGTTGTACTAAAACTGGATGTATTAAAACCGGATGTACTAGAGGTGTATTAAAATAGCGACCGCAGCGGGAAGGCATACTGCTTTCCTGCTTTTTTATGGCTTTCGTACTTTTGCGGCTTTTATCTTAACCAAATTTAAGCCAGTACTGGGTTTGACATTGCTCAACCTAGCCGAATCAAAAGATTGGTCAGTCAATCAGGGGAATCGGTCTAAAAAATTACCTAACTCTCAATTCTCATTCCCTCAATACCGATTGTTTGGCAGTCTTTATCCAATGCTGAATCCCATGCTGAATGATCGGTATTGTCTTTCGGTATTGTCTTTATTGATTCAGGATTGATTCAGGATCGCTTCAGTTTTCTTACTGAAGCGATCCTATTCATTTATACCGCTTCAAAATGTTCTATTCGGACTATTTAAGCAACGGCGGAGACTTCCTTTCAGACAAGGGCTGCAAACAGGCAAATCCAAGGTTTTCAACGGGTTTTCAACCCATTTCCAGATCGTTTGTTGCGGCGGCTAGGCTAGGGAAACCGCGATCGCCCAGCGACTTTGCAGCTTGAATACAAATCTTTAGTCAAATGTGAATCTTCAGTAAGGAGCGGCATTTTTCGTTGGATGCGCGGATGCTTCTAGATTGTCATAGACAAAGAGCTGTTCTAGTTTTATTGCCTGCCTAACCGCTTGAGATTTTCTCTCTAAAGATTTCTGCTGAGCCTTCCTGAAAAGAGCGCACTTTAAACGCTGGTCTATGCAATTCTTTCCATCCGCTGCTTCCAGCCTGAACCCGTTGGCGATCGCCCTAGCGCTAGTTTTTGGCTCACTGTTGGCAAGCTGCAACGATTCTGGGCTGTCCCAAGACACGCCCCCCGATGCAGCCGTCGCGTCCCAAACTGGCAGCACTCCTGAGCCACCTCTAGGGGCGATCGCCTCCAAACAACACCTCCTCACCGAAAGCTGGAGTGCCTACCGAGAGCGATTTATCCAGCAAGACGGCCGCGTCATCGACTGGGAAGCCGACGAGCGCACCACCTCCGAAGGCCAGGCCTACGCCATGCTCCGCGCCGTCTTTATCGATGATCCCGAAACCTTCGCTCAAACCCTGAGCTGGGCCGAGGAAAATCTCCAGCGATTAGATGCAGATGGCAAGCGTCGAGACAATCTCTGGGCCTGGAAGTGGGGCAAAGACCCATCAGGCAACTGGACGATCTTAGACGAAAACTTCGCCAGTGATGCCGATATCGATGCAGTAACCGCCCTCATCCTTGCAGCCCGCCGCTGGAACCGTCCGGATTATCTCCAGCTAGCGCGTATAAAGCTGAGAGATCTTTGGACTCTCTCCACTGTGGCTGTTCCCCCTCCTGCTGCCCGTTCCTTCAGTCTCCAGCCAGCCAGCGAGCAGCGTTACCTGCTGCCGGGCCCAAAGGAAGCCTTTCAGCCCCAGCCAGATCTGCTCTACCTCAATCCTTCCTACCTGGCCCCCTATGCCTTTCGTTTGTTTGCTCAGGTAGATGGCGATCGCAACTGGCTGAGCCTCGTAGACAGCAGCTACAAAATCCTGCGCGAATCCTCCCAGCTTTCATCCGCCAAGTTGCCCAGCGATTGGGTCGCTCTCAACACCACAACCGGCAGCTACATCCCCCTGCGCCCACCCAGCCCAATCCGTAGCATCTACGGATTCGATGCCTATCGAGTCTGGTGGCGTGTTGGAATTGATGCCCAGTGGTTTAACGAGCCTGCCGCCTGGGAATACTTGCAACAGCACTTGCCGTCGCTGGAATCCAAGTGGCAAGCCCAGCAAAAGATTCCGGCCCAAATCGACCTGCAAGGTCAACCCCTTGTGCCTTACGAATCGACCTCTCAATACGGCATGTTGTTTGCAGCCTTTCAATTAACTAACCCTCCAATTGCTGAGCAAATCTATCAGCAAAAAATTCTTCCTGCTTATCAAGACGGCTTCTGGGATAACAACTCTGCATACTACGCACAAAATCTGGCTTGGTTTGGGCTACTTGCATCTACCGATGTGGCTATGAATTGGCTTCAGCCTTAGACCGACCCGTAAACCCCCTTACTAGTAGAGAGACAGGTCTATGTTTCGTTCGCTGCGTCAATGGTTCCTTACATTTAACCGGGGAAATTCACCTAATGCCTCGCCCTCTGGTCAGACACGCCAGAAGCGTGTCAAACGAAACCAAACCCTGGCAATTCTACTCGTCCTCTTGGGTCTAGGGGCAAGCTTGAGCCTGCTGCCCCATGCATCCGCACAAACCAGCGTGCAGCAGCGAGAAAATACTCTCATTCGAGAACTCTCTTTGCCTAATCGTCCAGCGGCTGCACCCACTTACCGACCGGCACCCCGCCCTGCCCCTGCCGTGCGCCGGGCTGCTCCCGCCAACCCGCCGTCTCGTCCGGCTACTCCAGCAACCGTAAGACGGACAGCCCAGCCTAGCAGTCCAACTGCTGCTACAACGTCGCCAGCCGCGCCCAAGCCAGAACCCACATACCAACATGTGATTGAATTCAACCGCAGCCCGGTAGTCGGCAACCGCCTCCGCATGGAAGGTGTTTATCCAACCGCCCGGCTGGGGTTCAACCGCCCCCGCCAGTGGGATGTCAAAACTGCCAAGCTGGTGCTGCGATTCCAGCATTCTCCATCACTGCTGTCCGATCGCTCTAGCCTAACGGTTCGGGTGAATGATACCAGCGTGGGCAGTGTGCCGCTGAATCGTCCCAATTCCCAGATTGGCCAGGTTGTCTTCGAGGTTCCCTCCAACCTGATTCAGGACTACAACGAAATTTCGATTCTGGCAGAGCAGCAAACAAATGAAGACTGTACCGTTGCCACCGACCCAACTCTGTGGACCGAGATCCTGCCCGATTCCAAGATCATCCTAGACTATGCCCTAGAGGCTGTTCCGCTAGACTTCAGCCGCTATCCGTTCCCATTTATTGACACCCTCAGTCTCGATACAAATCAAATTACATATCTACGACCCCGCACCTATAGCGATAACTGGCTCAATGCAGCGGCAATCTTTCAGGCTGAAGCGGGGCGGCTCGTGGACTTTCGTCCGCTCAACACCCGACTGGTGGGCAGTCTGGACAACCTCCAGTGGAACGATCGAGTGGTCATTCTGGGCACTCCAGCAGAACAGCCTGTCCTCTCAGAACTGTCACTCCCGCTGTCCATTCGCAACGGTCAGCTTTTGGACGGCAATAATACGCCGCTGCCCAGCGATACGGGCGTTTTGATGTTGACCACTTTAGAAGACAACGGTTTACCTGTGCTTGTGGCAACTGGAAACTCGGCGGCTGGTGTGCAAAAGGCGGTGCGGTTCTTAGTGCAGACCAAAGAAGCGCAGATTGGCACGGGTCAGGTGTTGATAGTGACCGATTTGGTGGATGAACCGTCGCCTGCGCCCCGCGAGTGGCCAGGCTATCTGCCAACCCGAAATAGCTTTACCCTGCGTGATTTGACCACTCTCGGCGGGCAAGCCTTTGAGGATATTACGGTGCATGGCACCAATGCACCGCCCATTGAAATTCCTTTCCGAGCGCTGCCGGATGATCGCTTTTCGCGGGGCAGCCGCATGAGGGTGGATTATAGCTATAGCGCTCAGGTTGACCCGCGTACTTCGACGATAGAAGTGCGACTGGATGATGTAACGATTGGCTCTAAGCGGCTGAATTCTGCGAAAGGAGGGCGCGATTCGCTGGATGTGGACTTGCCTGCAGAACTAATTCAGCCAGATTCTCAGTTGAATGTGGTGTTTAACCTCAATCCGCGCTCTGCTGAGGTTTGCGGGCTGTCTAAAGATCAGTCCCTCTGGGGAACGCTGCATGGCGATACAGACTTTAATCTGAAGCGAGATATCTTTACCCGGATGCCGGATTTGAGGCTGCTGCAAGTGGGCTATCCGTTTACCGCACCGCAGGATTTGTCGGAGACGGCGTTTGTAGTGCCGAGTGCGCCGCGGGATGCGGATGTGCGAACGATGCTGGCGGTGAGTGAGCGGCTGGGTCGGCTGAGCCGTGCCAGTTCAGTGAATCTACAGGTTTATACAGGCGGCAATCTGCCTGCTGAGGCGCGGGGTATGAACCTGGTGGGGATTGGGACGCGCGATCGCTTTCCCTTGCCGGAAGTAATGGAGTCTGGCGGTTTTGAACTCCGCAATCTGTTTTCGCGGGGCTGGCGTGGCAGCCGGGTGCAGGCTTTGCCTGACAGTCAGGGGGTCGTAAAGCTAATGGTCTCGCCAAATAATGGCGATCGCGCTGTGCTAGCCATCACCGGGCAAAGCGAGCAGGGCTTGACCGATGCAGCCGAGGTCTTCAAGCGCGACCCGCTATTTTCCCAGCTCAACGGCGACACAGTGCTGATTAGCCGCAACAAGCCCAATCCATCGCCTAATGATCCCTATGCTTATAAGCTCGATATCCTGCGTGAGGAACCGCTCCAGCAGGTTCAAAAAACTGGATTCCTGAGCCGCATCTCTATCTTCATTCAAGACAACTGGTTCCTGCTGCCGACGGGCATTCTGTTGATTTCGCTGCTGCTATACGGCATTTCTCAAGTTTACGTTAATCGGCTTGCCAAGTCAGGAGAGGTAAAATGACGAGTTCTATGTCTCAAGCCCCTGTCGAACCCGTCTCTAGCCAGCAGCCGTGGATCGCACGTTGGCTGCTGCGAGTGCCGAACTGGTTTGACCGCTTTTTTCCTAGGGCACGCAGCACACAACTCTTCTGGCTGGTGATTGGGTTGATGGTGCTGTCTGTACCGCTGATCGTCACACCGCTAAAAATCTGGCAGCAGGGCATCGTGGCGGTGATTCTGATTTTGCTGGGCTGGGCCATAGTCAAGCTGGAGCAATGGCAAACTCAGCGCCAAGCCAGCGAATATCTGCATCTGTTTCTGGCGTGGCTGAGCATTGTCACTACGATGCGGTATCTCTATTACCGCACCAGCTACACGCTCAACCTCGATGGCTGGCTGAATGCTACGTTCAGTATTGTGCTGTTTATGGCAGAGCTGTATGCGATCGCCACGCTGTTTCTCTCCTATTTTCAGACGCTAAAATTGCGCGATCGCCAGCCCGTTGATTTGTCCGGCATTCCCCAAAGTCAGTGGTTCACCGTTGACGTATACATTCCCACCTACAACGAGGATGTCGAGATCGTCCGCAAGACGGCCATCGCAGCGCTGGCGCTAGACTATCCCGAAGAGAAAAAGCGAGTTTACGTGCTAGACGACGGGCGAAAATTCCCCGATCGCCGTGAAAAGCTGCGCCGCATGTGCGAAGAAATCGGCTGCACCATGCTAACGCGGGACAACAATGACCACGCCAAAGCGGGCAACATCAACACTGCCATGCGCCGCACGCGAGGCGACCTAGTGCTGATTTTGGACTGCGACCACATTCCCTCACGACAGTTTCTTCAGGAAACGGTCGGCTTCTTCTACAACACCAAAGTCGCGCTGGTGCAGACGCCGCACTGGTTCTATAACCCAGACCCCTTTGAGCGCAACCTGTTAACCCAGGGGCGCGTCCCCGTGGGCAACGAGCTGTTCTACAAAGTGGTCCAAAAAGGGAACGACTTTTGGAATGCTGCCTTCTTCTGCGGCTCTGCGGCGGTGATTCGACGCGACTACGTGCTGCGGATCGGTGGCATCGCAGTGGAAACCGTGACCGAAGACTGCCACACCTCGCTGCGGCTACACTCGCTGGGCTATGAGTCGGTCTACTACGACAAGATCATGGTGGCGGGTCTGGCACCAGAGAAGTTTTCCTCCTACGTGGGGCAGCAGGTGCGCTGGGCGCGAGGCATGGCGCAAATTCTAAGGCTCGAAAATCCGCTATTTAACCGCAAGCTGAAGCTGACGCTGCCGCAGCGGTTGTGTTACACGTCCGCCACGACACACTTCTTCTTCGGCTTTCCGCGCATCATGTACGCGCTGTCGCCAGTGCTGTACCTGCTGTTTGGCATCAACCTGATTCGCGGTCTGGGCATAGAAACCCTGGTGTACGCACTGCCGCACATTGCCCTGGCGCTCAATGCCAACTACATTACTGCTAAAGAAGTTCGGTTCTCCTTCTGGAACGAGGTGTTTGAATACGCGATGGCATTTCAGGATGGCATCGTCACCTTTATGGCGCTGATTAACCCCAAGCTGGGCAGCTTCAACGTGACCGACAAGGGCGTGAAGGTGACGAAGCGCAGCTTCGACTACGAATCTTCAAAAGCATCTCTGATTGTCGTGTCGCTGCTGGTGTTGTCGCTGCTGGCGGTGCCATTCTGGCTGGTGCTTCAGCCCGAAGCAAAAGAAGCAGTCATCATCAACGCTGCCTGGTGCATATTTAACCTGATCTTGTTGGTAGCAGCGCTGCTGGTGGCATTTGAGCAACCCCAGTTGCGTCGGGCACACCGTTTGGAGCGGAAGCTAGGCGCAGTGATTTACGGCAACAATAGCGAAACGCTGGCTGGCAGGACGCTGGATGTCAGCGAAAATGGTGCGCGGATCGTGCTGGATAGCTGGCCCAACCTGCCGGATGCCGTAGAGATTGAGCTAATTGGAGACTTTGGCAAGCGGGCATTTTTGGAGGCGCGAGTGATTCGGGTTGACCCGATTAGCGAAGATCAGGTTGTCGTAGCCGTAGACTTTGTAAACCTGTCGCAGTCTCAAAATGATGCGCTGGTGTTGGTGCTATATTCCGATGTGAAGGAATGGTATGCCCAGAAACGCACCGAAATCGACCGTCCGCTTCAATCGCTGGTGTTTTTGGCGACTAGTTTGCTGCGGGCCTTCCGCGACCCCAAACCCGCTGTGCCGACTGAGGTTCGCAAGCAGATCCACGCTGCCGCGCAGATTTATTGGGAAGGGCAGTTTTACCCTGGTATCGCAAAGGAGATTAGCTCGCGCAGCCTGCGGATTGAAATGGATGGTAACCTGCTGCCTAATATTGAAATGCTGCAGCAAGCTCAGCCGCCTGTCGGTTTGCTGCTAAGCCAGCACACAACAGACGATGATCCGAAGCGTCTGGTGGGGAAGATTGAAAACGTGCGCGTTTCCAATGCCCAGTCTTCTGATGGCGTGGTGTTTTTGGTCAATCGCTCGGCGGGTGGCGTAACGGCTGACGTTGAGGTGTCTTTTCCAGCACACCTGGATGCACGGCAAGGCTCAAAGATTCGCCAACTGCTGCGCGATTTAGAGTAGTTG
>JBDNCP010000073.1:0-23209 GCA_046719575.1 Cyanobacteriota bacterium
CCCTCTTCGTTCTTCCCTCTTCGTTCTTCCCTCTTCGTTCTTCCCTCTTCGTTCTTCCCTCTTCGTTCTTCCCTCTTCGTTCTTCCCTCTTCGTTCTTCCCTCTTCGTTCTTCCCTCTTCGTTCTTCTCTCTTCGTTCTTCTCTCTTCCCCTATTTCTCATACAACACCTTGCCCCGATGAACTGTGGCCAGCACGTCGGCAGGGGTGACGCGGGTGACGACGCTGGCGGGAATGTGGCGGCTGGCGCGGAGGTGCGGCTGGGTGAAATCCAGCAGGATGAAATCGGCGGGGAGTCCCTGTTCTAAGTAGCCGTAGGTGTCGCCGCCGAGGAGCGATCGCACGTTGGTCGTCACCATTTTTAGAATTTCCCTAGGATCGGGGCGGATAGCATCACCGAATTGACTCTTGGCGACTTTGTAGGTGAAGTCGAGTTCGGCAAACAGGTTGGGGCTGTTGAGCAGGCCGTTGTCGGTGCCCAGGAGCAGGTTGGCGTTGCTTTCCAGCAGCTTGGCGATGGGCGGCAGCGGCAGTCCTAAGTTCGCATTGGCACGGGGATTGAGAGCGATGTTGGTGCGGTGCTGGCTCATCAGGGCGATTTCGGCATCGTTGGCGACGGTGGCATGAATCACCAGATGCGGCTGATACAAGTCGAGCGCCCGCTCCAGGTCGCCGCGTCCGGCGATCGCCAGACTCGTCTCTCGATAGCCGTCGTTTTCCAGACAGTGGATCGCCCGCAACTTGCCTTGGGCCTCGGTCATCTGGCGAATCTGCACCCAGGCGGTGTCGGTGAGGTCGTTCATGGTGCTTTCCGAAAAGCCGTCGGCGATCGCCAGCACGGCCGCCAGTTCCGCCAGCGCCGCATCCGAGAGCGGGGCCTGATTTTCCCGAAGTTGGGCATCGCTAAAGGGCAACTCGTTGAACTGGCCCAACACGACGGAACGCACGCCCGTTTCTGCCGAGGCGCGGCGCAATAGCTCACTGCCGTATGCGCCCTGCTCCCGAAAGTCGATATGCCCAATCGTGCCCGTGCGGGCCATGTAGTGGAGGTGGGCGCTGATGTGGCGGAGGTGTTCGGTTTCGGACTGTTTTGCCAGCTCGCGATATTTATAGCCGTGGGGACGAAAGAAACCTTGCTCTAGCGTCATGCCCGTTGCGCCGTCGGGCAGGCAGGAGTCGCCCATGTGGGTGTGGCTGTTGTAAAACGCGGGCACAATAACCTGTGCGCCGCGATTGAGGCTTAGCTCATCGAAGCTGAGGCAGGGTGGGCCAAGTTCTAGGCGGGTGATGGTGTCGGCGGTGACGGAGAGGCGATCGCACCAGTGGGGCGCTAGCTCTGGGCCATGCAGCACAATACAATCGGTCAATTCCAACATAGGCGGCTTAGGGCGGGATGGGGCAAGCGTGACATTCGATGGCGAGATGTGGCGATTCTAATGCCACCGATAGAAAATTGGTGTAGGAAGTTCACAATTTGTGGATCACCTTGTGGATATGCTCCCGGCGCTTTAGACCAAGCTATACAAGGACGTTATACAAGGACACAGGCAGCGCCTCCACCTCAATCCAAAATCCCATCCTCTGACCCGATTCACCCTCCCTCGGAACCCTCCGTGAGCTATTGCCTCAACCCGAACTGTGCCAATCCCCGCAACCTGGGCGATCGCCGCTTTTGCCAGAGTTGCGGGATGGAGTTGGTATTGGGCGATCGCTATCGGGCGCTGGAGCCGCTGGGGGCGGGCGGGTTTGGGCGGACGTTTTTGGCAGTGGATGAATATATTCCGTCGCGGCCGCGCTGCGTGATTAAGCAACTGTTTCCGCCCAAGCCAGGGACGCGCCACGCCGCCAAAGCGGAGGAGCTATTTCAGCGGGAGGCGGAGCGGCTCGATGAACTGGGGCAGCATCCGCAGATTCCCAAGCTGCTGGCGCATTTCATCCAAAACGGCTATCCGTATTTGATCCAGACCTATGTGGATGGGCATCCGCTGACGCGGGAACTGCTGCAAGGGGGCGCGTTTGGTGAAGACCAGATTCGGCATCTGCTACGAAATCTGCTGCCCGTGGTGCAGTTTATCCACGACCATCAGGTGATTCACCGCGACATCAAGCCTGACAATATCATTCGCGATCGCCATACTGAAACACTGACGCTCGTAGACTTTGGCGCATCGAAGATCACCACGGCTTCTAGCCTCAGCAAAACAGGCACGGTGATTGGCAGCGCGGGCTATTCTGCGCCAGAGCAGGTGGCGGGCAAGGCCACCTTTGCCAGTGATTTGTATAGCCTCGGTGTGACCTGCATTCACCTGATGACGGAGGTCGCGCCGATTGACCTGTATTGCTTTGTGCAAGGGCGCTGGCTGTGGCGCGACTGCCTGACGCAATCCGTCAGCGATGACCTGGCCCTGGTGATCGACCGGATGATTGAACCCGTCATCAGCCGCCGATATGCTGCTGCCAGTGCGGTATTGCACGATCTGGAACCCGCACAGGTGTCTCTCGCCCTGCCCTATCGTCCCTCTGCGCCGCTGATTCCTGCTGCTACAGCGTCCCCGCAGCGATCGCCCTGGCGCTGTATGCGGACGCTGTGTGAGCATAAACAGGCCGTGGCGGCGATCGCCCTCAACCCACGCAATCAGCAGTTTGCCAGCGCCAGCTTCGACGGCTCGATTCGGCTATGGGACGTGAAAACCGACCAATCCACGGGCATCCTGCTGGGGCACACGGAACCTGTTGTGTCGCTGGCGTTTAGCTTTGACGGGCAGCGACTGATTAGCGGCAGTCTGGATGACACCCTGCGGGTCTGGAATCCGGAGACTGGGGAATTGCTGCGGCGGCTGAGTGATCCCTCAGATTCGGTGGTGTCGCTGGCGGTGGCGGTGAGTCCCGATGGGCAGGCGGTGGTCAGCGGCAGTGACCAGCATACGATTCGGGTATGGCATCTGGCGACGGGGCGGCTGGTGCGGACGCTGGAAGAACCCCGCGCCGTAACCTGCGTAGCCATCAGTCCAGATGGTCGCCTGCTGGCCAGCGGCAGCAGCGGCAACACGATTCGCCTGTGGAACCTGTATACGGGCGAGTTGCTGAAGGTTTTGGAAGGGCACAGCCGCGACGTGAATGCGATCGCCTTTAGTGCCGACGGCTCGATGCTGGTCAGCGGCAGCGGCGATCACAGCGTCCGGCTATGGAATTTTGAAACGCGCAAAGTGCAGGTGCTAAACGGGCATCACGATTGGGTAAGGGCGATCGCCCTCAGTCCTGACGGCACGCTCTTGGCCAGCGGCAGCAGCGACCACACAGTGAAGCTCTGGAGCCTGCCCGACGGCAAGCTTTGCCATACGCTAGTAGGGCATACCCGCGAGGTGAATGCGGTCGCCTTTACAGCCGATAGTCAAATCCTAATTTCGGGAAGCCGCGATCGCACGATTAAGCTCTGGCGACGTTAAAGGCGGCGGATTTTCTGGATGCGGGTTTGCTCTTGAGGCGACTGGCGAACCAAACAGCCTTGGGGGATATCCCCCAAACCCCCTTTTGCAGGGGACGAAGCGTCCCCCACACCCCCTCCTAAGGGCTTGTCGGTGAGAGTGAAAGGTCGCTTCGCATTGCAGGGGTGACGGGGGCGATCGCGCCGCGTCTCCTGAGAGAATCGCCCTAACCCTCGTCGGGAATTGCTCCAGAACAACTCCACTCAAAGCCGTCTGATAATACGCCGACCGAATTGCGAACGGACAGAATGTTAACGGACATCGCCGAAACCAAGGTCGGAGGGGGTTTGGGGGATGCGCCTCGTCCCCCAAGCAGGGGGTTTGGGGGAAAACCTTCCCCCAAGGATTGCTGGCTCGCCAGTCGTTTTAACCAACCCGACAATCCCCAAAACAAAATGGGCGATCGCCCTACTCATGCACCCACGGCATGATCGTCGGTGTCCAGTTCACCAATTCCTCCGGCTTAAACCACAGGCCGATCTCATACTCCGCCGTCTCCGGCGCATCCGACCCGTGAATAATATTGCGACCAATATTCACACCCAGGTCGCCGCGAATCGTGCCCGGTTCGGCATTCAGCGGATTCGTCGCGCCGATTAGCTTGCGGGCCGAGGCGATCACGCCGTCGCCTTCCCACACCATCGCCACCACCGGGCCAGAGGTGATGAAGTCTACCAATCCAGGGAAAAAGGGGCGCTCTTTGTGAACGGCGTAGTGCTGCTCGGCCAGGTCGCGGCTGGGCTGCAAAAACTTCAGCCCCACCAAAGTAAAGCCTTTCGTCTCAAAGCGGCGGATGATTTCGCCCGCCAGCCCACGCTGCACGCCATCGGGCTTGATTGCGATAAAGGTGCGTTCCACAATAATTACTCCAGTTACTCCAAATAACTCCTAACTGCATTCTGAGCGGGACGTTCCCATCAGCACATTCCAGAGGAATGCCAACAGAACACTTGCAAACCTTCTCTACGCTCAGATCTATGCTCAGAAAAAGATGTCCCTTTGTAAAGAGTAAGGGGCAATGGTCACCCAGGCTTCATATCAGCGCTTAATCGGAGCTTAATCAAAGCCTTGCCCAACAAAGGGTACAGAGATTTTTTGAGGAAATGGGTTAGACTTGAGCAGAGCTTAAGCAATGCAGACCTGGATGGGGTGTCGTGCGACGTGCGACACCCCAAACTGTTGAGAGGAATTCTATAAGCTGAATTCTCAAAGCCATTCAGCGGCTCACTGTTCATGTTCTAGAGGAAAAAACCTGATGGAAGTAAAACCCAAACTGTTTGCCAGCGATGTGGAAGAACCAGGAGGCGAAACCCTTGCAGAAGCAACGCGAGAACGACGCATCACCAAGCTTCCGGCTCCAGAGACGGGGCGCGTGAAGTCGGGCTGGACGATCGAAGACAGCGAGGAACTGTATCGCATCAAGGGCTGGGGCGATCCCTATTTTTCGATTAACGCGGCAGGCCATGTGACTGTTTCTCCGCAAGGCGATCGCGGCGGTTCGCTAGATTTATACGAATTGGTTCAAGCGCTCAAGCAGCGGAATTTGGGACTGCCGCTGCTGATTCGCTTTTCAGATATTTTGGAAGACCGGATTCAGCGGCTAAATGCCGCCTTTGCCAAGGCGATCGCCCGCTACAACTACCAAGGCGTATATCGCGGCGTGTTTCCAGTGAAATGCAACCAGCAGCGGCATCTGATCGAAGACCTGGTGCGCTTCGGACGACCCTACCAGTTTGGGCTAGAAGCCGGGTCGAAACCAGAATTGATGATTGCCCTAGCGCTGCTGGATACGCCGGGGTCGCTGCTGATCTGCAACGGCTACAAAGACCAGGAATATATCGAAACAGCAATCCTGGCGAAGCAGTTGGGTAAGACGGTGATCATCGTGCTGGAGCAGGTGGAAGAAGTAGACCTGGTGATTGCCGAGAGCCGCAAGCTGGGGATCATGCCGATCGTGGGCGTGCGGGCCAAGCTGAGCGCCAAGGGCATCGGGCGCTGGGGTGGCTCGGCGGGCGATCGCGCCAAGTTTGGCCTCACCGTCCCTGAAATTATTCAGGCGGTCGAAAAGCTCCGCGCTGCTGACATGCTGAGCTGTTTGCAACTGCTGCACTATCACATCGGCTCCCAAATTTCTGCCATTAATGTCATTAAAGACGCGATTCGGGAAGCCAGCCAGATTTTTGTGGAACTGGCGCAACTCGGCGCAAATATGCGTTACCTAGACGTGGGTGGCGGCTTGGGCGTAGACTACGACGGCTCCAAGACCAACTTCTACGCCTCCAAAAACTACAACATGCAGAACTATGCTTATGACATTGTGGCAGAGGTGAAAGAAGCCTGCGAAGAACGCGACGTGCCCATGCCCACCCTGATTAGCGAAAGCGGCCGGGCGATCGCCTCTCATCAGTCCGTCCTGGTGTTTGACGTGTTGGGCACTAGCGACGTGATGGCAGAGGAACCCGCCCCCCCCACCGACGCAGACCACCTGATTCTGCGAAACCTCTACGAAACCTGGCAATCCATCAGCGCCGACACCTATCAGGAGGCGTATCACGACGCGACGCAGTTCAAAGACGAAGCCATCAGCCTGTTTGGGTTTGGCTACCTCAGCTTGGTAGAGCGGGCGCAGGCCGAGCGGCTCTATTGGGCCTGCTGCGCCAAGATTCTGCAAATCGCCCGCCAGCAAGACTACGTGCCCGACGACTTGGAAGATCTGGAAAAGATCATGGCATCGATCTACTATGTCAACCTGTCCGTCTTCCAGTCCGCCCCCGATAGCTGGGCGATCGACCAGTTGTTTCCGATCATGCCGATCCATCGGCTGGATGAGGAACCCACCTGCCGGGGCACCCTGGCCGACCTCACCTGCGACAGCGACGGCAAAATCGACCAGTTCATCGACCTGCGCGATGTCAAGTCGGTGCTGGAGTTGCATCCCTTGGTCAGAGAACAGGGAGCAGACGCACATTCCGAAAGCCAGACGACTCAGCCCTATTACCTGGGGCTATTTCTAGGCGGAGCCTATCAGGAAATCATGGGCAACCTGCACAACCTGTTTGGCGATACCAACACCGTTCACATCCAGCTCACGCCAAAGGGCTACCAGATCGAGCATGTGGTGAAAGGCGACACCATGACCGAGGTGCTGGGCTATGTGCAATACGACTCCGAAGACCTGATCGAGAGCATTCGCCGCCAGAGCGAAGAGGCGCTACAAGAACGACGCATCACCCTACAAGAAGCGCAGTTGCTCTTGCAAAACTACGAGCGATCGCTCAGTCGGTATACGTACTTGACTTCGTAGGGGAGTGATGGAGGGGTAGAAAAAACGAAGAACGAAGAACGAAGAACGAAAAACGAAACCTCTTCTCTCTTCGTTCTTCTCTCTTCTCTCTTCGTTCTTCTCTCTTCCCTCACTCCAACGCCCCGTCACTCCATCACTCCAATCTGCCGGGCTACCGTCCACGCGCTATAGCTCACGCCTGCTGTGCCCTCGCCGGGATGGGTGGAGTCGCCTACCAGCCATAGGCGGGAAATCGGTGTGCGGTTGGCGAAGCCGAAGGGGCCAAAGGTCGAGACGCGCTGACCGATGCCGCCCACGATGCCGCGATCGCGCCCGGTGTAGTGGGCAAAGGTGCGCGGCGTGGCGGCTTCGGTATGGATCAGCGTGTCGGGGGTTAGGTGAAAATATTGCCCCAGGCGGGCGATCGCCGTTTCGGTGTAGCGCTGCTTCAGGGCGGCGTAGCGGTCGTCGTCGCCCTGCCAGATGCGCGGGTCGGTGAAGGACGACGCGATCACCGTGGCGCAACCGTCGGGGGCGCGGCCGTCGCCGGGATGGCTGACGGAGACAAAGAGGGAATTATTTTCGGCGATCGGCCCGTCAAACTCGTAGAGAAATTGCAGATGCGGCGGACAGTCGGCAGGAATCGCCGCCTGCTTTACGCCCAGGTAGACGACAAACGCGCCGGAGCCGTCGGGCAGCTTGTCTACTCGCCGTCGATAGCCTGCGGGCACTGCATCGCCCAGCAGGTTCACTAAATTTTGCACCGTCACATTGGCGACAACGTGATCCGCTGGCTCTGTCCAGGTTTCGCCCGTTTTGAGGTTGCGAACGCGCACGCCGACGGCTCGACCATTTTGAGTATCGATGCTTTCCACCGTATGGCGCATTTGGAGCGTACCACCGTCGCGTTCGAGGGATTCCACTAGGCGATCGCTCAAGGTCTGCATACTGCCCTGGAGGTGAAACAAGCCCTGGGGCGACTGCGACACTGCCAGCGCCGTCGCCGCATAGAGCAGCGCCGTTTCCTCTGCCTCCACCTGAGAGTAGAGCTTAAGCTGCAAGTCCAGAAACCGCCGCAGCCGCTGATCGTGCCCCAGCCCATACCAGCGCAACACCTGTCCCACGGTAGAAAACGTATGTGGCAGTGTGGTCAGCGTTCCCGGCCGCACGGCTTTCATCAGTTGCCACACATCCCACGCGCTGCGCGGCGGCAGCACCGGGTCGCGCCCCTGAAACGCCCAGCTTGCGTCGAATAAGTCCTTTAGCAATTGCCAAAACGGTTCGCTGCCCGGAAACTGGCGCTGCCGCTCCTGTTGCCAGCGCTGCGGGTCGCGCCACACGCGAATCGGCTCCGTTTCCCCTGGCAGATACACGGCGCAGGCGGGGTCGCAGGGCGTTGCGGCGGGTGGCTCGATGCCCAATTCGGAAAAAATTCGGTGGTGAATGCCGCCCGGTTCTAGCCCTGCCACCTGCGTCGCGCCCACGTCAAACGTAAAGCCGCGCCGCCGAAACGTAGACGCACAGCCCCCCGGCACGATCGCCTGATCAAACACACGCACCCCATAGCCCCGCCGTGCAAGCAGCGCCGCCGCCGTCAGCCCGCCAATGCCCGCCCCAATCACCACCACACGAGGAGCCATATGCCTTACTCCGACTGGCGATCGCCAGCGCTGCAACAATTTCACAATAACAATTTCACAATATTTCTTAACAATTCTCATTTTAATGGCTCAGCGGGAAAGGGCGATCGCGCAAAAAAGTCAAGATTGTATAACTTGTTCAGGTTAAGGTAAGGTTAATGATCATTTAAGCCCGATTTTCATGGATTAACGATGGATATAGGCGACCTCGTGCGCCTGAAGCAGCCGTTTCAGCCCGACCCAAACCGCGATCGCACCTATAGCTATGGAATCATTGCCGGGATTGTTTGGTCAGAGGATGCATCGTCCTTGTCGCCGCCCACGGAAATCGTGCTTTATCTATATGACCCAGACGCGCAGCAAATTTACACCGATTCGGCTGGGCTACAGGCGATCTACGCCTTCCGTCCTGATGAGCTAGAACGGGTCTGAGGTAAGAGGATGGGCTGCGCGATTTGCAGCGCGATCGCCCTTTGAATTAAGGGAAGACTGAGAGCATCGGGAGAATTGTTCGCCTGCGGAGAGCTTGTACCACGACCACAGGCGATCGCCCCTCCCCCCTCTGCATCTACTCGCGCCAACCTGCATGACCTACAGTTTACGCATTGCCGACCTGCCGCAAAGCGAACGTCCCCGCGAGCGGCTACTCACCTATGGAGCAAAGCAGCTTTCCTCCGCCGAGCTAATCGCCATCCTGCTGGGAACTGGGCAGGGGCCGGGAAAACTGTCGGCCGTCGGCTTGGGCAATCTGATTCTGAAAACGCTGGAGGAGAGCCACGGCGACGGGCTAGCGGCGTTGCAGCATGTTGCCCCTCAAGAATTGATGCAAATTAACGGGGTCGGCGAGGCCAAGGCAACAACGATTTTGGCGGCGATCGAATTGGGCAAGCGCGTGTTTCAAGCCCGGCCGGGCGATCGCACCATCATTGACGACCCCGCCGTGGCCGCCGCCGTCCTCAGCCAAGATCTCATGTGGCAACCCCAGGAGCGCTTCGCCATCGTGCTGCTGGATATCAAGCACCGCCTGCTGGGAACCCAACTCATCAGCATCGGCACCGCCACCGAAACCCTCGCCCATCCCCGCGAAATCTTCCGCGAAGTGATTCGCCGGGGAGCCACCCGCGTCATCATCGCCCACAACCATCCCTCCGGCAACCTGGAACCCAGCCCAGAAGACATCGCCCTCACCCGTCAACTGCTGCAAGGCGCACAGGTCTTGGGCATCCCGCTGCTGGATCATCTAATCTTAGGCAATGGCGACTTCATCAGCCTGCGCCAAAAAACGCAGCTCTGGCAAGAAACTCCCCAAGAAGTCTAGCGCCACCCGAACCGTGAATGGAGGCCTCCCCATGACCCTCGCATCCAATGAACCTAAAACGGAGCCAGCTTTGGCAACCCAGCCCGTTTCTGAACCCAAAGTTTGGACAGATGCAGAATTTATGGCGCTGCCGCAGGACGGTAGCCGCTACGAACTGGTGAACGGAGAACTGATCGATATGGGCAACTCTGGTATGGAGCATGGCGAAATTGGCAGCTTTCTGGGAGGAAGCCTGTCGCTATATGTCCGTATTCACAAACTTGGTCGGGTTTGTGACTCCAGCACTGCCTTTGCGATGAAAAATGGAAATCGGCGATCGCCCGACGTGTCTTTCGTCGCCAAGGAGCGGCTGCAAGGTCTGCGGCGGTTGCCCAAAGGCTTCTTTCAGGGTGCGCCCGATCTAGCGGTAAAGGTGCTGTCGCCTCCAGCGCCATCTGAAATGTCCGGAGAACAGCAGGCATTCCCGCCGTCCACACCTGCGCCACAGCATCCAGAATCAGCCGCTTGACCGGAAGCCCAGGAAACGTCGGGCTATGATCAGATTCTACATAGCGCCCGCCTTGCAGTTGGTAAAACGCTAAATTTCCGTCGGCATACACCCAAAGTTGCCGCTTCAGATCACATCCGCTTAGAAGCCAGATGATTTGATCCAGATGATTTCAGGACTTACGCACCTGCGATGAATTTTTTGGATTTCGGACTATTTCTCGCGGGCTGTACCCGCGAGAAATAGTCCAACTGCGTAAGCCCTAGATTTGATAATGGCTGCGCTGTACTCCATCTTTCTTTGGCTCATCAGTAGCGCTGCCCCAACCCCTCCGGACTTAGATGAAGCGTAATTTGCAATCGTTTCGGCAAGCCTGATCTCCAGGTTGACTGCATTATGAACATTCAACCGAACTTGATATTACGCCTTTTTATAACTTTTGCTGGAGTAAACCCTGAAACCCAATCTACGGCTCGATCGACCCCAAATTGTTACAAACTGTAGGCAATATTAGGAAATCCAAGCTTAAAGTACCACGTCATGTGCATTTGTAGGTTTTGCAGAGATTTTTCTACTCCTAGTTTGACAGAAGAGCGATTAGAAAAGCGGCTCGTATACAGTTAGCTCGCTTACTAGTAAGCAAATTACCAGAGCAACTTCATATCATATGACAGGCACTTTTTCTTCACCTCTTGAATCGAGAATTACCGGTTCATTCCCTACGCGTTTCTCGCTGGAGTGGTTCGGTAGTTCGGCTCACTTTCCCGCTGTCAATATCCTGTTTGAGCTGCTTACAGAAAAAACGTTAGATTATCTGCGCACGTCCGACCCCTATATGATATTCACCGTCAGCCTGATTCAGGCGTATTGGCTGACACGTTGGGAAAACAGCGCTCACCCGCGCCGCCTTTGGGGCAACTTGATCGGACCCGCCTTGTATACGTTAGTTGAAGGGCTAGTAGAAGGGGCTCGCTTTTTTTCTGCCCCACAGCATTTAGCGTACTGGGTCTTTGCCTTTGCAATTGGTTCTTTACAATCCCTACAACTCCGATTGCCGCCTAACTTTAGCAACCTGCTCGTCGTGCTGGAAAATGTCACTCGAACTGCTATTATTTTCTTTATGTACACTATTTTTGAAATGCATGTTCACCCAACTCAAAATTCTTCTTTGAACGCCTTTTTTAGGGAAAGTAGCCATCAGTTTATTGGATTATCTGTGCTTTTTCTTGGCCTTATTATCGGTTTTGCTGACCTGACAGCAAATCGCTACTTGGGTCTATTGAAACAAACTTCAGCACAGCTCAAAACATATTCAGAGTGGCTACTAGGCAGTCACTTACTTGGACAAGCCTTCAGCAACCCATCTACCTTGAACCTTGCCCGACGTGAACGGGCCGTGTTATTCATGGATATTCGTGGTTTTACGCGTTGGAGCGAGCCACGATCTCCTGAAACGGTTGTCAGTTTATTGAACAATTATTACCAGGTCGCCGAGTCTGTTCTAATCCGTCACAATGCCATCAAATTCAAGTTCTCTGGAGATGAAGTGATAGCTGTTTTCCCGACGGCTGAATCTGCTCTCCCTGCTGTGCTTGAACTTCGAGCAGCTGTTCACCAATTATTATCAGGTTATCATCTTGGCGCAGGCATTGGGCTGCATTTCGGTCCGTTAGTAGAAGGACTTATGGGGGGCGTAGATGTCAAATGCTATGACGTTATTGGTGATACAGTGAACACCGCTAAGCGCATTGAAAGCGCGGCTCACCCTAACGAAGTGTTAATTTCGGAAAGCATCCGCAACATGATAGGACAAACATTACGGACTGGCATCAAGCGCAAAATTACGGTAAAGGGAAAAGAATCACCTTTAACCGTATATCCTCTTGAAGATTTGGTACTTTACAGAAGTGTTGAAAGTTAGGTTAAGCAACGAGAAAATGGGGGCAAAATGCAGTATTTTTACTACAATAAATAAAAATAACCTAAAGGATAGCTATATTTCCTCAGATTGTCAAATCTCAGAAGTGTTGAATTCGGACATAAACTTACATATGCAACTACCTGGTTGACCGACCAATCTTTTGCCCTCATCCTCCAACCCCTTCTCCCCTTTTGGGAGAAGGGGAGCCAAAGCTTAAAGACGAGCTTGAAGCCCCTCTCCCGCGCTGGGAGAGGGGTTGGGGTGAGGGCGATGCGACGAGTTTTGTCAGTCAACCAGGAAGAGCAGTGACAAGGTTTAAAGTGACAAGGTTTAAATGGCTTAAATCAAGGCTAAAGCGGTGTCAATCAACCTAAACCAGCGCTTTAAGAAGGGCTTGCAGCTTTAGCTTCACCTCGGCTAGCTCCCGGGCGGGGTCAGATCCGGCGACGATGCCCGCGCCTGCATATAGTCGAGCGCGATCGCCCTCCAGCATAGCCGAGCGGATGCCGACGATAAATTCCGCATTGCCCGCCGCGTCTACCCAGCCCAGCGGCGCGGCGTAGAGCGATCGCCCAAAGCCCTCATAGCGGCGAATTTCGTCGCAGGCGATGTCGCGGGGCAGTCCGGCGACGGCGGGCGTGGGGTGCAGCGCTGCCACCAGTTCCAACGGGTGCAGTCCGGCGGGCAGGTGCGCGTGAATCGGCGTGTGCAAATGCTGAATATTTGACAGACGCAGCAAGTCAGGTGCGGCGGGCATCTGAGGCGACAGCCCAAGCTGAAGCAGGCGATCGCGCAAGAAATCTACCACGACCTGATGCTCGTGGCGCTCCTTCGGTGTGTTGAGCAATGTCTGGCCCAGAGCGGTGTCGTCTCTGGTGGTGCGGCCTCGCGGGGCAGACCCGGCCAGCGCGTCGGTCGTTAGGCGCTGATTTCGCACGCTCACCAGCCGTTCGGGGCTAGCACCAATAAAGGTTTTGCCGCCGCCCTGATTCACGGAAAAAATGTAGCAATCGGGATAAAACTGACGCAGATTATGTAGTGAAAAAAGCCAGTCAAACGGGCGACGAGCGGTAACATCTATCGCATGAGATAGCACCAGTTTTTGCAAGCGATTTTGATGAATTGAGCGAAGCGCTCTTTCAACTGTTTTTTGAAAATCGTTGATTTCTAAAAACTCCCAAACCGGTGGGGCGATCGCATCGTGATTGGCAAAACTAAACAAAGAATAGTTTGCCTGCTGAATTTTTTGAAACTTGAGCCAGAGTGAATCTGTTAGCGCAGTGAGGTTTGTATCCGCATAAAGCATCACATTTGCGGTGATCAAACAGCGATCGGGCTGGCGCAGAATTTGCCACTCAGGCAGCAAAATCGTCGCCGACGAAAAAGGAGACTGAATCGATTTGGGTTCATCAAAAAATGTGAAGTTGCAAAAGTATCGAAGATCGGAGGGCGATGTGATGCTCATCGACGCAGTTTCTAATTCACTGCCAGACCACTGACGAGGGCGATCGATCAGGCTATGTTCTAGGAATTGCTGAATTTTGGAAAAGCGGCGATCGCCCCCAGTGCCCAGAGATAGAGTCTTTCCAAAAGCCGCAACTGCCTCGCCTGCGTAGGGCTTTTCAAAGTAGAAATGCGGCTGATTAGGCGTATTAAATTGATGTAAAGCAAGCAGCGGATCGACCGAATCAACGTCTTGAGAAATGCTAATCCAGGCGCGGGCAGATCGACGCTCAGAATTAAGCGATTGCTTTAAACTTTTCTGACAGGACGAGAGGAGTTTATATAAAGTTTTGCAGTCTTGAGCGGGTTCAATCGGCCGGGGTACGACTGGCATGAGTCAACAGTAAAAGGTGAGCAATAAAGGAGAGCCAAAAAGCGCTGGCGGGCGCAGCCTGTCTACTACAGGTAACATACTTGGGCAAAGTCTAGCCACCGGCCCGCCGAATCTAATGGCACGGGTGCTGATCTCCGATGCAGCCAAGACGCATCAAGCGTTTGGGCGATGGGCGATCGCCCTGCGCGTCAGTCACAACTCTTTACAGTTTCGGCAGGCCCCAGCAACCGATCGGAGAGGCGAGAAATCGTAGAATAATGAGGCTTCCAGCAGTTACCCGCCCGCAATGACGACCAAACCGACCCGACAACCCTCCGCCACACATCTGAATCCTCTGGAGCCAGCACTCAGCGCTGGGTCTGCGGTCAACCCCCAGCCAGAGCCGCCCGCCCAGCCCCCCACCAAAAAGCTCTGGCTGGCAGCCCTCAAGCCGCCGATGTATAGCGTGGCGATTATGCCAATCGCCCTGGGAACGGCGATCGCCTATTTTGAAAATCAGTCCATTCGCTGGGGCATTTTCATTCCCTTCTTGCTGTCCGCAGTTTTGATTTTAATTTGGGAAAATTTAAGCAATGATGTGTTTGATTCAGAAACCGGAATTGATCGAAATAAACATCATTCTTTAGTGAACCTAACCAGAAATAAAGCACTCATTTTTGCGATCGCCAATCTCTGTTTGATAGCCGGAATTTTGGGCGTTATTTGTATCTCCTGGATGCAGCAAGATGTCACTGTTCTGGCGCTGATTTTGCTGTGCTGCGGGCTGGGCTATGTCTATCAAGGGCCGCCCTTTCGGTTGGGCTATCGCGGGCTAGGCGAAATCCTCTGCTTTTTTGCCTTTGGGCCGCTAGGCGTAGCGGCGGCTTACTATAGCCAGAGCCAGTCCTGGTCGGTCGCCAGCCTCGCTGCATCGGTGATTTTGGGCATCAGCACCAGCTTGATTCTGTTCTGCTCGCACTTTCATCAGGTGGCAGACGATGCCGCTGCCGGAAAGCGATCGCCCATTGTGCGCCTGGGCACTCGGCGTTCGGCGCAGTTGCTCCCGTGGCTTTGCGGCAGCCTCTATGGACTGACGGCACTGTTCGTTATCACCGGGCTATTTCCCGCATGGACGCTGCTGATTTTCGCCAGCCTGCCGCCCGCGCTCCGGCTCTGCCGCCATGTCCTCGCCAACCACGACAAGCCCGCCCGCGTCAGCAACTGCAAATTTATCGCCGTGTCGCTGCACTTTTGGAGCAGTCTGCTGCTGTGTGCGGGATTTGTACTTGCCGCCCGCTAAACTTTCGCCACAGGCACCGGACTCACATCTGCGTTTCGCCCAAATAGCACCCTTGGCTTGAGCAAGGCGCGGAACAGCAGCCACAGCGACCGAAGCTCACCCGGAGACTGTCGCGTTTTCCACTGACCCGGACGGCAAAATAGAATCTCCACCAGGCGACGCTGCTGCGCCAGGCTCATCTCTTCAAACAGAATCCGCACCGTCGGGAACTCGTCGCTTTCGCCCGTCCGCTCGACCCATCCCTCAAGCGTCAGGCTTTCTTCCAATAGCTCGATCTGCACCGGTGGCAAGTCTTCCGAGAGCGGCGGAAAGCCTGCTTGCGTCAGGGCGACCTCTGCGCCCACCTCCGAAATCATGGTGGTAATGCCATAAAACGTGCGATCGCCCACTTGCAGGCGCACCGTGCGGCGCAGGTCAAACCATTCATAGGGGCTAGGGCGCGGCGCATCCAGCAAAATCAGCAGCGCAATGCCCAGCATCATCAGGTTATACAGACTCCACAGCCAGCCCAGCCCGATGCCCTTCACCACCATCGCCTCCTCCGGCGTGACGGTCTGCTGCCATGCGCCCTTGATCATGCACATGCCCAGATTCACCCATAGGCTAATCGCCGTCAGCACAAAGAAAATCAGAATCGGCGCGGCCAGGTTCCAGTTAAACGTAAAGCGATCGCTCGCCGTCCCTTTGGGCGTGACCTTGAACCCTTTGGAAAACGGATTCAGCATCACCTTGATCACCGTCGCCGCCAGCGGCACCGCCAGCGCCAGCGAGTAAATATCGGACAGCACCGCCGAGCGCGATCGATAGTTCAGCCAGGAAAACACCGCAAGCTGCACCAAGTAGTAGGGCAAAAAGAAATACATCAGCTCTGCCGCCGTCGCCCGCAGCGGAATCACCCCCAAAAACGAATACGCCAGCGGCATCAGCAGATAGCCCACACGGGAAATGCTGGTAAACCAGTGCAGCAGCCCCTCCAGATGAGCCAGCCGCTGCAACGGCCGCAGCCCGCGAATGGTCAGCGGATTTGCCTGGATGAAAAAGGCTTGCAGCGTGCCCTGGGCCCAGCGCAGCCGCTGGAGCGCATGGGAAGCGATGTTCTCTGCTGCCAGCCCAGCGCTCAGCTTTTCGTCCAGATACACCAGGCGATAGCCCTTTGCGGAAATGCGAATACCGGTGAAATAGTCTTCGCTAAGGGAGTCGGTGACAAAGCCGCCGATTTCATCCAGCACGCTGCGCCGCACCACAAAGGATGTCCCGGAACAAATGACGCTGCCCGCCCCATCGCGAATTGGTTGGATTTGCCGATAAAACACCTCCTCTTCAGGAGTGAGTACGTCTTCTAGACCCAGGTTGTAAGCAATTGGGTCGGTGTTATAGAAGGTTTGCGGCGTTTGCACCAGTGCAACTTGGGGGTCTTGAAAAAAACCGACCGTGCGGATGAGAAAATTGCGCGTAGGCACGAAATCGGCATCGAAGACGACGATGAGTTCCCCGGTAGTGCGGGGGAGGGCGTTGTTCAGGTTGCCTGCTTTGGCGTGGCGATTGTCGGGGCGGGTGATGTATTCGCAGCCGAGTTCTGCTGCTAGGGTTTGAATTTCAGGACGGCGCGTGTCGTCCAGCAGATACACCGTTTTGGCGGGATAGTCGATCGCCTGACAGCCAATGACCGTGCGCTTGAGGATGAAGGCGGGTTCGTTGTAGGTGGGGATCAAGATATCTACGGTTGGAGTATATCGCCCAGCCTGCACGTCTTGAGATAGGGCATCGGCTTCCGAGCGGCGATCATCGCGTACCTTTAGCATCAGCGCTAGTTGGATAATCGCACTGCTCAGCATCAAGAGTTCCAAAAACAGCAGCCCCAGACTAAACACGCCATTCAACGGTGTATTTAGATTGAGCGTGCTAGCAACACGCCACAGCACATAGCGCACTGTCAGCACCAGCAAAATCGTCACCACAACCGTCCGCGACCAGGGTCGAGGGCGGGGCGATAGCGCCATTACTCCCAGCACCAGCACAAACAGCGCCACCGTGGGCACGAGCAAATACTGCCCCGTCACCATTGGCACTTCCAGCCACAGCGGCGGATTTTGCTGAATTGCGTTGATCTGGGCAAAGATTTTGCTGATCGTGCCCTGTCCTGCAAACCAGAGGGCAACGATGACAAAGGCGATCGCCACCACGCTCAGCAGAATCAGCGTCGTCAACTGCGGGCGCGTGGGCGCAGACCTAGACTGGGACAACTGCTGACGACGAATTTCAGAAATAGTCATAGGAAGATGAGTCCTCAATCTGACATTGGCAATTAAGCAAAATCACTGCTTCCAATCCAGCGCTTGATGGCCTACCGCGTTACAAGCGTTGCCAATCCATGCATGACTGTTGTCCACGATGGAGGAACCAATAGTATGGAGGAATCAAGCAGTCCGCTGTTCCTTCTTGAATTACGAACTCAAGAACGAGAAGGATTTGAAACTGGCTCAGGATGCTCCAGATCTCTAGTCTCCTCCTGTTTCTTTAGTCCATTCCAATACCCAGTCCGAGGCGATCGCACTGACAAGCCCCAGATATATCAGCCAGCCCGCTCCCCAACTGTTCTATAGATAACTTGTATCGACAACATCGATCACTCTGCCTACAGCGCTTCTGATATGAGTGAGCGGCATGGATCACCAGCAAGAACAGCCTAAGTCCGATACCAAACCTCATCCAATCCCGCTCCTGCAAAGTTCCTCTCAAACAATGCCACATTGCTTCAAGGCGCGACAATGAAGCTCCGATCACCAAGTTCACGCCTGCGCTGCTTTTGATTACCAATGGCTTGCCCTTCTATCAAAAACCCGTATCGCCGAAATCTAGAAAATCCCGCATAATCTTAAAGGAACGCAACAGTGTGGTGTTCGAATCCCTGCTGCGATCGCCGCGATTAGCCCCTAACTGAGTTCAGGAGACGGTTCGCCTATGGCCATGATCGAAACCAAAACCGAACCCATGGTACTCAACATGGGTCCCCATCACCCCTCAATGCACGGGGTGCTGCGGCTCATCGTCACCCTGGACGGAGAGGACGTGGTTGACTGTGAACCCGTGATTGGCTATCTGCATCGCGGCATGGAAAAAATTGCCGAAAGCCGCACGCCCGTCATGTACGTGCCCTACGTCAGCCGGTGGGACTATGCGGCTGGCATGTTTAACGAAGCGGTCGTGGTCAACGCTATCGAAAAGCTTGCCGACGTGCCCGTGCCCAAGCGCGCCAGCTACATCCGCGTCATCATGCTGGAGCTAAACCGCATTGCCAATCACCTGCTGTGGCTTGGGCCCTTCCTAGCAGACGTGGGCGCTCAAACGCCCTTCTTCTACATTTTCCGAGAAAGGGAAATGATCTATGACCTGTGGGAAGCCGCAACGGGCTACCGCATGGTAAACAACAACTACTGGCGGATCGGCGGTGTTGCGGCCGACCTGCCCTATGGCTGGGTCGATAAGTGCGCCGACTTCTGCGACTACTTCCTGCCCAAGGTCGATGAGTACGAAAAGCTGATCACCAACAACCCCATTTTCCGCCGTCGCATCGAAGGCATCGGCACCATCACCCGCGAAGACGCGATCAACTGGGGTCTGTCTGGCCCGATGCTGCGAGCTTCTGGCGTGAAGTGGGATCTCCGCAAGGTCGATCACTACGAGTCTTACGACGATTTTGATTGGGACGTTCACTGGGAAACGGCGGGCGACTGCATGGCCCGCTATATGGTGCGAATTCGCGAAATGCGCGAGTCGGTCAAAATCATTCGTCAGGCACTTGCAGGCTTACCAGGTGGCCCTTATGAAAATCTGGAAGCCCAGCGAATGAATGCTGGCCCAAAGTCGGAGTGGAACAGCTTTGACTATCAGTTCATCGGCAAAAAAGTTGCGCCCACATTCAAAATTCCCAAGGGCGAAAACTACGTCCGCATTGAAAGTGGCAAAGGTGAAATCGGCATCTATGTGATTGGCGATGACAATGTGTTTCCGTGGCGCTTTAAGATTCGCGCTGCTGATTTCAACAACCTGCAAATTTTGCCTCACCTGCTGAAGGGTGTGAAGGTGGCAGACATTGTGGCAATCTTGGGCAGCATTGATGTGATTATGGGATCGGTTGACCGATAGACTCCAGCGCCGCACGCCGCCGAACAGGTTGTATATGCAGTGCTGTGTACGCGCGGTGCTGTATACGGGTGGTGCAGTTCGCGCTTAGTGCAGCGCCATAGCCTAACTTCAGGGTAAATCCTCACAGGGTTTGCCCTAGAAGTTAAAAGTGGACAAGCCGCGGTTTTTTGCGTGTGTAACTCGTGTTTGCGGCTCGAGACAAGGGTTTCGAGCCGCTTTGGTGTGATCTCCGCGGTTCGGCATTAGCAGGGCATGTAGGGTCTGGGTGGGGAGTCGATGGAACCTGATTTGGGGCGATCGCGTCATAGGCTCTAGCTTCACCTGCCGCATCCTGTTTTAGCATTGCGTAGCGTTTTCTAGGGCTACTTTTGGGGCAACTTCTGGCGCAATGATTCACCCGATTGGGTCAATCTCACATAAGTGGATTGACTTACACATTCCAACCAAGGATAAATAAGTATGTTTACATTTAGGTAAGTATGTTTACATTCCACGATCTGCTCTGGTTTATCTGAGCAGGGTGGCGGGTTTCACAGTTCCGGTGCGTAGAGTCTGGCGCAGGGTTCTGATGCTTTCCGAAATTCCGGCAGCAATGGCTGGATCACTAGAAACAACAACCTCTTTGGAAGCGCGTTCGAGTTCGATTTACGTATCAGAAAGCTCGATGGAATTAGCAACAACACTGAGGGGGCATACCGTCCACAACGCGGTGCGGGAGGTCGGAATCAACCCCAACTACTGGTATCCCGTTTATTGGTCCGAAAATCTGAAGCCGGGTCAGGTGGTGCAGGTTACCGTCTGGCAACAGGCGATCGCTCTCTACCGCACCACTGACGGTCAGGTCTACGCAATGGAAGATGCCTGCCCCCACAAGGGGGTAGAACTGCACAAAGGCAAGGTCAAGGGCGATCGCCTAGTGTGTCCTTATCACGGCTGGGAGTTTGACCCTGATGGCCAATGCGCCCACATCCCCTATTTGCCGCCCAGCCAAAAGCTGCCCTGCGCCTATGCCCGCAGCTATCCAGCGCGAGAGCGCTACGGCATTCTATGGGTGTTTCCAGGCGATCCGGCCTTGGCAGAGCAGGTTGCCATGCCCCACATGCCGGAATACGATGACCCCACATATTTCCAGATCCCCATTCCAGGTCACTTCCACGCCCACTTCTCGATCTGCAACGAGAACACGATGGACGTGTTTCATGGCTATCTGCACGAAAACCTCCAGGGCTGGTATGACCCGAAGCTGCTCAAGCTAAAAGAGTCGCCAAACTCTGTGCTGGCAGAATATGAGGTGAACTATGAAGGCTGGATGACGAAGGCGCTAGGGCTGAGCGAAGACGGCGGCAAAACCACCCGCATTGTCTCGGTCAACTATCAATATCCCCACTACATTAGCTCGCTAGAGGGCGTTTCCTCGCTATATCTCAATCGCCTGCCCGTCGGGCCGAAGGAAACTCGCTCTTTCTCCATCTTGTTCCTCAAGCTGCCGCTGCCGCAGTGGTTGGTGCGTCCCATCCGCAAGCCGCTGATGCTGTTTGTGCGACGGTTTGTGTTTATGAAATTTCTCCTGCAAGACGTAGAGATGATGGAGAGCGAACAGCGGACATTCACGACGAACCCCAAGCGACGTTACGTGGAAATCAACCCTGCCATCATTGCGCTACAGCGCGTATTTCTGCGGCAATATGACCAGTATTTGCAGCACTCTCAGGGGCAGAATGGGGCCTACGCTAGGGCGATCGCCCAAGTGGACACGGCAACCCCTGATGATGCAGAAACGTCGCAACCTGCGCCTGTTTTAGCAGACTCCACAGGACATTCAGTGGACACTTCCAATGGGAGGGGTGAACTGTAACAATCTTAAGACATAGATTAATCTCCTTCTGGCAGAGTAAAGGAAAACTCTTATTGTAATTATCAAAAAGTGTCGCCGGAGCCGTGCCAGAGATCGAGAGTTCACCCAAAAACAACCAGGTTTCAAGAGTGTGGATATAGCGCCGATGGACTTAGCAGCGTGGACTTAGCAGCAGCGAGTTAAGCAGAGTCTAATCATCCGAGGGGCTAGAGGAGATACGCTACTCAATTCAGTTAGGTGAGGGGAGTTTACTGTGCAAGTTATCAAGGAATATGTTCAGCGCTGGTATGAAAGCGGGCTAGACCCAGACGAATATATCTGCCATCGCAAACAGGGCAATCTGGTTGAAATTGAAGAAGCTGACACGGGTCGTCGCCGCATGGTGCTGACCTTCTGTACCAATGATGTGCTAGGTCTAGTGCAAAGCCCCGCGGTGAAGCAAGCTGCTATCGATGCCATCCTACAATTTGGCACATCGAACAGTTCAACCTCGGTGCTGAGCGGACGTATCGACCTACACCGCCAGCTAGAAGATGAAGTCTCCGCCTTTAAGCATCTAGCCCATACGCAACTGTTTCTGAATGCATGGATGGCGATGCAAGCGCTGATGGATGCGTTTTGCCATCAGGCGATTCCGGTTCCGGGCTTTCAAAACACCCGCGAAACGCTGATCATGACTGACGTGCTGAACCACGGCTGTATCGTGTCGGCGATCGCCAATGCGGGGACTCGCTCAGGCAAGCTGTTTGGCCACAGTCCGGCGGTGCGTGTGCGGGCCTATCGCCACTGCGATATGGAAGACTTTGCCCGCAAGCTGAAGCGCTATGCCAAACCGGGCGATCGCATTCTGGTGGTGTCGGACGCGGTGTTCTCCATGGACGGCGACATCGCGCCCCTGCCCGACATGATCGAGATCCTGTCAAACTATGAAGACACAACTCTGGTCATGGACGAAGCCCACGCCAGCGGCTCAATCGGCGCGACCGGACGAGGCATCTACGAACACTTCGGTATCCTGCCTCAGGACGCGATGGATAAGGGTGTAACGCCGCTGATCATGACCACCTTCTCGAAGTTTGGCGCGTCGGTGGGTGCAGCCATCAGCAGCCCGGTAGCAGAACTGAAGCCGCTGCTAAATGTGTCGCCGTCTTCGATTGGCACCTGTTCTCTGGCTCCGCCATTGACCGCGGCCGCCCTAGAAGCGGTGCGCCAGGTGCGCCAGCATCCCGAACTGGTGCAGCGCCTGCACGAAAACACGCGCTATCTGCGGAGCCGCTTGGCAGAGAACGACTTCTTGGCGATCGGCGAAACCAACGTGTTGCCCGTGCTGCTGCCACCCGATCTAAATCCGAAGGACTTCGCGCGATCGCTCGTCGCCAATCACGGCATCTGGGTATCGCCCATCTGGTACATTGCCAAGCCCCGCCTGCGGATCACCGCCAACGCGCTGCACACCCGCGAGGAAATGGATCGCCTTGTGTCTGCAATGGTCGCCGTGCGCGAGGAAATGTCTTACAAGCCCGCAGCTACGATCAGCGCCTAGTTGGAGGGCTGTAATGCTAACTAAAGAAGACTGGGGGATAACCGAATACCTCTGCTTCTTAAGCGGGCTAAGCTCCCTCTAGCTAAAACCCACAGAAAACGGCGGCAGAGAATGTCGCCGTTTTTGTATGTGGAGAGATCGCAGGGCAACTCCCCTTTGGCAACACTGCGCAAAAGCCCGAACCCAGCGTTGTTCAAGATCTCTAACCGTAAGACGCTCGACCCAACACGTGAACTGCTGACTTCTCCGATAAGCATTTGCATCTAAAATAATGCGTCTAAATAATGCGTCTAAATAGTCTTAGAGCTTACGCAGTTGGACAATTTCTCGTGTTCTCGCGGGTGCAGCCCGCGAGAAATTGTCCGAAATCCAAAAAATTCATCGCAGGTGCGTAAGTCCTGAATCTGATAAAACGTT
>JBDNCP010000074.1:0-22634 GCA_046719575.1 Cyanobacteriota bacterium
CTGCGATCGCTCAGCGTGCAGGACTATCGCCAGATGGCAAAAGAGACTGATAAAAAACTGATAAAAATGGGTCGCCTGGGATTCGAACCCAGGACCAATCGGTTAAAAGCCGAGTGCTCTACCGCTGAGCTAGCGACCCATCCGTGCCATGCAGCACCGATTAACCAATATATCACCTGTATGGCGAGTTACGGAATACTTCTACAAAAAATCTGGGCGGCTTTTAGCCGAAGCAAGGGGCGATCGCCTTTTGCCCGTTTTCTGCGAGTCGCAGCCGTCTTACAGAAACGCGCAGAAACGCGATGCCATCTGGGTTCCGGCTCCACCTCAAGACAACTGCACCGTGATGCGGAAACTCGTCCGCACTGTGCCCCCCGGAGCGAGTTCAATTAAATGATCCCCCGTGTTTAGCGCGTTGCGCGGCCCCGTCCAGGGTTCCAGACAGTAAAAATCCTTGCCCTTTAGCGTCCAAAACACGAGCATCCTATAGGGATCATCAAAATCCAGCCGCAGCTTCAGGTTTTGCCGAAAATCTTCCACCGTAGCAGATTGGAACGCCAACTTGCGAAACAGCACGTCGATTTCGTCTTGATTGAAATCAAACCCATCCATGTAGGCGTGGGTTTCCTGCGTGCGCTGGTCTACATATTGCGTCGAGGGAATGTCAAAATCCAGCCGCGCCTTGTCGGATACCGCAAAATAGGGATGCAGCCCCAGCGAAAAGGGCATGATGGTGTTTCCCGAATTTGTGATCTGCTGCTGCAACACCAGACGGTTACCTTCCAAAATGTAGGTAAAGTCCAGCGAAAACTCGAACGGGTAGAGCGAACGAGTGTAGTCGCTGCTGCTCAGGTTGATCGTAATGCTGGCTCGATCCAGCGCTTCGGTGTGGGTGACTTGCCAGGGCAAATCGCGGGCAAAGCCGTGCTGCTTTAGCAAATAGGTCTGGCCGTTGTAGGTGTAGGCATTATTCGGCAAGTTGCCGCAGATCGGAAACAGAATCGGCACACCGCCGCGCACGCTGAGGCTGGGGTCTGCAAAGCGGGCTTCGTCGAGATAGAGGATGTCGCGCCCCTGCACGCTCCAACGAGTGATGATGCCGCCGCGTTCGGGCACGACCTCTAGACGGGCATCGGTGGCCGAGTCGGTCAGCGCGTAGGTGAGATATTGGGCTTGGTGCTGGGAAACCTCAAACACAGCTTTGGGGAGATAACGACACCTCTAATCATGAACTGCTCTGGCACAAACCCCAGAATTTATTAGAATTTTCTGGGTTTTCCAGATTTGGCCAGCCTCAATTTTCTCCACAGTTTCTTCAACCCATTCCCCAACGTTGCCATGTCCGACGATGCCAGCCCGTATTGCACACCTGTTGCGGTGCAGTCTTTTTTGGAAAGGCTTTACCAGTCTTGCCGCGACCTGCACGGGGGCAAAGTGGCAGACTACATTCCCGAACTGGCGAAAGTAGACCCCCATTTATTTGGCATTTGCCTGGTGACGGCGGATGGGCAGGTGTTTGAGGTGGGCGACACGGCCCATCTGTTTACGATCCAGTCGATTTCTAAGGTGTTTGTGCAGGGGTTGGCGCTGGAGGA
The DNA here is from genome assembly GCA_046719575.1 of Cyanobacteriota bacterium. Classification (GTDB taxonomy): domain Bacteria; phylum Cyanobacteriota; class Cyanobacteriia; order Elainellales; family Elainellaceae; genus Thermoleptolyngbya. The sequence goes on from JBDNCP010000074.1 coordinate 1,596, forward strand.
TCATGGGCGAGACTATGTGCTGGCGCGGGTGGGTGTGGAGCCGACGGGGGATGCATTTAACGCGATTATTCTGGATGAAGCGTCAAAGCGGCCCTATAACCCGATGGTGAATGCGGGGGCGATCGCCACGACTAGTCTGATCAGTGGTGACGGCCCAACTGAGCGGCTGAATCGGCTGCTGGAGATGTTTCGCCGCTATGTGGGGCACGACATTGTGGTGGATGTGGCAACTTACGTGTCGGAGCGGGCGACGGGCGATCGCAATCGGGCGATGGCCTACCTGATGCGCCATTTCAAAATGGTGGACTGGGACATTGAAGAAGCGCTGGATCTGTACTTTCAGCAGTGTTCGGTAATGGTGTCCTGTCGCGATCTGGCGGTGATGGCGGCCACGCTGGCCAACCAGGGCGTGAACCCCATGACGGGCGATCGCGCGGTCGAGGCGGGCTATGTGCGCGACATGCTCAGCGTCATGTATACCTGCGGCATGTATAACTTTGCGGGCGAGTGGGCCTATCGCGTGGGGCTACCCGCCAAAAGCGGCGTATGCGGCGGCATCATCGCCGTCGTGCCCGACCAGCTTGGGATTGCGGTCTTTTCGCCACCGCTCGACGAGCGCGGCAACAGCGTGCGCGGGGTGCGCGTATGCGAAGCCATTTCTCAAGAATTTGGGCTGCACCTGTTTGACTCATCTCGCGGCTGTCATCACTTTTTAGAGCAGCTAGGAGGAAAAGAGCGCCTTATCCCATCAGCCAAAGAGAACTCATAATGTCAAGCGCTGTCGAGGGATGAAGCCCATATTTTTCGCCAAATACCGTCTGTTTGGGTTTTTCTTCCTTCTTGAGACGGATCTTTTCGGCTTGCGAATCTCCCACCTCTGGCTGACGGTTTCTGAAGCCTGCTGATTTTAGACTGCTACGAGTCTGCAAGTATTCGCAACATTTCGCAACATGCGGGGTTGTTGATTCACCCTTCAGTAAGGCGTTTAGTCGCAAAGAGGTAACCATGAACATCAAGCAAACAAGCACTCGCGGTCTGTGGATCAAGCTGCTGGGTTTGGGTGTCGTAACGGCGACCGTCGCCTATACCTACCCCAGCATGGCCTCAATGGATGAAGTCATGTCCTCTGCCGCACCGGCCGATGCTGTCTCCGAGACAGTGGCTAGCGAACCAACAATGGGCGAAACGGTTATCGACTCAACGCTTACGGGGGCAGAAACGCCTGCTGATATGCCAACGGCAGATGTGACTCCGGGAACGGACGGAGCAACTGCAATGACCACAGGCACACTGACTCAGATTGTCTCCGAAGGGGAGTCCTTTAGCACGCTAGAGGCTGCCCTCAAAGCAGCGGGTCTGGACAGTGCGCTAAACGAGTCTGGCCCGTTCACGGTGTTTGCTCCGACCAACGAAGCCTTTGCTGCGCTGCCCGAAGAAACGTTACAAGCCCTGCTGATGCCCGAAAATCAGCGCGTGTTGCAGCAAATCCTGGCGTACCACGTCGTTTCTGGCAGCGTTACCTCGGATGCAATTCAGCCTGGTGAAGTGGCAACCATCGAGGGTAACTCGGTGGCGATCGCCCAAGATGGGGAAACCGTGACCGTCTCCGGCGCTCGCGTGGTGCAAGCCGACATCGTGGCCAGCAACGGCGTGATCCACGTCATCGACCAGGTGCTGATTCCCCCCGGACTCGACCTGCAATAGCCCTTCAGAAGCGTTCCGTTCTCTACTCTCTAGGGCTTGCTGTATAGCCTTAGCGCTGGGCAGCAGCCCGACTTTCACACCAAAGCATGGCACAAGCGTCCAGCATCCTGGCAGAGCAGTCAGGTGGCTGGGCGTTTTCTTGTTTCTGTTCTTGTTTCTGCCATAGCAGGCCTTCAGAAGGCTGAGAATCCTGAGAATGATGAGAAATAGTGTTGATCGTGACTGCGATTGGTGGGGTCGTATCGCACTATAGATGGCAGTTGCACCTGCGGGCGCGTGGTTTTGTCGAAAGGCATAGCCAGAACGCCGCTCTTGCGTCAGTTCCTAGTTGCCTATGCCAAACCGTAAGATCTTAAGATCTACAGTCAAGAGATCTACAGTCAAGTCAGTTGAGTCATTCATCAAAGCTCATTCGTCAAGGCATCATCCATCAGACCTAGCCCAGTTTGTGAAATCCAAGATCTAAAATTCAAAATTCAAAATCTAAAATTCAAAATCCAACCGGGTACTTTATCGCAGGAGCAAACAGCGTGAATGCAGCAGAACAGGCAAAGGGGCTAGAGCTAGCCGCCAAGATTGCCGCCGCTGTTAATTTATTCAAGTCTTACTTTCCCGATGCGCGGGCCGACCTCAAGCCCTGGGCTAATGACCCAGATACTCGTGAGTGGGTAGACCCCGACTCCATCGACATTGGCTTTCACCTGCCGGGTTGGAGTCCTCGGTTTCAGGCCCGCAGCATCTTGGTGCAGATTCGTTTGTTTGAGGATGAAGCAGCAGAACCGGGGGAAGGGGCGATCGCCCAAACCCGCCGCGTCATCGGTCTAGAAGCCGTCGGGCTGACGCATCAGGGCGAGCAGTGGCGTTTGTCTACCGTCGGCGAGTGGCGCGTCCTGGGAACGCAGCAGCCTGTCGAAGAAATCCAAACCCGGCTGCGGTCGTTTTGCACGCAGGTTTATGAGCTATTTAACGGCAGCGCCAGCGAGTGAACAGCCCCGCAGGACTGCCCTTTGGAGAGGGCGCACCTGCGATCGATAGAATGAATCTAATCCTCTCGATAGCTGTTTCAACAGGGCATGATCGCGATGGTTGCAGTTCCCGTTGCTCAATATGTCTCCCCAGAAGACTACCTAGCAGCAGAAGCCACCCGCCCCATCAAACACGAGTATCGCGATGGCGATATCTACGCAATGGCAGGGGGCACCGATGCTCATAACCAGATTGCGGGTAATGTCTACACCCTCCTGAGAACCCACCTCAGGGGAAGCTCTTGCCGCACCTACTTTGCAGAGGTAAAGGCTCGCGTTGAGGAGAGGAACTGCTACTACTATCCGGATGTGATGGTGACTTGCGATGAGCGCGATCGCCCGACAAACACTTTCAAGCGCTATCCTTGCCTGATTGTCGAAGTCCTTTCCGAAGCGACAGAAGCCTTTGACCGGGGCGACAAATTTGCAGACTATCGCCAGATCGAAAGCCTGCAAGAATATGTCCTGATTTCTCAAACCCGGCTTCAGGTAGATGTGTTTCGCCGCAACGAAGCGGGGCTGTGGGTGCTGTATCCCTCCAGTGAGGGCGATCGCGTGTCGCTAACCAGCGTGGGCTGGGAAGGGGCGATCGCCGACTTCTATGAATCAGTTGACCTGCCGAATCGAGCGCCGAATCGAGCGGGTGAATCGCCAGCCGTCAGAAATGAGGACGGTTGACCAGACGATCTTCGCTGTGACGCAACCAAGAAAGCCAGAAGGCTTACCCTGCGGTCAATCCTCCCCCAGAGCCACTCCCGCGCCCTCTCGTAACGATTTATGTCGCAGGCGCGGGTTTGAGGCGCTAAACCGTATGGGCCCTTTGGACGATGGGAATAGGATTGGATGTACACCATCGAGTTCCGAATTTCCTTTTTCCCGATTTCTGCTAAAGTTCTGGTCTAACGCTGGGCACAAATTTAACGTCGCCGCAGTCATGGGATATGGAATCGGTGCTCGAATCTACCCCATGGAATTCGTTATGAAATCAGCGTTTCTGTCTGTCCTTGTTCCTGCCGTAATGTTGGTCGGCGTTGCCCTACCCCAAGCGCAGGCACAGACTATTCCAGAAGCTCATCAAATTTCGCAGGTTTCCTTAACGGCGATCGCCGAAAGCTTTATCACCCGTCTTGGAGAGCAGCAGTTCGAGTCGGCCGTTGCAGACTACGAAGCCAGCCTACAAGATGTAAACGATATCAGCGCCCGCTCAATCCAGACCTATTGGAATGATATTGTGGCTGAGAGTGGGCCTTTTCGGCGAATTATCCGCTCTACGGTTCTTTCTGACGGCGGGCCCAATGGCGAGTCTGTTGTCAGCGTTGTTTGCCAGTTTGGGCGCACCAATCGCGAACTGTTTGTAGTGTTGTCTGGTACTGATGTCGTTAGTTTTAGCCCGGTGGAGTAGGCTGCTTGCGAGGATTTGGCTTAGCTGGAACGCCCAGCTACCTAAGCCCTTAGCCACATTAGCCTATTTTACTCAACTCGCTCCTCGGCCTCGTTTGAGCGGCGGGTTGTCTCTGGGAACAATAGCAGATGTCAGGTGCAGACCGACTGCAAATGGTTGGATGCCCCGAATGGTCAATCCACAAGTTTGGAAACCTTCTGATGCCTGCGCGGTGGGCAACAGGTGGCGATCGCGCTGGAGAGTTCATTCTCTGTGTCGAATAGCCCCTCGACCCAGCCTGGCCACGGCACTCAATTTTGCAGTTCTACTTCATTTCACATCTCAGCTATGAAACGTTTGCGTCATCGTCTCGTAGCCCTTAGCGCGATCGCGCTGGGTGCGCTGTCCATTTCCGCTCCTACCGCTGCCACCACCTTTGGTCAGCAAGAGGTAGACCAAGGTCGATTCATCGCCGTGTCGTCTTCGGGGGTCACGACTCGTCGGCTGCTAATTTTGGAGCAAGTGTCTGATGCTCGCCCCTGCTGGAGCGAGTCTGGAGCCAATCCAACCATCGTCACACCGCTGCTGCTCCAGTTTGATTTCACGGGTATTTGCAACCGCGCTACTGACCGAAACGGCTACTCGATCCGGGTCAACGGTCAAGACCTAGGACTAGATTACAGCATTCGGATTTTGCCGCAAAACGGCGATCTGGTGATGCTGGGCGTGCCCAACGATCGCTCTCGCCCGCAACTGGTCATTGGTCGGGCTAATGGCATGACTGAAGACTTTGCCAAAATCACGCTGCAACCGGGCTGGCGGTTTACCAAGCGCACCTTTGGCGATCGCACGCTGGGTCACATCTACCTCACCTACGAAGGGGTCTTCCCGCCAGGAGATGTCGCCGTGCAGCCCACACCCACCCCGACCCCCACACCCACCCCGACTCCTACGCCTGTCCCAGTCACCTTCACGGACATTTCCAGAGACATCTACGCAACGCAAATTCGCAATGCAGTCGCCGCTGGGTTCATTTCGGGCTTCCCCGACAACACCTTCCGCCCGCTGGATACCCTCACTCGCGAACAGTTGGTGTCGATGGTGCTGGATGCGCTCACCAAAGCGCCCAACGTCAACCTGCGAATTCCCACTGCTGCCAGCGGCGACCCCTATCGAGATGTGAATGCATCCCGCTGGAGTGCTGCCAAAATCCAATTTGCCCGCGACAACAACATCGTTCGCGGCTACGAAGACGGCACCTTCCGCCCAGCGCAACCCGTGACCCGCGCAGAACTGGTGTCCGTGCTGAAGCGGGCTGCTGAGTTTGCTCTGGCAGCGCGTGGATCGTCTACAACCCTGCTGCTCAACCTGCCCACCAAGACCTTTGCCGACACTACAAACCACTGGGCCTCGGCGACCATCACTGAGATGTCGGGCTTCTGTGGCGTTGCGTCGCCGCTCAACGAACAGGGCAACAACTTTGCCCCTAATGCTGCCTCTCAGCGCAACTATGCGGCTGCGGCAACGCTGCGAACCCTCGACTGCTTGCAACTGCCTCAGTAACTTGCCGCCTCAGTAACCCGCCGCCTCAGTAACCCGCCGCCTCAGTAACCGTCTTAGCCGCCGTTTAGGGGTGTTTTGGAGGCGCGTTTCTGGGGCAAATGGCGGTGCTGCTCCGCGAGGCCAATGTCAATGCCCCTTTAGCCAATTTCCCTGCCGATGGCAGCGTTCCTGGCTCAGGGGGCGTTTTTTTGGGCTTCCGGCTGCGCTTCATTCGACCTGGGTAGGATGCACCCTGTTCTGTGATTCCTGAAGCTCCCGCACCTCTTGGTGCAGAAAGTAGTTGAGGAAGGTGCGAATACCCGTGATCGCTGCCAGCTTGGCGATTTCGTTCCAGCGGGGGGAGACTGCCGTGCCTACAATGTCGGCCGCCAGCAAAAACTCCAGCGCCAGCGCCAGGGAAAGCCCCAAATCCAACCGGAGCGGCGGCTGTACCACATAGCCCTGATAGCGAAACATGCGGACGTACTTACGGATTGCTTTGACGAGGGCGATCGCCACAATCAAGATCGCAATGAATTCCAGAACAATCTTCAGCAGCAGCGCCATCTCTTGCAGCAAAAACTCCGCTCTGTGAATCAACGAGCTACTAGCAGACAGAGGCTCGGTCGCCGGGAGGTGAACCAGCATCGTAAAAGCCAATCTTCTTAGCCAATTTTCTATAAACACATGAACTTTTATAAACTGAGTGAGTGAATGGAAGATGTTTCTCCCATGCCAGACGACTTGCCAATTTTTCTGATCAGCGCCGGATTGGTGATCCTATACCTGGTGGTTTCAGCCCTAACCGAGATGGGCACCAAGCTGCCCTGGAAAAAATGATGGAGCAATGGAACAAACTGAACAAACCTGTAAGACGGCAGAACTAAAGTCTGGCTCAGGGTCTAAAGTCTAAAATCCTGCTGTAAAATAAGCTCCAGCCAAAAAAAGATTTACATACCTGTTAAGACTGTCAGAAGATCACGATGTAAATCTTAAGATTCCAGATGACTTGGTTTAGATCAAGAAGAAGTAAACAGCGCAACGCAGTGGATGCGACAGGCCCTCAACCCCATATATCCATCCAGCACGTCCGCCCCACGCATTCACTCAACACCTTCACCTAACCATTGAGGCATAGCAAAGAGGCACAGCATCATGGCGCTTAGCGATACACTCAGCGATCAAACTACCATTCAGAATCTCGTAGCAGATTGCGTCAAGCTGATCGACGAACAGGTTGCAGCCAAGGGCGGCATTTCGGGGCTGGCGCTGAAAGCGGCCTATGGCGTTGTGAAAGGTATAGAGCCAAGCTATGTCTCCGGCGCAATTCGGCGGCTATTGCCAGAGGCCCTCGCCGCGCTAGACCCCATGTGGAACGAAGGCATCCAGTTAGGCGACCCGGTGCAGCACCTAATTCAAAACCGCGATCGCACGGCAGACACGCTGCTCAGCGTCACCGACCACAAGATCGAAAAGGCCAAAAACAGCGTGGTGCGGGCATCCTATGGCAAGCTACGAACCTCAGTCAAGGGCGATGTGGAAGCGGCGGTGCCAGGACTGGCGCAAATTCTGGGAACCCACGTTCAGAGCTAGCCTCTTGCCACCGCCGCTGGAGGACATCGCCGTATAATCAACCTGGATCTTCTGCCCAGGCAAGATGTTAGAATGTGGGTTTAAGAAATACACCTGTACTCTATACTGGCTTAGCCAACCACACTGCCAGGAGCCTTACCGCCGGGAGCATTTATGAACAACTGCATTTTGATGGCTGAGGTGATTCAAGAGCCGCAGCTTCGCTATACCTCTGATAATCAAACGCCCATTGCTGAGATGACGGTGCAGTTTGCGGCGCTACGCGACAATGATCCGCCCGGACAACTCAAGGTAGTGGGCTGGGGCAACTTGGCGCAGGAGATTCAGGCAGAGTTTCATGTGGGCGATCGCGTCATTATCGAAGGTCGGCTGGGCATGAACATGGTCGATCGCCCAGAAGGGTTTAAGGAAAAGCGGGCAGAGCTAACGGTGTCGCGCATCCACCGCATCGAAGCCGATGCCAGCCTGAAATCTTCCACTGCTGACGTGCCGGGCACAGCGGCCGCTCGTCCTGCTGCCTCCACGCCTGCCACCCCGACCGCTCCTGCGGCTCCGCCAGCCTACGCGGCCTCCTCTGCCAAGGCAGCCCCCGCCGCCAAAGCTCCTGTAGAAACGGCCGACTACGACGATATCCCGTTCTAGGCTAAACCATTCAATCCGCGCAATCCACCCTATTCGCGAATCCGCCTGGTTCTGCACAAAGTTCTGCGTGAATTTCTGCGATCTCGGCTGCACTCAGCTCGTAGAGTGCGTAGATAGTTGCGTCTATTTGAGCATCAAGCTGGGCGATCGCCCCCCAGTCTTGCCCAGTTCCGCACTCTTGCCGCTGTTTTGCCAGATCAACAAGGGTGTGGTAATGCCTAGGGCGATCGCCCTTTTCACCCAACGCCACTGAAAGCGCAATCGGGATCTGGCGCAACTGGGGCGGCCCAACACGCAAATAGCCACCCTGGAGCGCGTTGCCACCATGCCGCTGCACAAAGAACCAGTGGATGAGCGAACTGTTCAGAATCGCCAGCAGCAGCCACAGCAAGTCGGGACAGTCTACCAGCGGTGAGGCTAGGTTGGGCGCATCAAGATTTGGCGCTTGCTTTCCTGAGTCTGGCATTGATGCTGGAATAGGGAATGCTGGAATAGCGGGTGCTTGAATAATGGAGGTTGATTTGCCTGCCAGTATGCCCCCACGTTCATCCAGCACACATTCCAGCCGTCGGGTCATGCTGGCAACGATGAGCTTGGGCTGGGTAGCCTGCTGCTGGCGCTGGGGCGAAAGCTGGCGCAAGGAGTGGGCCGGCAGGATGGGGTGCAAATAGCGATCGCCCAGATAGCGCAACGGGCGATCGCCCCACCGCAGAATGTAGGGATCAATCGTACCGCTATTAACGAAGCGCAGGTCGCCAGCCTCCGGCATGGGATTCTCGCAAATCCAGCGCTGGAGGTTGTAGGCTTCGGCGACCGTCGCTGCCCCCCGCACGCGAGCAATTTGCCCCAACATTGGAAACTGCTGCAACCGTGCTATCAGGCTGCCCTCTTGCTGCGAATCGCCCAACCACCACGCTTCGCCCTTAGCATATAGCCATCGCTGCCGACCAACCTCCGTCAGGGTTTCCATCACCTCATAGGGCACTGGCGCATCTGCACTGTCCGGGTTTTGTGCCAGCGTATCCGACCCAGGCTCCTCTGCCGCTTGCCGCCGGGCCACATACACCAGCGGATATACCGCCGCCCGAAACACCGCTACCTGGGCATAGTCTCGCAGCGCCATAAGCTGACTGTTCTCGCTCAAGAGCGATCGCACGGCAGCAGCATACCCAGCCGAGCGCAGTTTGTTGGGCACCACCAAGCTCGTCATGCCGCCCGGACGACACAACTCCAGCGATCGCTCAATAAACACGCAAAACAAATCCCAGTTTCCCTTGGCACAGCGATAGCGCTGGGTGCAGGCACGTCGCCAGTCAGCCGCCGTCGCGCTCATTTGCTCAGCGTCGATATAGGGCGGGTTGCCCAGCACTCCGTCAAACCCGCCCGCCTGCGCGGCCGCCGGAAAGGTCGCGGCCCAGTCCAACCCCAACAGCGCGTCGGCGCAGACCAGATTTTGCCCCAAGTCGGGTAGTACAAAACCCGGCGGCGGCTGTCCTTCTAGCAGCTTAAGCTGAAGCGAGAGACGGGTAAGGGCGATCGCCGTTTCGTCTACATCCACCCCATAAATACAGTCGAGCAGCAATTGCTGACGAGTCTGCCAATCCACCGGGTAGTTTGCCGGGTAATTTGCCGGGTAATTTGCCGGGTAATTTGTCGGGTAATTTGCCGGGTTATCTCCTGGGCAATGCAGTGGGGCAATTGGGGGCTGCTGGGTACAGCGGGGGACAATTGCCCCATCCCCACTCGCCGAATCAGCAGATAAGCCAGCCGCCCACCGCAGCAGCGCCTCATAGGCCGCCAGCAAAAACGCGCCCCCACCCGCCGCCGGATCGAGAATGCGCGGCAGACCCCGTAGCCCCTGGGCAGAGGCCACTGGATGGCTCAAGAGTCTCCCCAAGGTTTGCGAAACGCAGTAGCCCACCAGCGGCTCTGGCGTGTAGTATGCGCCCTGTGCTTTGCGGCTGTCTATTCTTTTAGAAGCAGCCCTTTCCAAGGCAATACTTTTTGAGGTAGCCCTTTTTGAGGCAGCCTTCAGCACACCCCCCTTGGACAGCGTGATCCAAGCGAGGCACAGCTCATACAGTTGCCCCAGCCGCGCCACCGAATAGGGAGGGCACCTCCAGAGCGATCGCAGCAGGGTAAACAAGGCCGCATTGATCTCAGGCGACAACGCAGGCAAGGTCGCCACCGGAAACGCCAGCCCATGCTGATGATTGGCAGCGGTCAACAGTCGATCTAGCGCGAATGTATCTGGTGTGAGGGATTGCCCATTCACTGCCAGCAGCCCGCGCTGCTGATACAACGGGATACACAGCAGCCCCAGCAGCAGCACCCGGGCGTGGGCATGGTTAGCCGCCTGGGGCGATGGGCGATCGCCCAAGATATCCAGCAGCCGCCGATAGCTCCGCGCCGCCCAGGTTTCCAGGTCGCCTGTGCCTAGACTGGGATGTGGAGCGAGATAAGGGGCGATCGCCCCACTGGGCAAGCGATCCTCTAAATGGGCACTACAGGCATCCGACTGGCGCAGTTGAGGCATGGAAAGACACTGTGGGAACCCGGCCAGAAGACAGCCACTAAAAGACAGCCATCCAGTCATCCGAAAGCTTACTATGGCATTGGATCGATGGCACAGAATCGATCGCGGCTTGCTCCTATGTTTTTCTGATTGCACGCTATGCCTTTGACGTTTACTAACGCAGTTCAAGAACTGACCTACCGCAAAGTGTCGGACTATCTCACCACCTCTGCACTATTCAAGGACGCGCTGCAAATTTTGTCCTATGCCCCCCGGTTTAACCTGTCCTACGGTTCGGCCAAAGTCGAGGTAGAGGTGCTGGACTGGGAGGTGCATCCCTGGGACGAGCGCGAACTGGCCATCGTCAAGGCGAGTAGCTGCGTCACCTTGGGCAGCCGCCTGGATGAGCCGCTGATGCGATATCTGCTGATGGAAAACCACCGAATGCGGTTCGGCGCGTTTCACCTGGCAGAAACAGGCGGCGTGATTTTTTCTCACAGCGTTTTGGGTGGCGAGAATATGGACTTGATGGAGTTGCAAACCTGCATTTTGTCTGTGGTGACTATCGCCGATACCTACGACGACCTAATCATCCAAAAGTTTGGTGGGCAACGGGCGTGCGATCGCCTGCCGTAGACCGCCCAAAACCCACCAAAGAAAAACACCCAGCAGCCCCCTGCTAGGTGTCTGTCGCTTCGGAAATCCGAAATTTTTACTACCAAAAACGTTGCACAAAAACGTTGCACAAAAACGTTGCACAAAAACGTCACACAGCGGCTGGACTACTGCTCTTTCTTGACCTGAGCGTGTAGCTCAACCCCACGGTACTTACCAATCACCTTCCCCGACACTGTGGCGACAGCGGGAACGTTGGCTTCGTACTTAATACCGCGATAGGAGAGGTTCATAGCTGGTTTCCTTTTGAATTCCATGCTTTTAGAATAGGGCGGCAGACCCGGCCCACACCTCATCCGAGCGTCTCACCTAAGCGGGTGAACTTGGGGATGGGCTAGGGGCGATCGCCCGTCTAGAATCGCGAATCGGTTTCTGCGAATCGGTATAAGATTGAAAAAGCCTGGAGAGGTGGCAGAGTGGTCGAATGCGCTCGACTTGAAATCGAGTGTCCCAAAAGGACCGTGGGTTCGAATCCCACCCTCTCCGTTCTGGGTTGGCTTTATCCAAGCCAGCCCTGCAAGCCCTGCCCTACGAGCCTGCCCCAAAAGCTGCACTCTAGCCGCCGCTGACCGGGGGGATCAGCACCACCTCATCCCCGTCTTGCAACGTCCAGTCTGGCTCTACAAACTGAAAGTTCACGCCAAAGCGGGTGAGCGATCGCCATTCCTCCAGTTCGGGATGCTCCTGCAACAGGCGATCGCACACCTCAGCCACCGTTGCCCCTTGCGGCAGCGTCAGCCTCAACTCTGGCACACCACAGGCATCCTGATAGGCGGCAAACAGCTTGACGGTTACGGTCACGGTTGGGTCAGACACGCTCGACAACACACTCGACATTCAACGTTCGTTCTTAACACTAGGTTACTTTAGAGCCAGCGTATGGCTGAGTGACGTTGCGAAATACTCGAAGAAAGCCAAGGGGCGATCGCCCCAACCCTGATCCTGGAGCATTTTGGAGGGGCAATCCCTCGTTGACTGACAAAACATTTGACTGACAAAACATTTACCGCTGGCGGATGGAAGCCGCGCCTACACAAGCGAAACCCGCCTAAGCGGGTTTTGGGTCAGAGTCGAGAGTCGGCGAAGGCCGACTTCGTGGATGGAGCAGCGGTTTCAACCGCCTAGTGCCTAGGTTTTGTCAGTCAATCAGGGGGCAATCCTCAAACAGTCAAAAGCTTTTTTAAAAGTCTTGTAAAAAACTGCGAGCGTTTTCGGCAAAGCTACCCACTTTCCTGCACACTTTCAAAGGATATTTACGTATTGTGAGTAACCTAGTCTCCGTAAAATTCCTTACTATGATTGAGAAAGTGTAAAGCTACTCTGAAAGCGTGCGCTAGAATCACAAGAATAATTAACTTCCTATTCTTAAAATTTCTCAGTTCACTGCTGTCAGATCCCCTGTTGACGGTCCAAAGTTAGTAGTCCTGAACGCGAAAAGGCTGAACGAGGTCGGTACGCTAGATTACGTAAGTAAAACTATTTAAACCATCTACGGCTTGAGGTTTTTGCCTGAGCGCCCACCTGCGAGTCAGGCGTAGCCGTCACACCATCTACTTCGGGGTTTGCACTTGGCTCAAAGACAACACACTTCAGCGCGACTTACTGAATTCCTAGGACTTGCCTCATGTATTCTGCGTCTTCTCAGGCTGACTCTTCTAGACCATTTTTGACATGGCAGCGGATTTTGGACTGGGCCCAAGAGCATTACCGCACCCGCACCTTTGCCAAGGATGAAAAGATTCCGGCACGTCCTGGGCTGCTGTATCTAGTGCAGCGAGGCGCGGTGCGGCTGGTGGGTGAGGCGCAGGTGAGCGCCAACGGCAATTCCTCCCGCCTGCCCCGGATTAATTCCGAAGAGGCATTTCTGGGATTTGTCGGCGCAGGTCAACCCTTTGAGATCGTGGCGCAATCGCCCTTTACACTCCAGGCCTTTGCCCATGTTGAGCAGACCTCGGTGATCTGGCTCTATTGGCACGACCTCGACAACTGGCCGCACTTCCGTCGAGAAGTTTTAGACGCATTTCGCTTGCAACATCAGCGCAAGCTGCTATGGCTGAGTACGCTGGGGCAGCGCCGCACGATCGACCGCCTGCTGGGATTCATCACGCTGCTAGTAGAAGAATTTGGCGAACCCAGCGACGATACTTACTATTTGCCGTGGTCGTTGACCCATGCCCAAATCGGCAGCGCGATCGGCTCGACTCGTGTCACGGTGACGCGCCTGATGGGCAAGCTGCGCCAGCGCGGGCTAATTCGCACCTATGGCGACAACCTGATCGCAATCCCCGCCGAATCGACCATGCTGCAAAAACGCAATAGTGCTTCCTAGAGTTTGGGTCAGAGATTGCTGTCGTCTCGACTCGCGATTTTGGATTTGCGATTTTGGATTGCCCGTCAAGCGTCTGCGGGGCTTGCAGCCGTTCATGCGTCACTCCGCTTAGGAGAATAGATATTAGGCATCGCCGTAACGCGCCATCCTGTAGGGCTTTGATGCGTTCCGCTGGCGCAAGCGCATCCTACGGGACGGCGGCGGCGGGAGGCAATTGTAGCCGTAACCGGAGGGTAAACTGCGGCGCTGTCTGCTGTGTACTGATCGGGGATCTGGAATTGGTGTATAACTTCCAGGTCTGTTGTTTCGGTGACTGAGCCGCCATGTCCAACCCTTTGCCCAACGCCCTGTCTGCGATCGCCCGTGCGCGAGACATTCGCTATTTCATGATTTCCTTCACCGACCTGTTTGGCGTGCAACGGGCCAAGCTGGTGCCTGCCGAAAGCATCGATGCGATCGCCGCGAATGGGGCAGGCTTTGCCGGGTTTGCGGCGTGGCTGGATCAGTCGCCGGCCGACCCAGATATTCTGGCATTTCCTGATGTAGATCGGCTGTTTCAGCTTTCCTGGCGGCCAGACGTGGCGTGGCTACCCGCCGACCTACACCGTGTCGATGGGCAGCCGCTAGAGCAAGCGCCGCGCCTGGTGCTAAAGCGGGTGATCGCGCAGGCGGCAGAGATGGGGCTGCGGGTGAAAACGGGCGTGGAGTGCGAATATTTTCTGCTGTCGCCCAGTGGGGAGGAGATTTCCGATGCGGGCGATCGCCAGAGCAAGCCCTGCTATGACCAGCAAGCCCTGATGCGCCGCTATGACGTGATTCGCGAAATCTGCGACAGCATGATTGCCCTCGGCTGGGGGCCCTATCAAAACGACCACGAAGACGCAAACGGCCAGTTTGAAATGAACTGGACCTATGACGATGTGCTGGTGACGGCCGATCGGCAGGCGTTCTTTAAATACATGGTCAAGTCCATTGCCGAAAAACACGGGCTGCGGGCCACCTTCATGCCCAAGCCCTTTGCCCATCTGACGGGCAACGGCTGCCACGTCCACCTGTCGGTGTGGGACAGCGCTGGAGACACCAACCTGTTTGCCGACCCGGAAGGTGAACTGGGCTTGTCTCCGCTGGCCTACCAGTTTTTGGGCGGCGTGCTGCATTCCGCAGAGGCGCTGTGTGCGATCGCCAATCCCACGGTCAACTCCTACAAGCGCATCAACGCGCCCGTTACCATCTCTGGGGCCACTTGGTCGCCCAACACCGTCAGCTATAGCGGCAACAACCGCACCCACATGATCCGCATTCCCGAACCCGGTCGGTTTGAGCTACGCCTGGCCGACGGAGCCGCTAATCCCTACCTGCTGCCCGCCGCCCTGATCGCCGCCGGACTCGACGGCATTGCCAATAAGCGCGACCCCGGCCCCCGCTATGACAACAACAGCTACACCGATCCGCTGCCCCCTGGCACTGTCCCCCAACTGCCGCTCTATTTGCTAGATGCGCTGCGCCGATTTGAAGCCAGCCCCGTGCTGCCCCAGGCGCTGGGCAAATCTTTCACCCAGGCCTATCTCAAGCTCCAGCGGCAAGCCTGGAACGAATACAGTGCCCATATTTCCACCTGGGAACGAGAGACGACGCTGGACTGCTAGGCTAGGGATTACCGCAACCTGCCCCTGATTCCCGCCTGCTCATGTTCCTCCGATCGCTGCACCTGCGCCAGTTTCGCAACTACCGGGATCAGGCGGTGAGCTTTGCTGCGCCAAAGACGATTTTGGTGGGCGACAATGCCCAGGGCAAGTCGAACCTGCTGGAGGCGGTGGAACTGTTGGCGACGCTGCGATCGCACCGTAGTAACCGCGATCGCGATCTGGTGCAGCAGGGAACCGAAGAAGGCAGCATTGCCGCACGGCTGGAGCGAGACAGCGGCTCTGTGGATTTGGGGCTGATTCTCCGGAGCAGCGGGCGGCGCACCGTGTCGCTAAATGGGCAAACGCTGAAGCGCCAGGTGGAATTTTTGGGCACGATGAGCGCTGTGGAATTTTCCAGCCTGGATCTGGAGCTGGTGCGCGGCGGGCCGGGGCATCGTCGCCAGTGGCTCGACACGCTGCTGACCCAGCTTGAGCCAATCTACGCGCACCTGTTGCAGCAATATAATCTGGCGCTGCGCCAGCGCAATGCTTTACTGAAGCAGTCCTCCAGCCGTGCTGAGGCTGCCCTGCCGCCCGATCGGGCCCAGCTTGCCGTATGGGACGCGCAACTGGCAGCGCTGGGAACGCGGGTGATCCGTCGCCGGGCCCGGGCGATCGCCCGCATTGCGCCCCTGGCGGAATTCTGGCATCGAGACATCAGCGGCAGCCGCGAAACGCTGGAAATTCACTATGCGCCCAGCGTACCCCTCGAAAAGGACGACCCGGCGCTGATTCAGCAGGCGTTTTTAGAGAAAATTCAGCAGCGGGCGATCGCCGAACAGGTGCAGCACACCACCCTCGTCGGCCCCCACCGTGATGAGGTCGAGTTCACCATTAACCACACGCCTGCCCGTCAGTATGGCTCGCAGGGGCAACAGCGGACGCTGGTGCTGGCGCTGAAGCTAGCAGAACTGAAGCTGATCGAGTCGGTCGTCGGGGAACCGCCGCTGCTGCTGCTGGACGACGTGCTGGCCGAACTCGACCCCAAGCGCCAGCACAAGCTGCTCGACACGATTCAAGATCGGTTCCAGACGATCATCACCACCACCCATCTCGATTCCTTCGATTCGCAGTGGCTCCGGTCTTCTCAGGTGCTGACCGTCATCGCAGGACAGCTTTCGCCAGGCTAACCCCGATATTCGTCGCCGCAATCGCCAATCTGGCTCAGCAAATTGCGCGATCGCCCCGAAACCTGCTCGATCCGCTGCCAATCGTCGGCATCAAGCTGGAAATCGAATACGCGGGCGTTGTCGGCGCGATGTTCGGCAATGCTGAGGCGCGTGCCCACAATCACACCCGCAACGGCGGGCTGGTCGAGAATGGCCCGCACTGCTACATTCGACAGGCTGACGTGATGTTTGTGGGCGATCGCCGCCAGGGTTTTCAGCAAGTCCTGAAACAAGTCCCAGCCGCCCCAGGCATCGATCATACGCTTGTATTTTTGCTGAGAGACGGTGGCCATCTCGCCCCGGCGTGGCTCTGGCTTGCCGAGGTAGCGCTCGGAGAGAAAGCCGCCGCAGAGCGTGCCGTAGGTCAGCAAATGCACACCCCGCTCTTGACACAGCTTCGCCATGTAGACCGCTGGGCGGCGATCGACGAGGGAATACTGCACTTGGTTCGACACGATCGGGATGCCGCTGTCGAGGATGATTTGCAGATGCTCGGTGTCAAAGTTGGTGAGCGCCAGATGGCGGAGTTTGCCATCGCGCTGCAAATCCATCATGTGTTTTAGCGCGTCCAGGTAAGCCGGATCGCTATAGTCCCACCAGTGAAACTGGAGCAAGTCGAGACAAGGGGTGTCCATGCGCTGGCGCGACACGTCGATGCTGCGTTCTACAACGGCGCGGGGCATGGGGCCCGGCCGAGGCACCCACTTGGTAAACGCCTGCACCTGAGACAGCGCCGCCTCGCCCCGCGTAGCCGCAAGCTGCCGCCGAAACGCGCCGATGAAGTCTTCGGCCGGGCCGTAGTGATCGGCTAGATCCCAGGTGGTGTAGCCCGCGTCGAGATAATCCACCATGCTGGCGATCGCCCCGTTTGGATCAATCCGTCCGTGCGCTCCCGACACCTGCCACATCCCATTCAGCAGGCGGCAAATGGTCAAATCTGGGGTGAACTGAAACCTGCTGGAGTCGGGTAAAAGCATAGAACAGGGGTTCATTTGTGGACTACAGAACCTCGGCCCGCAGACGCGCCAACGGCAAACTCAGCAGCTTGCGTGGCCCCGACACGTAGGCCCGCTTGCGAAACACGTCGTAGCGGTTGCGCTCGATCGCGTCCAAAATTTGCCGATACAGCATCAGTGCTGACCACACTGGGAATCGTGCATCGCGACTCAGCAGGCTAATCCCACTTTCAGCCTGCACAAAAAACTTCCGCGCCCGCTGAATTTCAAATTTCATCAACTCTCGCCAACGCTCGTCCACTACGCCATTAAACAAATCGGCTTCGGTGTAGTTGAACAGCGCCAGGTCTTCGAGCGGCAGATAAATCCGTCCGCGGCGAGCGTCTTCGCCCACATCGCGGAGGATATTGGTGAGCTGGTTGGCAATGCCAAGGGCGATCGCCTCCTGCGTTGGATCGACCAACCCGCCTTTGCTCCACGGAGCCGTGCGGCGGCTGTCGTCCACACCCATCACCGCCGCCGACATCAGCCCCACCGTGCCCGCCACACGATAGCAATAGAGCTTTAGTTCCTCAAAGGTTTCGTAGCGGTTGCGATATAGGTCCATCCGCTGCCCTTCGATCATGTCGCGAAAGGGCTGGATGTCAAGCGGAAAGCGCTCCAGCGTGTCTACTAGCGCCACGTCTACATCTTCCAGCGGATGCCCTGCAAAGATCGACTCCAGGTTTTCTTCCCACTGATCCAGCGTGTCATCTGTTGTATAGGCTGCGTCCGCGCCATCCACCAGCTCATCAGTGCGCCGACACCAGACATAAATCGCCCAAATCGCCCGCCGCTTTTCTTCCGGCATCAGCAGCGTACCAAGATAAAACGTCTTGGCATATTCCTGGGTGATCTGGCGACAGCGCTCGTAGGCATCGTCCAGAGACACCAGGACGGTCTTGCAGGAAGGCTTCGGCAGTTGCAGCATTACATCGCAGGGCTGGAGGAATACAGTTAAACCTATCAGTAATCCGTCACTTGCGGTTCATTTGAAACGATTAGCATTCCAGAAATGAACCCGCTGGAGTGATTTATCGGGCTGAAGTGGCCACCAGGTCGGGCGGCGCTGAATCTATAGGAGACGCAGGAAAGCGCTGGGCGATCGCCTCGGCAGCTTGTTTACCCGATAGAACTGCACCCTCCATGCTGCCCAGATAGCGCTGCATGGTGTAGCTCCCGGCAAGGAAGAAATTGTCGATTGGCGTTGCCTGGTCGGGGCGGCAGGCTTGCATTCCCGGCGCGGCCGTGTAGACCGAGCGCGGCGTTTTCACGATCTTGTGCTTTAGCAGCTTAGCCGGATTTTCGCCCGCCAAGTCATCGGGGAAGAGTTTCTTTAGCTCCTCCATTGTGGCCGCCAGGATTTCATCTTCGGACTTGTCGATCCAGTCCTTTGCAGGAGCCAGCACCAACTCCAGCATTGAGCGATTGGGATTGGCATATTCGCGGCAGGTGTTGCTCATGTCGGCATAGACGCTAAGCAGGGGCGATCGCGAAAACAAGAGCTGATCCACATCCGTCAGCTTGCGATCAAACCAGAGGTGGATGTTGATCACGGGCACGCCTTCCAGGGCTTGCATCTTCTGGAAGAACTCGATCTTCGTCCAAGGCTCTGGCATTAGCGCCTTAATAACGTCTACTGGCATTGCCGACACATAGACATCCGCCGTCACCACTTCATCCGGCGCACCGTCCAACCCGCGCACCACAAACCCACGCACCGTGTCGTCTTCGTTTAGCAAAATCTGCTTTAGCGGCTTCTTCAGCAGCACCTCGCCGCCGCGCTCTGTCACGTAGTCCACAATCGGCTGACACAGGCGCTCGGTGGGCGACCCATCTAGAAAAGCCACCTTGGAGCCGTAGCGCTCCTGCAAAAAGCGGTTCAGCGCCGTCAGCGGAACCGTCGCCGACACATCTTCGGGATTGATAAAGGTGAGCGCCTTGGAGGCCGCCACAAAAATGTCGCTGTTGACCCGCTCATCCACGCCTTGCCGCCGCAGCCACTCCAGCAGCGAGTACTGATCCATGTTTTCCACATACTGCTGACCGCGCACCACCGCAGGCAGTAGCCCAATGGCGAAGCGAATTTTCTGGTTCCAGGTCAGCATGTCATTGTTGCGGAGGATCGACATGATGACGTTAAAGGGCGCAGGAATATCGGGCACATCAAAGCGCGACAGAACGCCCGGTTTCTCTGGCTGGTTGAAGATCAGCGTGTGTTCTTTCCACTGGAGGCGATCTTCGATGTCTAGTTCCTTAAACAACTGGAGCATATTGGGATAGGCCCCAAAAAAGACGTGCAGACCTGTTTCATACCAGTCGCCATCGGCATCCTTCCAGGCGGCCACTAGCCCGCCCAGCACGTCCCGGCTTTCCAGCACAATGGGCGTGTGCCCTGCATCTACTAAATACTTGGCGCAGGCTAGCCCGGCCAATCCTCCCCCTGCGATCGCCACCCGCATGTACGCGCTGTCCTCTGAGATACCTGTTTACACTAGCTCTCATTATATGTTGCAAACTGTAACAAAGCGGGCCGTCAATGGGCATTTTTCTGAGATTCGCTGCGTGAAACTGCCCGCTTAGCTAGAAATGCTGAGCGCTAACCCAAAAACAGGTGGCTTTCGGGCTGGATATTGATCTCCAGCGGCACGGCCTGCGGCTCTGCCATCAGAGCAAACAAGATCGCGTCGGCCGCCGTTTCGGGACGCAGCATCTTCGTGCGATCGACCTTGAGGCTGACCTGATCCCAAAAGGGCGTATCCACGCCGCCAAAGTAGAACAGCGTGAACTTGACCCCAAAACGCTTTAGCTCATCGGCCATGCACTTGCTGAAGCCCACCGCGCCAAACTTGGAGGCGCAGTAGGCGGCGGCCATCGCCATCGGGTGCTGTCCCAAAATACCAATCACGTTGCAGATGTGCCCCGCCTTGTGTTCCTTCATCACGTTGGCCGCCGCCTGACAGGTGTAGAAGCTGCCCTTGAGGTTGAGATCCAGCATGGCATCCAGGTCGGCGGGTTCAATCTTGTTGTATTGCTTGAGGATACCTGCACCCGCCGCATTCACCAGCACGTCGATTTTGCCGAATTGGGCGATCGCCTTTTGCATCAGTGCCTCTGCCTGCTGCGGGTCGGTGATGTCGGTGGGCACGGGCAACACGCCCCCAGCCCCCTGTAGTGAATGCGCCAACTGGCTTAGCGCGGCATCGTCTCGCGCCGCCAGCACCAGCGATGCGCCCAAGGGAGCTAGCTTTTGTGCCAGCGCCGACCCAATACCCCCGGTTGCACCCACAATTACAACGACTTTGCCCTGCATACCCGCCTCTAGTCTTTACATTTCTTAATTTCTTCCTCATCATATCGCCTTGCTTGGCGTGGTGCATCGGCTCAAGCTCGGCATGGGGGATGGTGGGGATCTATGAAAAATCAGGCAGCGCGGCAATCGCCCCTAAACGGGGATCATGAGCTACAGCCGCTTTGCCAAGTTTCAGCCCTTCGGGCAGCGGGTCAGAGATTAAGCAGAGATTAAGTTTAGTCACAGAGCGATCGCCCGCCGAGTTGCAGATGGTAGCTTAGACTACAGGCACACTTCTCAATATCCCTACCGGACGGGGCCCGTGCCTCCTGCCTCGCTACCGGACGCGGCGATCGCTCACGGCTTGTAACTCTGCTTTGATTAGGGGACATTCAGCCCATCAACGTGCTAGAGCCTTCTGTTTCGTCTAGACGCTCGGCTGCATTGCCCAAGCTCCTCGGCCTCAGAAAGAGGCATCGGAGTGCAAGCTCA
>JBDNCP010000075.1:0-22405 GCA_046719575.1 Cyanobacteriota bacterium
TAAGTCATTGAATAAGTCATCGAACATATTGCTTGAAAAGATTGCGCCGCAACACAACTACGGACGGGGTTGAGGGGGCAGGCTGGGTGTTTGACAAACCACTGCGAAACCACTTACGACAGTAAGCCAAAATCGCCAATCCAGAATCCCAACTTAGAGTGAGGAGCAGGATGAAATGATCGACTTTACAGAACTTCAGCCCTATTTAGATGACCAGGGGCGGGTGACGCGCTGGCCGTCCAAGCGCAACAAAGCACGGGTGCAAACGCTGGTGCTGTGGTATCTCGCAGAAAAATTCACCGCAGACAAAACCTACACCGAACGCGAGGTCAACCAGCTTCTGAATGAGCATCACACGTTCTGCGATCCGGCGCTGCTACGTCGGGAACTGTTTGAACATGGCTTGCTCCAGCGAGAGCGCAACGGCTCCGCCTACTGGCTACCTCCAAAGATGACTCAGGCTTCGAGCTAGGGGCTGTCATCAATTGTCTGCTCATGTCTGCTCAACATTTGTCCGCCCGGCACTCGGTTTCTTGGGTAGTTCAGCTCCTAGCCTGATTTGTTTGGACGGGCGCGAGACTGCTAATCCCTTCAGGTTTCTGAACTAAATCGATGACGCGCCCCAGGGCAGCACTATTGGGCACGAGTTTCTAAAACAGTCACCGTTTCAAATGCGACTCGCAGAGGGCTGGCTTGAGTGGGCAAAAAGTTCAGCTTTTCAAAGCCGACTACGCGCCCCTCTTGATTTTTCATCAAAACAACCTCATCTCCGGTCTCTTCGGCTTCTACCTCTTCTTGAGGATCGCCAAACCAGACGACCAGGCTATTCCCGGTCTGGTCATAAAACACCTTTACCTCTGCCATATTGGCTCTCCTTCTTTGACAGCGCTAGTACGGTAGGTCGTGATTAAAAACCCATCGCCGTTAAGCCGCCTTGCAACTGCACACACCCAACGCTTAACCCTATCCTCTTCACGATAGAACAGATAAACCTGAGAATCTGTTTTGCTAAGACGCACTTCGTCTGGTCTGGTCAATGTCATCTGTACGTCCGCAAGCCGATCTCGCATGACTGGGTGCTTGACGGTAACAATGAATTGCCAGTAATCAGCCGTAGTACGGACATCAAAGCCCAGCGGCGTAGGGACTTCAAATAGAACTGAGGCGTTTGATGGCAGATCAGAACCCATAGGATATTGCTGATAAAGTTGCCATGCTCACCCAATCTTTTCCCCCGTCCCCTGAACTTTTTAGAGCTAGCGCACTCTCCCTAGTTCTCTCGGCGGACGGCGCTTTCGTGCCAGTGGCGCAGCAGCCGATCGGAGAGAATGGTCAGCGCGACGAAAATCAGGATGCCCAGCACAGTGGTCAGCAGCAGCGCAGCAAACATCCGAGGAATCTGGAGATTAAAGCTGGAAATCAGGATTTGGTAGGCTAGTCCAGAACTGGTACCGCCCGTGCCCGCGACAAATTCTGCCACCACCGCGCCGATGAGCGCCAGCCCACCGCTGATCCGTAATCCGCCGAGGAAGTAGGGCAGGGCGCTGGGCAGCCGCAGATAGCGCAGGGTTTGCCAGCGCGAGGCGCGATAAAGCTGGAATAGGTTAATCAAATTGTGGTCGGCGCTGTTTAGCCCCAGCGTGGTGTTCGACAGGATGGGAAAAAAGGCAACCAGCCACGCGCAGATGACCAGCGACACAAAGGTAGACGCAGTACCGGGAACCAACTGCCGCACCCAGAGGATGATCAGCGGGGCGATCGCCACAATCGGCGTGGTTTGCAAAATCACTGCGTAGGGAAAGAAGCTGCGCTCGATCCACTTGCTCTGGGTAAACAGGACGGAAATTAGCAAACCCGACACCACCGCCGCGACGAAGGCAAACAGCGTAATCTTCACCGTGATCAGCAGCGAAGGAAACAGCGTGTCCCACTCCTGCACCAGCGTTTGCACTACCAAAATCGGCCCTGGCAGGATGTAGGGCGGCGTGTTGGTCAGGCGCACACCGATTTCCCACAGCATCAGCATCAAAATGCCCACTGCGATCGGAGCCAGAATATCCGGCGAAAGCAGCCGCTGTAGCTGGCTGCCTTGGACAGGGCTGGCAGGTTGAGACGATGCTTCAGCTTCACGAGACACGTCAAACAGGTTTGCCATCAGAATGCTGCCTTGTCGATTCAGATGCCTTGCAGGTTCAAACTGGTGCTTCAAACTGGTGCTTCAAACTGGCGCTATGCGGGCTGGTTCACGACGCTGGGTGAAACGCTGCCGTTGGGATGTAAGGTCGAAGGCTGACCAGCGGCACGAGACAGACTGTTGGAAATGTCGCGGCAGTAGTCGTTAAACAGCGGCGCGGTGCGAAACTCTTCGGTGCGGGGATAGGGGGCGGCGATCGCCACATCGGCCACCACACGCCCTGGACGCGCCGCCATCACCACCACGCGATTCGACAGATACACAGCTTCATAGATGTTGTGCGTCACAAACACCACCGTCCACTGCTTTTGCTCCCAAAGGTTCAGCAGGTCGCTGTTTAGCTTGCTGCGGGTCATTTCGTCCAGCGCCCCGAAGGGTTCATCCATCAGCAAGATTTCTGGTTTTGTCACCAGGGCGCGGGCGATCGACACGCGCATCCGCATCCCGCCAGAGAGTTCTCGTGGGTAGTTTTTTTCAAAACCTTGCAGGGCAACGAGGGCGATCGCCTCTTGCACTGCATCCCGCATAGCACTTTTAGACAAGCCCGACAGCTTCAGCGGCAGCGCCACGTTATCTTCCACCGTCGCCCACGGCATCAGCGCCGCCTCTTGAAACACATAGGCCAGCTTGCGCTGGGAACTGCCGCCCCAATACAAATGACCCGAACTCATCTTGCCCAGCCCCGCCACCATCCGCAGCACAGTGCTTTTGCCACAGCCCGACGGGCCCAACAGGCTGACAAACTGCCCCTCATGCACCGTCAGGTCGAGGTTTTGCAGCGCTACTGTGCCGTTGGAATAGACTTTGCTGACATCGCTAAGCGTAAACGCCGCTGGGGTGTTCATGCGAGGAGTTCCTTGGAAAATAGTTGAGCAACTGGGCGGCGAAACCAGTTTCGCCAGATCCGCCGCGCCCATTGCAATGCACTTACACCGTAATCGAATTAGACCTTATACGCATCCGGGCCTTTGTTGACAAACTGGAGCGTATAGGCCTGGGTGTAGTCGGTTTCTGCCTTGAAGACACCCTGCGATGCCATTGTATCGAAGAAGGATTTCCAGCGCTCCTCCGTCATCGCGCCGATCCCCTTCACCTGAGCATCGCCCGAATCAACAATGCCGTATTCCTTCATCTTCTCGATGCCGTAGGCGATTTGCTCATCGGTCATCTCCGGGTTGTCTTTTTTAATTAGCTCGTTGCCCGGCGAGGGATCACCATAGAGATAGCTGTACCAACCCTTGATCGACGCATCCACAAACCGCTGCACTAAGTCAGGATTGCTCTCCACCAGTTCGCGCTTGCACTCGATGGTGGTGGAGTAGGGGTTGTAGCCAAAGTCTGCCAGCAAGAACACCACCGGATCAAACCCGCCCTCTTTTTTGATGGCCAGCGGTTCGGAGCTAAGATAGCCCTGCTGCGCGGTCTGCTTGTCTTGCAAGAAGGGGCCAGGGTTGAAGTTGTAGGGGCGCTTTTGGTCGTCGGTAAAGCCGTATTTGGCCTTCAAGAAGGGCCAATAGGTGACGTTGGCAGCCGATGAAATGAAGATGGGGCGACCCTTGAGGTCTTCGAGGGAGTCGGCGGTGCCGGGATGCGCCATCAGGATTTGTGGGTCTTTTTGGAAAATAGCGGCAACGGTGATTTTTGGGATGCCCTCTTCAACAGCTTTGATTGCGTCGGAAGCATAGCCCATGAAAAAGTCGATCGCCCCGCCCATGAGCAACTGTGTGCCGTTGACCTGAGGGCCGCCCATGCTGATGGTCACATCCAGCCCTGCATCTTTGTATAAGCCTGTGGCAACTGCCTGATAGAAGCCGCCGTGTTCGGCCTGGGCATACCAGTTGGTGCCGTAGGTGATTTTGGTTAGCTCACCCGATGCGGGGCTGGCATCGGCAGCGGGACTGGCGGGTGCTTCGGTCGAGGTTGGCGCTTGAGACGCACAGGCGGCAACCAAGCCAGTGCCAGCGGCGATCGCCCCATATTGCAAAAACTTACGTCGTTTCAGGGGCGATCGCCCCGACGGATACCACAACTGACTCATCAACTCACCTCATTGCTAACAAAATTAGGCGAACGAAAACAGAATGACAGTTGCAGGCGTAGTGTAAGAACCTGCGTCGTTTCTGCACACTCCGATAAAGATGCCCCTATCTCTAAAAAAATATTCAGCCCTTTTAGAGTTAGGGGCTTTACAAATTCCAATACTTGACCCTACTAGAACGCATCACCCTGGATTGTAGTTTGAGATACGAGAGATGGGGGTGTGGCAATGCAAAAATCGTGAGCTTCTGTCTAGCACGCGCTAACCCGCTGTGCCCGATTGCTGGCTCAGCCATGCCATCACTTGCTGTCCCAAGCGAACGTCGTTGAGCCGATCGATTTCTCGAATCCCCGTCGGACTGGTGACGTTTACTTCGGTGAGGTAGCCACCAATAATGTCAATGCCAACGAAGATCAGCCCGTCGCGGCGCAGCGTGGGGGCGAGTTGTTCGCAAATCTGGCGATCGCGCTCGGTAATCTCTACCGCCGCCACGCGCCCGCCCACCGCCATATTGCCGCGAAATTCCTTGCCCGTGGGGATGCGGTTCACTGCGCCGATGGGTTCACCGTTTAGCAAAATCACGCGCTTATCGCCGTCTTTGGCCGCAGGCAGATATTCCTGCACCATGATGGGGACGCGAAACTGCTGGGTGCTGATTTCGATTAGCGAGTTCAAATTGCGATCGCCCGGTTCGGCAAACAAAATTCCTTCGCCCGCCTTGCCGCCGAGGGGCTTCATCACCGCTGCGCCCCGCCGCTCCACAAACTCGCGAATCACCTGCTTATCGGCGGTGACGATGGTTTCAGGAATCACCCCGACAAATTGCAGCGCATACATCTTCTCATTGGCTGCCCGCAGCCCCGCCGGGGAGTTGATCACCCGCGTTTTAGCC
The DNA here is from genome assembly GCA_046719575.1 of Cyanobacteriota bacterium. Lineage (GTDB taxonomy): Bacteria > Cyanobacteriota > Cyanobacteriia > Elainellales > Elainellaceae > Thermoleptolyngbya. The sequence continues at coordinate 5,125 of JBDNCP010000075.1, forward strand.
GGATCGACATAATCCAGAACGTAGGTGGCGTAGAGATAGGGAATGTCCACGGGCGGGTCGGTTCGCATGAACACGGCATCCATGCTGTCGAGTGGCAAAAACTGGCGATCGCCCACCTCAAACCACGCTTCTGCCGACACCCAGCGACCCTCCACCAGATCTACCGGAACCAGTCGCACGGGCTGAAGTTGGGCATGGGCCCGGCCGCCCACCACTGACAGCCGATTCGCTTCCGTAATCCACACCTCATGCCCCAACTGCTGCGCCGCCTCCATCAGCGCCACGCTAGTATCATGTCCTGGATCGAGGCGGTAGATTGGGTCGATGATGAAGGCGAGTTTCATGAGGGTGAAAGAGGGTGAGAGGGGGTGGGGTGACGGGGTGACGGGGTAATGAGGTGACGGGGTGATGGGCTGACGAGGTGATGGCTCTACTACTCCCTCCCCTGCGCTCTCCCGCTCCCCCTGCCGCCCTCAAGCGCCTGCCAGCATCGCGTCTAGCTTACCCTGCCGATCCAGCGCGTGTAGGTCGTCGCAGCCGCCAACATGAACGCCATCAATAAAAATCTGCGGTAAGGAACGGCGGCCATTGGCACGATCTGCCATTGCGGCGCGGGCGGCTTCGTCGCCATCAATGCAATATTCTGTAAAGTTCACGCCCTTCTTGTTCAGCAGAGCCTTGGCGCGGATACAAAACGGACAGGTACTCCAGGTATAGATTTCAACGTTTGCCGTCATGGGTTGCCTCAAATTAGCAATATTTCTTCATCTTACCGCTGTCGATCCTCAGCGGCGGATCTCGCAGTAGCCTTTGCGACCATTGCAGGACGGGGAGTCACCGGGGCGGAGTCTGCCCCCTGCGCTAGCTGCTGTGGCTACTGCTATCCCATTGGTTATTCCTCTGAGGACAACTTTGGCAGTAACTTTGAGGGCAACTTTGGCAGTAACTTTGGCAGTAACTTTGGCAGTAACTTTGGCAGTAACTTTGGCAGTAACTTTGACGGCAACTTTGACAGCCTGTCTTTTGACATCTTATTAGACAACGCTTAGGGTAGAGGAACCTCGAAACGTCAAGGGCGATCGCGCTGTTTGGCTTGTTTCACCTGCCATCAATCTGATGTCTAGAGTCGTCATGTTTGGAGCCATGATGACCTAGAGTTCTGAAATGTATCTCATTGCAACATACAGGTTTTGTTGAGCAGGCATGGTGGATCTGCTGCTAGTCATGACCCTGGGATTTCTGGGGAGTTTTGGACACTGCGTGGGAATGTGCGGCCCGTTGACGGCAGCATTTTCTCTGGCAAAGGTGCAGGACAAGCCCCCAACCCCCTGGCAGCAGTTTATTTTTCACATTCTTTTGAATATAGGGCGCGTCTTCAGCTATGCGATAGCGGGGCTGGCGATCGGTGCGGTCGGCTCGGCAGTGCTGGCGGGTGGACAGCTTGCGGGCGTGGGTAGTTGGGTCAGGCGGCTGATGGCAGTGCTAACGGGCGGGCTGCTGGTGTGGTTTGGGCTGGTGCAGGTTGCGCCCAGCCTGCTGCCCAGGGTGCCGCTGCTGCATCCCTTGTCGGCGGGCAGGCTGCACGACTGGTTGGGTCGCCTGATGCAGCGATTGGGCGATCGCCCCCATGTTGCCACGCCCCTGCTGCTTGGTGCAGTCTGGGGTCTGTTTCCCTGTGGGTTTCTCTATGCCGCCCAACTCAAAGCCGCCGACACGGGCAATCCCTGGCTGGGCAGCGCCACTATGCTGGCCTTTGGGCTGGGCACACTGCCAACTATGCTGGGTGTGGGCACCTCTGCGGCGTGGCTGAGCGCCGACCAGCGCAGCCAGCTTTATCGACTGGGCGGCTGGGTGACGCTGAGCATCGGCATTTTGACGCTGCTGCGGACAGGCGACACCATGACCGACTTCACGGGTCACGCCAGTTTGCTTTGCCTGATGCTGGCGCTGGCGGCCCGGCCCCTCGGCCGCATTTGGAGCGGGCTGCTAAAGGTGCGGCGGGCGCTGGGTGTGGGGGCGTTTGTATTGGCGGCAGCGCACACCCTACACATGGCGGAACACACTTGGGGTTGGAACTGGCAGGCGATCGCCTTTATGCTGCCGCAACACCAGGGGGCGATCGCCGCCGGAGCCGCTGCTCTGCTGGCAATCCTCCCCGCTGCCCTGACGAGCTTTGACCGGGCGCAAAAGGGGCTGGGTGAAACCTGGCGGATGCTGCATCTGCTATCGGTTCCTGCACTGCTGCTGGCAACGGCGCACGCGATCGCCATTGGTTCTACCTATCTCGGAGTAGCGCCCACAGGTTGGAATTGGGCCGGGGCGATCGCCCTGAGTGGTGTCAGCTTGAGTGTGCTGCTGCTGCGCGGCCGCTGGGTCTGGAAACTGTTGGGTCAAGAGGAGTGGTATGCTGAATCCCCGTCGCGTCATCTGTAATCTTAGCAATCTCAGCCTGGGCCATCTCAGCCTGCTGGCATTGCTAAGTTTGCTGCTGGCCACAGACAGCAGGGTTGGTCTTGCCCCCATTGCGCCAGTTCGCGCCCATCAGGTGCAGGTGTCGGGCGAGGTCGGCGGCATGGTGCATATCGGGCCGCGAGACAATCCCCGCGCTGGGGTCGCCAGCCAGGTCTGGTTTGCGCTGGCCCGACGCGGCGGACAGACGATTCCCCTGTCTGATTGCACCTGCCAGCTTGAGGTTTATGCTCGCCCGCGCCGCCAGGGGGATGCGCCGATTCTGTCGCCTACCCTGCAAGCCGTCTCTGCCGAGGGTCGCCGGGGCATTCCTGGAGCCACAGTCACCTTTCCCCGCGCTGGCGCTTATGAGTTGGTGCTGCGGGGTCGCCCAGTCACTTCTGGCCGGTTTACACCATTCGAGCTACGGTTTCCGGTGACGGTGGCCCGGTGATGGGGAGGCGCATCAGGAGAGATAAGAAAAGAAGATGAGGATAGCCTCTAGGGACATTAGTCAAGTAAAATAGCACTTCGAGGCTAATTGACCGACAAAACCTGGGCACTAGGCGGTTGAAACCGCTGCTCCATCCACGAAGTTGGCCTTCGCCGACTCTCTACCCTGACCCAAACCCGCGTAGGCGGGTTTCGCCTGGGTAGGCGCGGCTTCCTAGCCGCCAGCGGTATTTGTCAGTCAACGAGCTTCGAGGCTTTAATACTCCCATTCTCCTCAATGTCTTCCCACTGGTTCACCGGGCGCACGGCTATTTTGGCAACTATGCACCGCAAGGAGGAGGCGATCGCCCCACTCCTAACCTCCGCGTTTGCATTAGAAATCGTGGTTCCCAGCGGCTTCGACAGCGACCAGTTTGGCACCTTTACCCGCGATGTAAAGCGGCCAGCAGATCAGCTTGCGACAGCACGGCTCAAGGCGATGCACGCGCTGAAATCGACGGGGGCCGCGTTGAGCGCAGATTTGGCAATCGCCAGCGAGGGCAGTTTTGGCCCCCATCCGCTGATGCCCTATGTGTCGCTCAATCGGGAACTCGTGCTACTCGTCGATCAGCGACATGGGCTGGAGATTGCGGGCTATGCCGCTACGCCCGACACCAACTATAGCCACAAACAAGTAGACAGCCTGGAGGCAGCGCTAGAATTTGCCAACTCAGTGGGCTTTCCGAGTCATGGTCTGGTGGTGATGCCTGCGGCAGAGGGCAGCCACCCGACCGAGATTCACAAAGGCATTACGCAAGCCGAGCAACTGCGAGACATTGTGACAGACACTCTAAAGCGCCATGGCCACGCCCACCTGGAAACCGATATGCGGGCCATGATGAACCCTACGCGGATGAAGGCGATCGCCCTGGCTACGCAAGACCTTATCCGCAAGCTGCAACAGACCTGTCCCCAATGCCACGCGCCCGGTTTTGACGTGGGCGATCGCCAGCCAGGGTTGCCCTGTGGACTCTGCCACGCACCCACCGACCTGACGCTAGCCGCAATTTACCGCTGCGCCCGCTGCGGCTTTACGAAAACTGTACGCTATCCCGATGGGCAAGAATTTGCCGACCCCGCTCAGTGTGCCTACTGCAATCCCTAAGATCTATTCCCGATCCTACGGCTGCGTCAACACGCTTCACACCGGACTTCTTGCGTGAATCGTGGCGCGGCGGTACTGCGCCACGATTCACGCCCTCAAAACAGCATTCATGCAAGAGGTTTACTCTATAGCAGAGCTTCGCAAAAGCTGTAAAGCGCAGGGTGTAAAGCGCAGGGAATCTCAAGACCGTTCAGATATCGCCTAGCTCCGTTCTATAATTGGGCAAATTGTTTCCGCCGAAGCGGTTGGCACTGCCTGCCAGCCCGACAGTAGCCCGCCCAGTTCTTGTTTGAGAATTTGAAGCTGTTGGATTTGCTGCTCGATTTCAATTAACTTATCTTCCAGCTTTTCACGAATATGATCGCAAGGTAAGTTTCCCTGGTCATAGACTGCTAGAAATTCTTTAATTTCCATCAGGCTCAGACCGAGGCTCTGGGCGCGTTTGATGAAGCGCAGCCGACCAAATACATTTGAGTCAAAGAGCCGATAGCCGCCTTCCGTTCTACCGGAGACTTTCAGCAAGCCCAACTCGTCGTAATAGCGAATAGTCTTGATAGGCAGGCCGCTTACTCTGGCCACTTCACCAATTCTCATTGGTTTTTCGTGCGCTAGCATCTTCGTCTCCAAAAAGTTCACGCCTCTATTCTAAATTCTCCAGTTGGCTGGAGATGTAGGGCGGTAGGGTGTTGGGGCTTATTCAGCGGGTGGCTGGAGCGAGGCGGCGGTTTGCCCAAAGAGGATCTTGCGGCTGTCGTCGTTGACGGTGGGGGTGTTGCTAAAGGGCTGTCCCTGCTCGTAGGCGCGGATGACAGCAGGGCGATCGCGCATTGTTTCAAACCAGCGCTTGAGGTTGGGGAAGTCCTCCAGGTTTTGCTGCTGCCGCTCGTAGGGCACAATCCAGGGATAGCAGGCCATGTCTGCGATGGAGTATTCGCCTGCGATATAGGCGCGCCCCTGGAGTTGCCGATCTAGCACGCCGTAGAGCCGATTGGTTTCGTTTACATAGCGGGCGATCGCATAGGGGATTTTTTCTGGCGCGTATTGCGAAAAGTGGTGGTTTTGTCCCGCCATCGGCCCCAGCCCGCCCATCTGCCAAAATAGCCACTCGGTGACGGTCTTGCGCCCGCGCAGGGTGTTGGGCAAAAACTGCCCCGTCTTTTCTGCCAGATACAGCAAAATCGCGCCCGACTCAAAGACGGAAATCGGCTCACCGCCATCGGCAGGCGCTGGGTCGATGATGGCGGGCATCCGATTGTTTGGCGCAATTTTGAGGAAATCAGGCTTGAATTGATCGCCCGCGCCAATGTTTACAGGCACGATGCGATAGTCGAGTCCGACTTCTTCCAAAAAAATCGTGATCTTGTGCCCGTTTGGGGTCGGCCAATAGTAGAGATCGATCATGGCAATTGCACCAATATTTAAGAGGTGAGATCCCGCAGCCAGCGCAGAACTCCAGAGATCAAAGGTCTACTGAATCCCGCTTCATTCTAGTAGACCGGACGCTGGCTCAGGTTCATGAAAACTCCACGCGACTCCGCTGTTCTGGATACGATCGCCCTTTGCCGTCTTGCTGTAAGCTTTTGGGGGAGATGTATGAGTAAACGAGTGGTATGAGAGTTGTGGCCCTTGTTCCGGGGGGAATTGGCGACCAGATCCTGTTCTTCCCCACCCTGGACGACCTGAAGCAAGCCTATCCCAATGCGGAGATTGATGTGGTGGTGGAACCCAGGGCAACAAGCGCCTACCGGGTCAGCAAGTCGGTCAGCGATGTGCTGTCGTTTGACTATAAAGACAACAACAGTCCGGCGGATTGGGCAAACCTGCTGGGCGTATTGCGCGATCGCTATTACGACGTGGCGATTTCGCTGGGGCAGCGCTGGGGTGTGGGGCTGCTGCTGTGGCTGACGGGCACCCCCAAGCGCATCGGCTATCAGAGCGGTTCGAGTAACCTGTTTCTCACGGATGCCGTGCCGCTAAAGACGGAGCAATACGCTGCTGCTATGTACCATGATTTGCTTAAGGGACTGGGCATCGACACGCCCTGTCCCGATCTATCTATTACCATCCCCAAAAAAGATCTGGACTGGGCCGAGGCCGAGCGGGCGCGGCTGGGGCTAGGCAGTAGCGGCTATGTGCTGATCCACGGCGGCTCTAGCCAGCTTGCCAAGGTGAAGGGCATCGATAAAATTTATCCGGTCGAAAGCTGGCAGGCGATTATTCAAGACTTTCAAACCAAACAGCCCGATTTACCGATTGTGGTGGTGAAGGGCCCCGAAGATGAGGCATTTGTGGCGACGCTGGCGCAAGCCGCCCCTGGCATCAAAATTACCTCGCCGCCCGACATCGGCAAACTCGCCGCCATGATCGCTGGCGCAAACCTGATGCTCTGTACCGATAGCGCCCCTATGCACCTAGCTGTAGCGCTGAAGGTCTTTACCCTGGCGCTGTTCGGCCCCACCGATCCCGAAAAACTGCTGCCCCAGAGCGATCGCTTTGCAGGCATCAAGTCCCCCACGGGCAAGATGGCCGATATTGACCCGAAGACGGTGCTGAGCAAGGTGTGGGGCGGGTAGGAGGAAAGAGAGAAGAGAGAAGAACGAAGAGAGAAGAACGAAGAGAGAAGAGGTTCCGTTTTTCGTTCTTCGTTCTTCGTTCTTCGTTTTTCCGCCCTTCCCCTTCTCACCCCGTCACCCCATCCCCCTTCCTCGCCCGCAACTGCCCACAGGCCGCGTCCGCCTCTAGCCCGCGTGAATAGCGGACGCTGACGGCGATGTGATGCTCCTGGAGCGATCGCACGAATTGTTTAATCCGCCGCTCGTTGGGGCGCTGGTAATCCACCTCGCTGATGGGGTTGTAGGGAATCAGGTTGACGTGGCTCTGGAAGCCGCGCAGGTGGTGCGCCAGTTCTTCGGCATGTTCGGGTTCGTCGTTGAGTCCTGCCAGCAGGATGTATTCAAAGGTGACGCGCCGCCCGGTCTGCTGGACATATTCGCGGCATTCGTCGAGCAGCGCTTCTAGTGGATAATGCTTGGCGCTGGGGATGAGGGCTTCTCGCGTGGGCTGGTTGGAGGCGTGCAGGCTGACGGCTAGCGTCACCTGGAGCTTGTGCTGGGCCAGGCGGCGGATATGACCGGGAATGCCCACAGTGGAAATCGTCATCATTCGCTGACCAATGCCCACGTCGGTATTGAGCGATCGCACGGCCGCCAGCACGTTGTCCGTGTTTAGCAGCGGCTCGCCCATGCCCATAAACACAATATTGCTGACCCGCTGCCCAAAGTCTTCCTGCACCGTCAGCACTTGGTCGATGATTTCGTGCGCCGCCAGGTTTCGCAAAAAGCCGCCCTTGCCCGTGGCGCAAAAGTCGCACGCCATCGGACAGCCAACCTGGGAGGAGACGCAGACCGTCAGCCGGGAAAGCAGGGGCGAGACGCTGGGTTCGGAAGTCCCCCTTGCTAAGGGGGATTTAGTTAAGGGAGATTTGGGGGGATCAAGAGGGCTGGCATAAGTGGGCATTCCGACGGTTTCGATGATGTGGCCGTCCGCTAGACGCAGCAAAAATTTCACCGTGCCATCGGGGGCGGTGGCGCGATAGTGGATCTGCGATCGCCCGATGGGATAGTCCGCCAGCGCTGCCCGCCACGCCTTGGGAAACACGGTCACCTCGGAGAGCGATCGCGCTCCCTGTTGATAGAGCCATTGATAAAGCTGTTTGCCGCGATAGGCGGGCTGTCCCTGCTGCTGCACCCACGCAGTCAACTGGTCGAGCGACTGACCCAGCAGCGGCGCTTGGAGCGAATGGGTCGCCGTTGCCGCTGGAAATTCAGCAGATTCAGCGGCTTCAGCAAATTCGGCGGCTTCAGCCCACGGCAGATCGGCGGGCAGCGTGGAAGAGTCGGAGGGGAGCGGTGACATGAGAGCAACAGAGGGCAGAAAGTTGGCACGCCTTCCATTATCGCTTGCGGGTTGAAGGACGGGGCGATCGCCCTCACGATACGCTGCCACCATACATCCCACCCTAAACCTGCCACCCAGCGTTTTGGACTAGAATTTAAAAGCTCCTAGACGCTTAGAAACGCGATTGAGCAAGCTGTCAAGCCCAGCATTCGTACTTCCCCTCACCCGCAAATCAACATGACCCAAATTGTTGTCGGCCTCTCCGGCGGCGTAGACAGTTCCACCGCTGCTGCCATCTTGCACCACCAGGGCTATGACGTGGTGGGCGTGACGCTGTGGCTGATGAAGGGCAAGGGACAGTGCTGCTCGGAAGGCATGGTAGACGCGGCGCGGCTGTGCGAAGAGCTAAACATTCCCCATCACATTGTCGATAGCCGCGATCTGTTTCAGGAAAACATTGTGGACTATCTAGTAGAGGGCTATGGTGCGGGCATTACGCCGCTGCCCTGTTCGCAGTGCAATCGGGCGGTGAAGTTTGGCCCGATGCTGCGCTATGCAAAAGAGGAGTTGGGGATCGAGGCGATCGCCACAGGGCACTATGCCCGCATTACCCACAACCCCGAAACCGGGCGCTACGAGCTGCGCCGCGCCGTAGACCTGAGCAAAGATCAGTCCTATTTTCTCTACGATTTGCCGCAAGAAGTGCTGGCTCATGTCCGCTTTCCCCTCGGCGACCAGACCAAGACCGAAACGCGCCGGATAGCCGCCGAGTTTAACCTGCACACCGCCGAAAAGCCCGAAAGCCAGGACTTGTGCCTGATCGAGGCGCATGGCTCCATGCGCGACTTTTTGGACAAATACCTGGCTCCCAAACAGGGCGATATTGTCGATCAGTCGGGGCGCGTGCTAGGGCAACACGACGGCATCCACCATTACACCATCGGTCAGCGCCGGGGCATTGGCGTGGCGGCGGCGGAACCGCTGTATGTCGTGGGCATCGACGTGGGGCGCAATCAGGTGATTGTGGGCGATCGCGCTAGCGTCTACCAAGCGGAATGCACCGTGCAGCGGGTCAACTGGGTGTCGATCGCTGCTCCCAGCGGGCCGATTCGCGCTCTGGTGCAGCCCCGCTATCGCGCTACGCCCGTTCCTGCTACGCTGGTTCCGCTCAACGACGACGCGACTCGCCTGAAGATTACCTTCGACGAGCCGCAGTTTGGCATTACGCCGGGGCAAGCCGCTGTGTGGTATGACGGCGACGGGCAAGATTCTGAGAAGGGCGATCGCGTCTTGGGTGGCGGCATCATTGAAGTGCAGCCCTAGCGGTAAACTCCTAAGCCAGGGCGATCGCCCGGAATCAGCCGCCCGTCTTGCATTTCCGCACCCCGAAAGGGGTCGTCTAGCAAGTTCAGATGGCTATCCAGATCGACGTGAGTGGCAAAGGGCGTGAGGTGGGCGGCGGCGGTGTTGGCCAGCGTGCTGTCAGAATAGCAGCCAAACATCAACTGCAATCCGTGAGCCTGGGCGGTGTGAACCATTGCCAGCGCCTCGCTCAGCCCGCCAGACTTCATCAGCTTGATGTTGATGCCGTGGACGCGATCGCCCAGTTTGGGAATATCGGCGCGGTCAAAACAGCTTTCGTCGGCAAACAGCGGCAGCGGCGACTCGCGATAGAGCGCGGGCAAGTCGGCTTCCTGTCCCGGTGGCAACGGCTGCTCCAGATATGTAACGCCTTGCTCTGCCAGCCAGTGGCTCATGGCGATCGCCCCCGCCAAGTCCCAGCCGCCGTTGGCATCCACGCTTACCTTTGCGCCCGTAGGCACATCTGGCAGCACCGCTGAGAACATGGCGCGATCGGCCGCCAGCCCCGCCGGACTGCCCAGCTTGATTTTCACCGCGTGAACCTGGGTTAGCTCCAGCCAGCTCCGCAGCCGCTGCTGGGCGGCTTCTGGCGTGTTGATGCCGATGGTGACGGAGGTCGGCACGATGCGATCGCGCTCTAGCCCCCACAGTTTCCATAGCGGCAGTCCCGCTTTTTTGCCCAGCCAGTCGTGCAGCGCCAGATCCAGCGCCGTGCAAGCCGCTGAGGGCATTTTCAGATCGCGGAGTCGGGCGGCGATCGCCTGCTGGTCGTAGGGCGTATAGTCTGCTAGGTGCAGTGCAGCGGCTTCTAGCGCAGCGGCGATCGCGTCGGTGGTTTGGGGCGATCGCCCGGCCGCAAAAGGTGACGCTTCGCCCCAGCCTTCGATGCCGTCATGTTCCAAAACCAGCCACAGGTTCGTGCTTTCCGCCGTGGTTCCCCGGCTGATGGTGAGCGGCACTCGCTTGTGAACGGTAAACGGCCGAACCCGAATCTGCATGAATTGATGGGTCTACAAAAAGCGGTTCAAAAAGCGGTTCAAAAAGCGGTTCAGGATTGGGTCGAGCCGACTTCCTCCTCTGCCCGTTCTAGCATATTGTTTTGCAACTGCTGCTCATGCAACCGCTGTTCGGTCAAGGCTTCTCGTGCTTGTTCAGCAATATGAGACTCGCCAGCCGCTGCCAGTTCTTCTTCGGCACGCTCCAGCATATTGTCTTGCAGATTTTCAGCGTGCTGGCGCTGTTGAGCGAGGCGTTCGCGGGCCTGATGGTCAATGCTCATGGGAAAATCCTCCAGGTGTACTCTAGCCAGGTGTACTCTGAGGCGTAGCGGTCGGGTCCGAGCATCGAAGCGAATTCAGCCGTCTACTTTCCTTGTACTTTGATCTGGGAACACAGACCTCAAAACATAACTAAAGTTAAGATTGCGATCTATCAATCCTGCCCTCTCAGCCCTCAATGATCCCCTAATTTATCCACTTTATCCACCTGTTATGAGCAGTCTCTCTTCTCCGCCATCTCAGAGCCGTCTGGCAATCCTCAAGCGCTTCCGGCTTTCCTACCTGCTGTGGACGCTGCTGTGTGCGGCACTGGCGATCGCCCTTGTTGCTTGGCACTGGAGCCGGGGCACAGACTTTGCCAATGGGGTGCCCTTTGGCCAATCGCTGCCTATTCTTTTAGCGGCCGCAGGCTTGGTCAACGGCATCTCGTTCTATTTCCAAAATCGCTATGTGCGCCATTTGCTCAAGCAGCCAGAGATTGCCCAAACCTTTCAGCCAGGACGCTTTGCGCTGCGGTTTTACGCAATTAATCTAGCAGTTGCCCTGGCACTGTCGATTCTTGGGTTTTATCCGCTACTGCTGCTGCTGTTTTTCTACTGGCTCTATCCGGTCGTGTTTTGGCTGCTGCCCTATCACCTGATCACGGGCGCAATTTTGGGACAAGAAATCCGGCAAGGTCTGAAGCGATTTTAGACTGGTGATTTTGGATTTTAGATGGGTGCTTTTTGGATTGCTCGCTTTTCAGGCTGCAAAGGGTTCAGTGGCTTCAGGGAAGAGCCACTGCCGATCGACGGCCAACCCGTTTATTTTTGTTATTCTTCTGCCTTGGCGATCGCCTCGTCTAGGTGATCAATGCGAATGGCAAAGGTCAGCACGGTTTCATCGACCCCCTTCAGTTCCAGCGGGCTGAATTTGGTGATGGTGTGCTGATCCAGATAATCGGCCACAGCGGCGGATACCAAAATCGTGTCAGGTTCAGCAGCCTCCTGAATGCGGGCGGCAATGTTGACGCTGGGGCCAATGGCAGTGTAGTCGGTGCGCTCGGAGCCGCCGAACATTCCGACAACGGCAGTTCCCTGGTGGATGCCGCAGCGAAACTGGACGCGGCTAATGCCCTGGGCTTGCCAACGCTCGTTGAGCTTGTCGAGGGTGCGATACATCTGCTGGGCAGCGGCGATCGCCCGCTTCACCTGCTCATTCGGGCTGATTTCCTCTGGCGCACCAAAAATCGCCAAAATCGCATCGCCCATAAACTTATCGACCGTGCCGCCATGTTCAAAAATGGCGTGGGTCATTTCCGTCAGATACTCGTTCAGCAGTTCGGCAACCCGGCGCGATCGCAGCGTGTTGGACAATTGTGTGAAGCCGATAATGTCGCTAAACAGGACGGTGATCATGCGCGGCTCTGGCCGCAGATCCAGCGCCAAGTTGCCCCGCGCCGCTTTTTCCACCAGCGACGGCGGCAAAAATCGCTTCAGCACCGATTCTGTCAGGTAGGTGTTTAGCTCCGCCACCCGCCGCTCACTCTCTTTCAGCGCCAGCAGGTTCCGCACCTCGGCCAACAGTTCTCGCGCATTAAATGGCTTAGAGAGATAGCCATCGGCTCCCTTTTCGGCTCCTTCAATGCGGGTTTCCTCGTCGGCTTTAGCCGTCACCAGCACAATGGGCGTACCCTTCAGATCCTCATCCTGGCGCACCATCTGGATTAGCTCTAGCCCCGACACCAAGGGCATCATCAGATCCGTCAGGATTAGCTGCGGACGATGCACCTGGGTCATCATAAAGCCCTCGGCTCCGTTGCGAGCGGTGATTACCTGATAGCCCGCCTGTTGCAATATACCAGACACGTAGCCGCGCATATCGGCGTTGTCGTCCACGACCAAAATCGTGTTTTGCAATGCGGGGCTACTACTTGGCAGAGACTCCAGAGCAGGTGCGCCCGTGATATGAGGGGTAGAGGCAGTGGGGAGAGGGGCGATCGCGCCAGCAGCAGGCTCTGATTGAGAGAAGGCAGGTTCTCCTTCAATATCCGCCAGTTCCACCGTAGAGCGGCTATGCTCCAACTCAGCAGGAATCTCAATGACCTGATCTGAGGGTAGATGCGTCAGCCCGGTTTGCAGCCACACAATAAAAGACGTGCCTTCGCCATAGACCGACTCCACCGTCACCTGGCCACCATGCATTTCCACCAGTTCTTTCACCAGCGCCAGCCCCAAACCGCTACCCTCGTAGCTGCGACTAGCAGAGCCATCTGCCTGGCGGAACCGCTCAAACAGATACGGAATTTGGTCAGCGCGGATGCCGATGCCTGTATCCTGCACGCGAATCTGGCAATGATCCCCCGCTGGAGCTACAGTGACCGTGATTGTGCCACCCGATGGCGTGAACTTTACAGCGTTTGACAGCAGGTTATATAGCACCTTATCGAATTTTTCGACATCCAGATAGACTGGCGGGCACGGCTCTAGGTGGGTAATCAGGTGGATCTGCTTCTTCTCGCAATAGGGCCGGAAACTGTCGATGATCTGACTGGTAAAATCACGCAGATCGCAAGGACGGAAGCTGGGCTGCATCCGGCCAGCATCTAGTCGCTGGAGATCGAGCAGTTGGTTTACCAGCCGCAGCAGACGGCGCGAGTTGCGCAGGGCAATTTGCGACTGCTCAAAGCTGAGTCCCTGCTGTTGAGAGACGGCCGACTCTAGAGGGCCGATGGTGAGGGTGAGCGGCGTGCGAAATTCATGGGATATATTCTGGAAAAACTCGGTCTTCTGGCGATCAAGTTCCAAAAGCTGCTCGGCTTGCTGGCGAGTTTTTTGATAAAGGCGAGACTGCTGCACGGCGATCGCCGCCTGTGCCGCCACTGCCTGAGCCAGTTCAATCTCATCGACCGACCACTGGCGCGGGTGATGCATCTGGCGTAGCGAAATACTGCCGATAATCTGACCATCACTCAGCAGCGGCACCACTAGCAGGGCGCGAGCGGGCGATCGCAGCGGCAGGTCAGGCACGTTTAGCTCTGGATGCTGGCTGAGGTCGTCAATCACCACCGGAGCCTGGGTAGACAGCAGCCGTTGCAGCACGGGATTGCCCGAAATCGGCACTAGTGACAGGGGCAACTGGTGGCGGGAACTGGGATCACTCCGCCCCCACTCGTCGAGCGGCAGCCCGGAAGACACTTCTTTGCCGTCGTGGGTGAGTTCATGTAGCCCTACGCACTGCACAAACTCGTTGCCCTCCGTCCACAGCGACAGGGCGCAACCGTCGGCATGGATGGCCTGCCCCAGCTTTTGGGTAATGGCAGAGAAGATATCCTGCGGGTCGAGGCTGGAGCGGATCGCCGTGGTAATGGTGTTCACCAGCGCTTCTCGACGGGCGAGCGATCGCACCTGTTCATAAGCCTTGGCCTGCGACAACGCCAGTGCCGCCTGATCCGACACCATCACCACCAGTTGCACCTCGTCGTCTTGCCAAGTGCGCGGCGTTTCGCACTGATGCAGCGCCAGCACCGCCATCAATTCTTGCTGGCAGATCAGCGGCACCACTAGACTAGAGGCGATGTTGGCGGCGCGATAGGCTTGCCGCCCAACTTCGGTGGGGCAGGTAGACACCAGTTCCTCTTCAGCGCGAGCATCGTAGATGACCTGCACCTCTCGCGTTTCCCAGACCGTATGGGCCAGGCTGCTGACGTTATCCAAACAATGGGCAAGGCTGGTGTGGTCTTCGGCTTCGGTGACGCGGCGAGAGCGATAGACAAAGACCTCATTGCCCAGGTGATTATCATGAACCGGCCGCAGCAGGCAGCAGTCTACCTCAAACATGTGGCCGACGGTTTCCACAATGGTTTGCAGGATCTGCCGATAGTTCAACGCGCCACGAATCGTGTTGGTGACAGCGTTGAGCAGAGATTCCTGACGGAGCGATCGCTGCAATTCCTGAGTGCGCGTTTTCAGCACATTGTGAGTATCTACGGCTTGCCGCACAACCCCTTTCAGTTCCTCATCGTCCCAGGGCTTAGTGACGTATTTGAACACCTTGCCAGAGTTAATCGCTTCGACCAGATCCTCTACGTCCGTATAGCCTGTGAGAATGATCCGGATAATGTCGGGGTATTGGGTCGCAGTCAGGCTGAGGAACTCGGTGCCGCTCATAGAGGGCATCCGCTGGTCGGAAATGATCACCGCCACGCCGCCCTCGCTGGCCAAAATGTTAAGTGCCTCTGGCCCGCTCTCTGCCCGCAGCACTTTGTACTCGCGGTGAAAGGTGCGATAGAGCAGGTCTAAGTTATCGGGTTCGTCATCGACGACCAGAATCTTGGGCTTGTTGGAATCTATCACCGCCATGCATTGCGCTCCTGCTGGGAGTTCATCGCTATCAAGTGACGGCTAGAAATAATGTGCCGCATAGAATTCAACGTGCTGCCAAACTGTGAACACCAAATGCATGAAAAATGCACAAATACCAGATGCACCACGGACTTACCTGTTCTTTAGCGTTCCCAATCTAGCAATAGATGTAACTGTAGATGTAACTGTAAATGCCGAACGCGCAATAGTGGGGGAATACTGAGAACAGGGGGGGCAGATGCAACTCACCTTTGCTCATTCTCGGCTTTCGCTCGTTCTAGAATGGTTGAGATGCAGTGATTACGAGCGTGGCCGTGGGTCGAGACGTGTTTCTATCGGCGTTGCTGGCTGGGTTAATGGGTAATCCTCGTGGGATATCCCAAGTAGATGAACCTGGAACGATTTTAATCCGGACAGCGCGATCGCGCGACCTATCCGATCTGGCCGAGGTGCTGGCGAGTAGCTTCCACAACCCAGATGGGCTACTGGGGTGGGCCTATCCGCTATTTCGAGCGGGCATTTTGGACGATTTGCGTGGTCGGTTGCATCGCAAAACGCCGCACTACACCTGCCTAGTCGCCGTCGAGCAGCATGGCAGCGACGACACCCTGACCGAGCGCGTTGTGGGCACGCTGGAGATGAATCTGCATCGTCCGGCATTTTGGAATGTGGTGGGCGATCGCTACCTTTACATTTCCAATCTAGCGGTGCGGTCAGGCTATCGCCGTCGGGGAATTGCGCTGCAACTGCTGCAAGCGTGCGATCGCATTGCGGCTGAGTGGGGCTTTGCCGAACTCTATTTGCATACGCTGGAAAACAATACAGCGGCACGGTTGCTCTATGAAAAGGCGGGCTATCGCATCAGCAAGACAGAGTGGAACCCATTCACTTGGGCGATGGGTCAGCCACAGCAACTTTTCTTGCAAAAACGCCTGTCTCCGCCCCAGGGGTAGCGTGCATGGAATAGACTTCTTGCGTGAATCGTGGCGCGGCGGTACCGCGCCACGATTCACGCCCTCAAAACAGCATTCATGCAAGAGGTTTAATGAATGGAATGGAATCACTTCTGCAACCGCGCGGCTGCTCGGCACAGGGTAGTAAGCTGTAGAGGGCTTTTTGGGAGCTTGGCGGAGTGGTGCTGACGCAACTTTATGAGAGGTTTAAATTGCCGCATCTAACTTTTACCAGGGCTTTATAAAGCTATGATGGGTTTCGATGCGTTCTAGATTTGCGGCCCTTAGAATTAAATCTAGACATGGACTGCTGTCTGTCCTCAGAGCTTTGTGGGAACATGCTAGATACCACTAAAGGGAACCGTCAAGATTCCTCTTGTCAAGATTTTGCTGTTGTTAGCGATCGCAATTTGTCTCCTTCGTCCACCCCTTTGACGACTCAACAGAATGGTCTGCTAGAGAATGCAGAAGTTTCTCAACCTGTTGTGAAGGGCGATCGCCTAAACCCCGCAAGTTCAGACTATTCTTCTAAAGAGAGCCTCCAGTCTCCCTCGATCTCGGCTATGGCCGAGCGATCCTCTAGCGAATCTGCTGCAAACACCCCCGTGCAAATCATTGACTGCACAAATCCAGACGAGCTGTTGCGCTATATCCGAGAAGGGCGGGTGCTTGCAGTGAACAAACGCAAGCGCAACGGACTCGTTCTCTATAAACAGTTCCACGCCGAGTTTGCCGGGCCCGGCGCGGCGGTCGGCGGCGTGTTTGATGCCGACTGCCAAAAGGTCATTCCGGTGGGAAACCTGTCGCTCGTGGCTCCAGAAACCCACGAAGAACGCCAGGAAGCGTACCTGATTCGGCGGCAGTGGATTCGCCTGACGCAGCAGTTTACCGACACTTCTGAGGCGATTCAGCGGGCCAAAAAGATTCTGAATCAGTTTGAAACCTATTTCGATGCGCCCACCATTGCCCGCATTCCCGATGAATCCTTCGCACTCATGGTGGGTGTGATGCCTAGCACTATTCGGCTGGCCCGCCGACCCGCATCCGGCAAAGTTAGCCTCAAGGTGAGGGGCTAGCAGGCGCAATGATTCCTATTCACCTTGCGCCTTCAATCGCAATCGCGCCTCACGCACCATTGCAATCAGCGTTTGATGCGCGTCTTCCGAGTCTTGCAGCGTGTGGTCAAAGCTGACGTGCGTGGGAATGGCTGCGCCATCTACCTGCACTTCCAGCATCATTCCTTCTGGGTCAATCGACACCATCTTTGCCGCTGTGGCTGCTTCTGCCCCGCCGTAGACCTTGGCATAGAGCAAGACTGCGTCGGCGTGGTCTTCGTTCATATGCTTGCAAATGCGATCGCTGATTGCGGGAGAAAGAACGTCAGACATAACGGGTTAAGGGTTT